>CAYNFM010000040.1:0-33332 GCA_964396415.1 uncultured Treponemataceae bacterium | reverse complement strand
GCGTTTCCAAGCGAAACGCGGAACGCGTTTCCAAGCGAAACGCGGAACGCGTTTCCAAGCGAAACGCGGAACGCGTTTCGCTAGTGCCCTTTCGCAAAGAGTTCGTCGGCGAGGTCGACATCGCGGGCGGTACGATAGAGCTCCTTGCTCCCTGGCTCCTCGAAAAATGAAGATAGTCGTCCTCAGCCTCTTTCCCGAGATACTTCGCGGCTTTTTCGAAAGCTCAGTCATGGCGAAGGCCGTCGAACGAGGGCTCGTGTCGTACGAACTCGTGAACATCCGAGACTACGCTACCGACAAGCACCATAAATGCGACGACGAGGTTTTCGGCGGCGGCCCGGGCATGCTCATGCTTCCCGGCCCCCTATGCGGCGCCCTTGAGGCCCTCGGTTCCCCTAGTAAACGCACTGTCTTCGTTACGCCCTCGGGGCGACTCTTCAATCAGGAGATGGCCGCGGATTTCGCGGGCGAGGAGGAGCTGCTCATCGTATGCGGCCGCTACGAGGGGGTGGATCAGAGGGTGATAGACCGCTACGTAACCGACGAGGTCTCCATCGGCGACTATGTGCTCTCTTCGGGCGAGGTCGCGGCCCTCGTCCTGATCGATGCCGTCTACCGTCTCGTTCCCGGCGTCATTTCGGGAGAATCCCTGGCCGAGGAAAGCTTCAAGGCCGATGGCGGCGCCTCCGGCGGCGTTCCGGCGCTGCTGGAGTATCCCCAGTATACACGTCCGGCGATTCATGGTAATATCCGAGTTCCCGAGATTTTGACTTCGGGTCACCACGCGAATATTGCTCGATGGCGCCTCAGGGAAAGCTTGAGGAAGACCCTGGCCTACCGTCCGGAGCTTCTTGCGGCGGGTAGGTTTCCCGGCGATGTCCTGAAGCTCCTGCGCGAGATAATTACCGAAGGGGGAGACGATGAACCTAATACAGAAAATCCAAGCGCCGCAGATGAAGGCCCGAACGAATGGCTTTAAGGTCGGCGATACGGTAAAAGTGTACTTTAAGATCGTAGAGGGCAAGACCGAGCGCATCCAGATATACGAGGGCCTCGTGATCGCCATGAAGAACGCCGGCATCGGCCAGACTTTCATGGTGCGCAAGATTTCCTACGGCGTCGGAGTGGAGCGCGTATTTCCGGTCAATTCCCCCAGGATTGAAAAGGTCGAAGTCGTGCGCGCCGGCAAGGTGCGCCGAGCCAAGCTTTACTATATCCGTACTAAGGTCGGCAAGAAGTCGAAGGTAAAGATCCTCCTCCCCAATAAGAAGGAAGAGGCCGCTCCGGAAGCCAACTCATAGAGTTCCCGGGCCTCAGCTCGGATGAGAACCGCCGGCCCGAACGAAGCATCGCTAAGGATAGTAGACGCACCCAAGGGCGCCGGACGGGGCGAGAGCCTCGAGTCCGGCACCGTCGTTTTTATACGCGTCCATGAGCGCATCGGCCCCGATCCGAAGGCCGGTAAGCCCGGATCCGCGCTCTATCGCGTCTCCTTGCGCTCGGAATCGGATCGAGCGGTCTTCGGCAAAGATCTCTTCGTCGCATCCTCCGCCCATTCCCTGGAGCCGGGCTCGCTCATGAAAGCCAGCGTCGAGCGTTCGGGCGACGCGATTCTCCTCCGAATGTCGGGCCGAGAACCCTCCTCTCCATCCCAGGGGCAAGCGCGGACTCAAGCCTCGACCCTGGTTTCCGCGGCGGGCCTTCCGCCGGACACGGCCGCTTTTTCCGCCCTCGCGGCCCTCCTTCGCGAGGGGATGGCGCCCGAGCCGCGAGCCTTGGCTCGGGTTCGACGCGTCGCCTTGCAGGACGACGGCGAAAGAATCAAGCTCGCGGCGCGAATGGAGGCGAAGGGGATTCCCGCCGAAGAGGAAGCCCTGGACGACCTCCTGCGAGGAAGCGCAGCGGCACCCTCGTTCGGCGGTCGCGGCGCGAGCGACTCGAGAGAAGGGGAGGCGGATGCGGGTTCGGCCCGCCAGGAAGGAGGGGCGGAATTCGGCGATCTCGAGCGGGACATCGAGTGTTCGGTTCCCGAAGCCGAGCTGCCGCGCGTTCTCGCCGCTTTCCTACGCGCCCTCGCCACTCGCGCGGGAGGCCTGGATGACGACGGGCCGGGTCGCGAAGGCGCAAGCCTGGCGCTTTTTAACCATATGCGAGGGCCCGAGGGTAGCTGGGTTATCGTTCCATTCGGCTTCGCCCTGGATGCGGTTGATTTCGCCGGAAACTTTCGTATACAATTGCCCTATGTCCGCGGCGGCGCGGGCCTGGTCGAGGCTCATTTTTCCGCGTCGCAAGGAGCGGAGCCCGAGGATTGGACGGTCCTTCTAGCCTTCGGCGGAGGCCGAGACTCGATGCTGAGGATCGAAGCGCCTGAAAGCCGAAAGAGCTCGATGGCGGGCGTTTCCTTCGACGCCTTTGAGGCGGAACTCGCGGCGATGCGCTGTTCGCTGAGTATAGGGCCTCGAAGGGAAGCGGAGGGCGACGGAAGCGAAGGGCTCGACGTGGATGCGTGAAGGGAGAATCGCGAGGCGCAAGACAGTGGCGCTCCGCTACTGGGTCGGCCTTCCTGCCCCTTTCTTGGCGGCAAAGGCGGAGGGCAGGGCAGCCGATCGTCTATTGGCCATCGCGATAGAAGCGGGCCTACCGATAATAAAGGACAGTTCCCTCGTTCAAGCGGTCTTTCCGGTGGAGGTCGGGGATTTCGTCCCTGAAGAATGCTTCGAGATCCTTGCGAGGGTCTTCGCCTTCGTTAAGTCGATAGAGGAAGTATGAAGAAAAGAATCGCCTTGGACCAGATCAAGCCAGGATCTCGATTTTCCGAAAACGTGTTTATAGACGACAAGAACCTTCTGGTTCCCGCCAACATAGCCGTCAAGCAGAAGGACATAGACGCCCTGAAGCGCTGGGGCGTGGCTTTCGTCCTGACCGAGGGCGCGATCGTCGAGGATTCGGCGGCTCCGGCCGAGACGGCGGAGGCGGTGCGGCCTAAGCCTACGGGCTTCACGGGAAGCAGGGAACTCTATCTGCGATATACCGAACTCGTCGATCGCCTATCCCAGATCTATGAAAAGATCCGCAAGAACGAGACGATCGAGTCAAAGGCCGTGGACCAAATATCGCAAGGCGTCCTCGCCCTTGTCCGCGAGGAGCGAGATTCCGCGATATCGGCCATACTCGGCTCGCAGAATACCGGTCCCGACCTCGCCAGGGCGGGAGTCAATACGGCCATTCTTTCGGCTGTCATCGGCATGACCCTCAAGCTGCCTCCATACCGACTCGCCTATCTCGTCTCGGGCGCCCTCCTTCACGATTCGGGCATGCTCAGGATTCCGGATTCGATAGTCAAGAAGAGGGGAGTCTTGAGCGAGGACGAATCGCAAAAAGTGCGGGCCCACCCTCTCCTGTCGTATCGGATAATCACGAAGGAACTCATGTATCCCGATGACGTCGGTCTCGTCGGTCTCCAGCACCATGAGCGTTGGGATGCCGAAGGATATCCTCGAAAGACCGCCGGCCAGGAAATCGATATCCTGGCCCGCATCGTATCCGTCGCGGACGCTTTCGAGGCGATGGTGAGCGCGAAAGCCTATCGCAACTCGATGATAGGCTATGCGGCCATGAAGGCCCTGCTTTCCGACAACTCGCGCCGTTTCGATCCGGACGTCCTCAAGGCTTTCATCAAAAGCATGGGCATCTATCCCCTCGGTTCGATCGTCCTCCTCAACAATGCCGTCATCGCGAAGGTCATCGAGACTCACCCGGAAGCCCCCTTGAGGCCCAAGCTGCGGATCATCGTGGACGAATTCGGCAAGCGATACGAATCCGACGAGGGCGACTCGGTGGATCTCATAGCCGAAAAGAGCCTCTTCATCGCCCGGGCCCTCGATCCGAAGGAGCTCGCAGGCACGTGAGCCGGGGCCCGGGAGACGGCAAGGCTTCGCGAAAAGGCCTTTCCAGCGCGGCGAAGGGGCGCATCGGCGAGGACGTCGCGGCAGCCTTCCTCCAGGCGGAGGGATGGTCGATAATCGGCCGCAACATCCGCTGGAAGGGCGGAGAGATAGACATAGCCTCCGCGCGGGAAGGCCTGATCGTCTTCACGGAAGTAAAATCCTGGGAAGGCATCGGGCCGGACGAGCTTGAGGCCTCGATCGGAACCGATAAGCGACGCAGAATTATCGAAACGGCTAAAATCTTTCTCTCCCGACATCGAGAATATAATGACTGGAGCGTGCGATTCGACGTCATCCTCGTTAGGGGAGGAAAAGTCGTCGAACGCTACCCTTCGGCTTTTACGGGAGAGCTATGACGAGGCGAAATCGGACGGAAAGTATCGCAAGGATTCGCGCGGCCGGCGTGCCCATGGCGAAAAGCTCCGGAGAGTCGGCCCTGGCCGAGGCAAAAGGCCGGGTGAGGAATCCGGAAAGCGCCCTCTCCCCTGTCCCGATTCGCGCGCCGAATCGCGCCTTCCCCCGCTCGGATCAGAAGCGGCTGGCGGAATTGAAGGCCAAGCTCGGCGATGAGGATTACATGAATGGAGCCATCTTGCGAATCGCGACCGTGCTCAGCGCGCGGTTGACGCTTCGCTAACGCGACGGTAAATGATATGCTTGATTTCTATCGAGGAGCGCCACAGATGGCTGACGATAAGAAGCCCGAAAGTCATACGCCGCCCGGAGCGGCATCGAGCAGGGACGAGGGGCAAGGCCGAAGGAACGGCAGGCATAGGGGTTTCAGGGGGCGTCAAGGGCCGCGAGACGACCAGGGATCGAGGCCTCCTCAGGCTTCTCGAGCCGAGGATGCCCGCGACATGCCTGCATGTCCCCTTTGCGGGAAGCCGGTCTACGATCTTTCCACGGCCCTCTGCGCCAGCCGGGAAGCGGCCGAGCCCGCCCATTTTGACTGCGTACTCGAACGCGTTTGCGCATCCGAAAGTCTCGTCGGGGGGGAAAAACTCGTATATCTCGGCTCGGGGGCCTTCGGAGTGGTCGAATATAAGGATAAAAGCGCAAATGCCTTCGTTGTCAAACGTCGGATACAATGGGAAAAAGAAGGCGAGAAGAAGGATTGGAGGAAAAGTCTTTCGACCCGAATTTCCAATCTCTAGATCGAATTGTTTCAATAAATGAAATCAACTCGATTCGCATGAAGCATTTTCCCTCAGAATCGTTAGGCAAGCCCCGATAGAGCCGCCGGAAACTCGGCCAATCATTGGTGTTTCCACAATTCCCCGGTTATTATTGTTTTTGCCTCTTTACAAGCGTTTTAGTATGCGATACGGTAATGCCCCTATACCCTTTAGCTGTTGGATGGGAGCGCTATGGATCGATATGTCCTTTCGGCCTTGGTCCAAAACCATGCGGGCGTTCTCTCTCGCGTGTCCGGGCTCTTCAGCCGTAGGGGCTATAACATCGACAGCCTCACCGTGGGGGAGACGCAGGAGCCGGGCGTCTCGCGAATGACCATCGTGGTTCGCGGAGATGAGGCGACTATCGAGCAGATCGAAAAGCAGCTCGAGAAGCTCGTCGAGGTCGGCGCTGTCCGCCGCCTCGATCCTTCCAAATCGGTATATAGGGAGCTCGCCCTCGTCAAGGTGGCGGCATCGCACGGAAGCCGTCCCGACATCGTACAGATCGCGGGGATATTTCGCGCGCGCATCGTCGATGTCGCCGCCGACAGCCTCACGATCGAGGTCACCGGCGATCAGGAAAAGATCGACGGCCTCATCGAGCTTCTCGTCCCCTACGGCATTCGCGAATTGGCCAGGACCGGCATCGCCGCGCTCCAGCGCGGACCCTCCTTGTTATCTCTTATTTAGCCGCCTCCGCGGCCCTGAAGGGCGACGGAGGCGGCGAGCAAGCCACAGCGCACTACCCGCCGCTAGCAGTTGCGGGTCCGCTATCCGCACGGCGGGAGCGATCATAGATTACCCGCTATCTGCCTGAAGATCGCGGGAGGAGGCATAGGAACATGGCTATCATGTATTACGACAAGGATTGCGACCCCAGGGTCTTCGCGGGCAAGACGATCGCGGTGATCGGCTACGGCAGCCAGGGTCACGCCCATGCGCTCAACCTCAAGGATTCCGGGCACAAGGTCATCGTCGGCCTCTACGAGGGATCCAAAAGCTGGAAGGACGCCGAGTCCAAGGGCTTCAAGGTGATGACGGCCAAGGACGCGGCCGCCGCGGCCGACTTCATCATGATCCTCATCAACGACGAGAAGCAGGCCAAGCTCTACGCGGAGAGCGTCGCTCCGGGCCTCAAGGCCGGGAAGACCCTCGCGTTCGCCCACGGTTTCAACATCCACTTCAAGCAGATACTTCCCCCCGCCGATGTCAACGTCGTGATGATCGCGCCCAAGGGACCGGGCCACACCGTCCGAAGCCAGTACCTCGAAGGCAAGGGCGTACCCGATCTCATCGCCGTCCAGCAGGATGCCACCGGCGACGCCAAGAAGCTCGCCCTCGCCTATGCCTCGGGCATAGGCGGCGGAAGGGCCGGCATCCTCGAGACGACGTTCAAGGAAGAGACGGAGACCGATCTATTCGGCGAGCAGTGCGTCCTTTGCGGCGGCGTCACCGCCCTCATGAAGGCGGGCTTCGAGACGCTGGTCGAGGCCGGCTACCAGCCCGAGAGCGCCTACTTCGAATGCATCCACGAGATGAAGCTCATCATCGACCTCGTCGTGCAGAAGGGCATCTCCTTCATGCGCTACTCGATCTCGGATACCGCGGAGTACGGAGACTACACGGTCGGCAGGCGCATCGTCACCGCGGAGACCAAGAAGGAAATGAAGAAGGTGCTCGGCGAGATACAGGACGGCAGTTTCGCCCGCAATTGGATCCTCGAGAATCAGGCGAATAGGCCCTACTTCAACCGCATGCGCGAGATAGAGGCCGGCCATCTTTCCGAGAAGGTAGGGAAGGAGCTCCGCGCGATGATGAGCTGGACCAAGAGCGCGGAAGAGAAGGCTTAAGCGCGATCCGGCGCGGAGATCACGGAGGATACCGAGAAGATGGGAGAAGAGATTCTTTTCGAAGTTTATCGCCCTTTATCCTTAGCTGTTTCCCTCCGTGGCCTCCCTTCCTCCGCGATCTCCGCGTCCGTCCTTCCGATCATTCTCTTCCCTTGGAGCCAGCGTGCCGCGTAGGATCGCGATCTTCGATACGACGCTTCGGGACGGCCAAAAGGCTCCGGGCCTCTGCATGAGTCTCGACGAGAGACTCGAGGTCGCCCGGCAGATCGCGCGACTCGGAGCCGACGTCATCGAAGCGGGCCATCCCGCCGCGAGCCCGGACGATTTCGCCTCGGTCAAGGAGATAGCGCGGGTAGTGCGCGGGCCGATCATCTCGAGCTTCGCGCGGGCGGGAGACGGGGAAATCGACGAGGCCTGGGAGGCGGTGAGGGGAGCGGAAAGGCCGAGGTTGCACCTTGTACTCCCCACCTCGCCTCCGGGCATGAAGCGCGCCCTCGGGATCGGGCCGGGCGATCTTCTCGACCTGACCGCTCGGATGGTGCGAAGGGCCCGGAATCTCTGCGCCGAGGTCGAGCTCTCGGCCGAGGACGCGACGCGCTCCGATCCCGACTTCCTCTGCCGCGTCTTCCAGGCCGCGATCGAGGCCGGAGCGGCGATCGTTAACGTCCCCGACAGCTTCGGATACGCGGTGCCCGACGAGTTCGCCGGCCTCGTTCGGAAGCTGCTCGCGGGCGTGCCGGACATCGACAGGGCGGCGCTTTCGGTCCATTGCCACGACGATCTCGGCTTGGCGCTGGCCAATACCTTGGCGGCGATAGGCGCGGGAGCGCAGCAGGTCGAATGCACCGTCAACGGGCTGGGGGAAAGGGCGGGCAACGCGGCCATCGAGGAGCTCGTCATGGCGCTCGCGATAAGGTCGGAAATCCTCGGCGCCTACTGCGACGCGGATGCCACGCAGATTTACGGCACCTCGAAGCTCGTCCAGGCGGTCACGGGCTTCAGGGTCCAGCCCAACAAGGCCGTCGTCGGAGACAAGGCCCTCGTCCGCGAGGGCGACGAGGGCTATCGGGCGATAAGCCCCGAATCGATCGGCATGCCGACGGCCGGACTCGCGCTCGGCAAGCACTCCGGGCGCGGCGCCTTCGAGGAGCGACTCGCCTCCATCGGCTACCGTCCGAGGCCCGACTCGATCTCCGAATTGTACGGAAGCTTCAAGGAGCTGGCGAGCAGGAAGAGGACGGTGACCGATCGCGACCTCGAGGCC
This sequence comes from uncultured Treponemataceae bacterium, assembly GCA_964396415.1. GTDB lineage: Bacteria > Spirochaetota > Spirochaetia > Treponematales > Rectinemataceae > UBA1306. The sequence goes on along the minus strand of CAYNFM010000040.1, from coordinate 25,096 downwards.
CTCGCGCTCGGCGCTTTCGCCCTGGGCGCTTTCGCCCGTGGCTCGGGGACCTACCGCCTGGACAGGTTCGTCATCAATTCGGGATCTACCATCTCGGCGACGAGCGCGGTGAGGCTCGCGATGCGGGATGGCGTCCTGTGCGAGAGGGTCTCGGTAGGCGACGGGCCCATCGACGCCAGCTTCAAGGCCATCGATAAGGTAGTGGGCAAGCATCCGATCCTCGAGGCCTTTTCCCTGGACGCCGTGACGGAGGGCAAGGATGCGCAAGGGGAGGCTAGGGTGAGGATTCAATGCTCGGGCCGGCGCTACAACGGCCGGGGGCTCTCTACGGACGCGGTGGAAGCGAGCATCAAGGCTTACGTAGCCGCCATAAACGTCATGACGCAGGATATGGAGGATAGGCATGAGCCGGATCGCGGTTCTTGACTCGACCTTGCGCGACGGGGCGCAGGGCGAGGGCATCAGCTTCTCCGTGACGGATAAGCTCAACATAGCGCGCGCCTTGGACGATCTGGGCGTCGACATCATCGAGGCCGGCAATCCCGGATCGAATCCCAAGGATCTCGAATTCTTCAAGGAAGCGCGCGGCCTCGAGCTCCGGAACGCCGTCCTCGCGGCCTTCGGCCCCACGAGGCGCCGCGGGGCGAAGTGCGAGGAGGACGAGGGCCTCAAGAGCCTCCTGGGCGCGGATACGCCTATCGTCGTCCTTTTCGGCAAGAGCTGGGACCTGCACGTGAAGCAGGTGCTCAAGGCGAGCCTCGAGGAAAACCTCGAGATGATCCGCGATACGGTCGCCTATTGCAGGGCCGCGGGCCGCCGCGTCATCTACGATGCGGAGCACTTCTTCGACGGCTATAAGGCCGACGGGAGCTACGCGCTTTCGACGCTGCGGGCGGCCGCCGAGGCCGGGGCCGAATGCCTCGTGCTCTGCGACACGAACGGCGGCAGCCTGCCCGGCGTCGTCGGCGAGCTTACCTCGCGGGTGTTGAAGGAGATCGGCCTGCCCGTGGGCATACACACGCATAACGACTCCGGCTTGGCGGTGGCCAACGCGCTCGCCTCGGTCCAGGCGGGGGCGACCCAGGTCCAGGGTACCTTGGTCGGCTTCGGCGAGAGGTGCGGGAACGCCAACCTGTCTACCTTGACCGCGGATATCGTCCTCAAGCTGGGCCTCGAATGCCTGAGGCCGGACTCCTTGCCCAATCTTTCCCGCGCGACTCGCCGCGTCGCGGAGATAGCCAACGTCAATTTCGACGAAGGACTGCCTTACGTGGGCCTGCATGCCTTCGCGCACAAGGGAGGCATGCACGTCGACGCGGTGGCGAAGACGCCGATCTCCTTCGAGCACGTGCCGCCAGAGACGGTGGGCAATACGCGGCGCATCCTCGCGAGCGAGGTCAGCGGGCGTTCCGTCGTCCTCGATCGCGTCAAGCGCCTCGACCCGACGGCGACCAAGGATTCGCCCCTCGTCGCGCAGGTGGTCAAGCGGCTCAAGGAGATGGAGAGGCTGGGCTACCAGTTCGAGGGCGCCGACGCCAGCCTCGATATACTCATGCGCAAGGCCGCGGGCAAGTACAAGCCCTTCTTCGAGCTCGGCCGATACAGGACCATAGGGGAGGAACCCGCCGAGGGGAGGGTATCGGCCCAGGCCATGGTCAAGATCAGTGTCGAGGGCGAGGACGCGATCAGCGCCGCCGAGGGGGACGGCCCGGTGAACGCCCTCGACCTCGCCCTCCGCAAGGCCCTCGAGAGATTCTACCCGGCCCTCGCCTCGATGCGCCTGACGGATTACAAAGTCCGCGTCCTCGATACGATGGGAGCGACGGCGGCCTCGGTGCGCGTCCTCATCGAGAGCTCGGACGGGGAAACGGCGTGGACGACGGTCGGCGTATCCACCGACATCATCGAGGCCAGCTGGCTGGCCCTCGTGGACTCCATCGAATACAAGCTGATCAACGATATCGAAAAACGCTACAAGGCCTACATGTGAGGCTGCAATCGGATATTTCGCGGAGGCCACTATGAAGCACAGCATAGCCACGATCCCCGGGGACGGAATCGGGCCCGACGTCGTCGAGGCGGCCGTCGGAGTCCTCGAGGCCGTCGCGCGCCGCTTTTCCTTCGAGCTTTCCTTTACGGAGGCGCCGATGGGCGGCTGCGCGATAGACGAGTTCGGCGAGAGCCTGCCCGCCGAGTCGCTCGCCATCTGCAAGAGGAGCGAGGCCGTCCTCCTCGGCGCGGTGGGCGGCCCCAAGTGGGACGATCTCCCCGGGGACGAGAGGCCCGAGGCGGGCCTCCTCGGCATCCGCGCGGGCCTCGGCGTCTACGCCAATCTCAGGCCGGCGATCATGTTTCCCCAGCTCGCGGGCGCCTGTCCCCTCAAGGGCGCCCTCGTCGAGGGCGGGCTGGACATCCTGGTGGTGCGCGAGCTCACGGGCGGCATCTACTTCGGGGAACGGGGACGCAGCGCCGACGGCCTTACGGCCTGGGATACGGAGCGCTACTCGAAGTCTGAGATCGAGCGGCTCCTCAAGGTAGGCTTCGATGCCGCCGCGGGGCGCAGGAACAGGCTCTGCCTGGTCGACAAGGCCAATATCCTCGAGTCGTCGCGGCTTTGGCGCGAGACCGCCAAGGCGATGGCGCCCGGGTGGCCCGGCGTCCAGCTCTCCTTCATGTACGTGGACAACGCCGCGATGCAGCTCGTCAAGGCGCCCCGTCAGTTCGACGTCATAGCGACGAGCAATATGTTCGGCGACATCCTCTCCGACGAGGCGAGCATGATTACCGGCTCCATCGGAATGCTCGCCAGCGCGAGCATCGGCGGCGCCGGTCCTGGGCTCTACGAGCCGATACACGGATCGGCCCCCGATATCGCCGGCCAGGACAAGGCCAATCCGCTCGCCGCGATCCTGTCCGCGGCGCTCCTCCTCAGGCACTCGCTCAAGATGGAGGCCGCCGCGCGGGCGATCGAAGAGGCCGTGTCCGCCGTTCTCGACTCGGGCTATCGCTGCGCGGACATCGCGACGGGAGCGCCCGGAGAAAAGCCGGTCGGCACCAAGGCAATGGGAAAAGCGGTCGTCGAGGCCGTGGGGGAGGCGAGGAAATGAGAAGCGACATGGTAAAGAAGGGCGTCGAGCGCGCGCCGCACCGATCCCTCTTCAAGGCGATGGGCTATACCGACGAGGAGCTCGAAAGGCCCCTGGTCGGCGTCGTCAACGCGAAGAACGAGATAATTCCCGGCCACATCCACCTCGACACGATCGCGGACGCGGTGAAGGCCGGCATCAGGAGCGCGGGCGGGACGCCGATAGAATTTCCCTCCATCGGCATCTGCGACGGCATAGCGATGGGCCACGCCGGAATGAAGTACTCCCTCGCCTCGCGCGAGCTCATCGCCGACTCCATAGAGTCGATGGCGGAGGCGCATCGACTCGACGGTCTCGCGCTGATCCCGAACTGCGACAAGATAGTCCCCGGCATGATGATGGCCGCCGCGAGGCTGAACATCCCCGCCGTCATCGCATCGGGAGGCCCCATGCTCGCCGGGCGCAAGGACGGATCGGACGTCGACCTCAATTCGGTCTTCGAGGCCGTGGGCAAGTTCCACGCCGGCTCCATAAGCGAGGCCGAGCTCGCCCGTTGCGAGGATTCGGCCTGTCCCGGCTGCGGATCCTGCTCCGGGATGTTCACCGCCAACAGCATGAACTGCCTCACCGAGATACTCGGCCTCGCGCTTCCCGGGAACGGCACCGTCCCCGCGGTCTACGCCGAGAGGGTGCGGCTCGCCAAGAGGGCGGGCGCGGCCGTCATGAATGCCATAGAGAAGGATATCAAGCCGAGGGACATCCTCGACGAGAGGCAGTTCCGCAACGCCCTGGCCCTCGACATGGCCCTCGGCTGCAGCACGAACAGCATGCTCCACCTCCCCGCCATCGCCCACGAGGCGGGGATAGAGCTCCATCTCGACCTCGCCAACGAAGTGGCCGCGAAGACGCCGAACCTCTGCAGGCTCGCTCCCTCCGGACCGCACCATTTCAGCCAGCTCTACGAGGCGGGGGGAGTCTTCGCCGTCGTCAGGCAGCTCCTCAAGAAAGGCCTCATCGACGGAAGCGCGCGCACCGTCACGGGCAGGACGATAGGCGAGATCGCCGCGGAGGCTCCCGACGCCGACGGCGTCGTGATCCGCCGGATCGAGGATCCCTACTCCGCGACGGGCGGGATCGCCGTGCTCCGCGGCAATCTCGCCCCCGACCGCGCGGTGGTGAAGCGCGCGGCCGTCGCCCCGTCCATGCTCAAGCACAAGGGACCCGCGCGGGTCTTCGACTCGGAAGACGCCGCCAACGCGGCGGTCCTCGGCGGCAGGATCAAGGCCGGCGACGTCGTCGTCATCCGCTACGAGGGCCCGCGGGGCGGCCCGGGGATGCGCGAGATGCTGGAGGCGACGAGCGCCCTCGCGGGCATGGGCCGCGACGCGGATACCGCCCTCATCACCGACGGCCGCTTCTCCGGCGCGACGCGCGGCGCGGCGATCGGCCACGTCTCGCCCGAGGCTGCGGCCGGAGGGCCCATCGCGCTGGTGCGCGAGGGCGACGTCATCTCGATCGACATCGATGCCGGGAAGCTCGAGCTCGAGGTGCCGGAAGCCGAGCTCGCCGAGAGGCGCGCCCAATGGAAGGCGCGCGAGCCCAACGTGAAGACCGGATGGCTCGCGCGCTATGCGGCTTTGGTCTCGTCCGCCGCGAGCGGCGCGGTCCTGTCGCCGCCGCCCGGCCGGGGATAGACGGAGAATCCGGGAGGATCGCGATGGAAATGACTGGAGCCCGCATCGTCGTCGAGACGCTCATCGAGCGCGGCGTGGATACCGTCTTCGGCTATCCGGGCGGAACGATCCTCAACGTCTACGACGAGCTCTTCAAGTGCTCCGACCGAATCCGGCACATACTCACGGCCCATGAGCAGGGAGCGGCCCATGCCGCCGACGGCTACGCGCGCTCTACGGGGAGGCCGGGAGTCGTGATGGCCACGAGCGGCCCCGGCGCCACGAATCTGGTGACCGGCATCGCGACGGCCTACATGGACTCGAGCCCCCTCGTCGCCATCACCTGCAACGTCCCCAACCCGCTGCTCGGGAAGGACAGCTTCCAGGAGGTGGACATCGCGGGAATCACGATGCCCGTCACCAAGCATAACTACATCGTCAAGGACGTCGCCGTCCTGGCCGAGGTCCTGAGGCAGGCCTTCGAGATCGCGACGACGGGGAGGAAGGGGCCCGTCCTCGTCGACATCACGAAGGACGTCACCGCGGCGAAGACCGAGTGGCAGCCGGCCGATTCCGCTTCGACCCGGGCCTCGGTCGGGTCGAGGATCGACCCGCGCTTCGGGCCGAAACGCATCCCCCTGGCCTCCGAGGGCGACCTGGATCAAGCGGCCGCCCTCATTGCTGCTTCTCGGGCTCCCTTGATCTACGCCGGCGGCGGCGTCATCGCCGGCGACGCCTCGGAGGAGCTGCGCGCCCTCGTCGAGCGGCTTAAGGCGCCAGTGGCCCTCAGCCTGATGGGCCACGGCGCATTCCCCTCGGGGCATCGCCTGTTCACGGGCATGATCGGGATGCACGGCACCAAGGCCTCCAACATGGCTTCGAGCCGATCCGACCTCCTGATTGCGATAGGGGCGCGCTTCTCGGACCGCGTCGTGAGCGACGTCTCGCGATTCGCGGCCAAGGCTCGCCTCCTCCATATAGATATCGATCCCGCCGAGATCAACAAGAACGTCCCCAGCTTCAAGTCCCTCATCGGGGACGTCAAGGTCATACTCGCCGGCCTGCTGAAGCGATTGCCCGAAAGGGCGGAATCGGGTTGGAACGGCGACATCGACGCATGGAAGGCCGAAGTCCCCTCGGCTCACGGGCGCGACGTCCCGCTCCATCCCCGCTTCGTCCTGGAGGAGATACACTCGCGCGTAGGCGACGACGCGATCGTGACCACGGAGGTCGGGCAGCACCAGATGTGGACCGCCCAGTTCTATCCCTTCGCGAAGCCGCGGACCTTCATCTCGTCCGGCGGGCTCGGGACGATGGGCTTCGGGACCGGCGCGGCCATGGGCGCGCAGGCCGCGAATCCGGATCGCCAGGTGGTGCATATCGCGGGCGACGGCTCGTTCAGGATGAACAGCGCCGAGCTCGGCACGATCTCGCACTACGACCTGCCCATCCTCATCGTCCTCATGAACAACGGCACCCTCGGCATGGTGCGGCAATGGCAGAAGATGTTCTACCAGGGGCGATACTCGCAGACCACCCTCGACAGGCCCCCCGACTTCCTCAAGTTGGCCGAGGCCTACGGGGTCAGGGGTTTCCGCGCCCGCAACGAAGGCGAGTTCCGCGCGGCGCTGGAAGGGGCCCTTTCCGTCCGGAAACCCGCCCTCCTCGAGTGCATCCTCGACATCGACGAGAAGGTCCTGCCGATGGTCCCCTCGGGCAAGCCCATCGACGAGCTCATCCTCGAGCCGCCGGAAGAATGATACCCATCCTCGGCGTGGCCGGACGGCCCGTGCTCCACTCGATGAGCCCCGTGATCTTCCGCGAGCTCTTCCGCGCGTCGGGAACCGAAGCCGCGTATACGCGGGTGGCGGCGACGGGCGCGGCCGAGGCCCTCGGCCTCTTCCGCTCCCTCGGGATGCGAGGGATGAATCTTACGGCCCCATTCAAGGAAGAGGCGGCGAGGCTCGTCGACGAGCTGACCCCCGCGGCGCGCGATCTCGGGGCGGTAAACTGCCTCCTCGCCCTCGAGGGCGGCCGCGTCCTCGGCGCGAACACGGATCCCCAGGGAGTCTCGGGCGCGCTGGAGGCCCACGGCGTCGCGATCGAGGGAAGGCGCTGTCTCGTGATCGGAGCCGGCGGGGCCGGGAAGTCCGCCGCCCGCGCGCTCGTCGCGGCGGGGGGCGCGGTCGTCGTCGCGAACAGGACCCGCGCGCGGGCGGAAGAGCTGGCGTCGGCCCTCGGTTGCGAGGCGGCGGGCCTCGACGAGCTGGCCGCGCTGGCGGCGGGCGCGTCGGTGATCGTCTCGACCCTCGCCTCCGACGCCCTTCCCGATCCCGATTCGTGGCTGCCCCGCGATTCCGACGCGGCGATCCTCGACGCCGATTACAAGCGGGGGGCGCTCGCCCGCCTTGCGGCGGCGCGGGGCCAGGTCGTGGCCACCGGGGCCGAATGGCTCGTCCATCAAGCCCTTCCCGCCTACGAGCTGTTCATGGGAAGGATGCCGTCGGTCGATTCGCCCTTGGGCGAGCTCCTCTCCGCCGCCTCCCCCGTCTCGGCGAAGGGGCGGAAGATCGCCCTCGTGGGGCTCATGGGGGCGGGCAAAACGGCCGCGGGCAGGGTGCTCGCGAGGCTCCTCGGCGTTCCCTTCGTCGACGCCGACAGGGAGATCGAGACCGACGCGAGGATGTCGGTCGGCGAGATATTCGCCAGCGAGGGCGAGTCGAATTTCCGCGCGCGCGAGCTGCGCATGATCGATCGCATAACTTCCTATTCCGGGGCTTCCGTCCTTTCGACCGGCGGAGGGGCCCCGACGGTCGCCGAAGGCGCCCGCCTCCTCAAAGAGCGATGCATCATCGTTTGGCTTCACGTCTCGCCGGAGCGGGCCGCGGAGCGGACCCGGGGCCCGGGCGCCGCCGTCAGGCCCCTCCTATCCGGGGGCGGCAGCGCCCGGGGCGACGGGACCGGCATCGGGGCCAGGCTCGCCCGGCTCGAGGCCGAGCGCCGGGGCGCCTACGCGTCCTGCGCGGAGCTGACGCTGTCCACCGAGGGGCGCGACGCGCGTCTCGTGGCGGAGATGATCCATGACGAGATCGATCGCGTATCGTAGCGCGGGCGGGAGAGTCCCCGCCCCGGCCTCCAAGAGTTCCATGCAGAGGGCCACGGCCTGCGCGCTGCTCGCCTCGGGCGTGTCGATCCTCAGGTCGCCGAGCCGATCGGCCGACTGCCTCGCCGCCCTCGGCGTCGCGCGGGCTCTCGGCGCCGGCATCGAGGATCGGGGGGACGCGATCGCGATAGGAGGAGCCGATCGCGGGAAGGCGCCCGAGGCGAAAGGCACGGCTGCCGCATCGCCCGCGACCCCGATCCGGAGGCTTTCCTGCGGAGAATCGGGTCTCTGCATGCGCATGTTCTCGCCGATAGCCGCGCTTTTCGAGGGCGAGACGGAGCTCCTGGCCGAAGGTTCCCTACAGGGGCGCCCGGTGGGCATGATCCCTCCGCCCCTCGGGGATCTCGGCGCATGGTGCGAGACGGCCTCGGGATCGCCCCCCGTGCGGGTTAGGGGACCATTGCGGGGCGGGAAGGCGACGGTGGACGGACGGACGAGCTCGCAGTTCCTCACCGGCCTCCTTATCGCGCTTCCCTTGGCCCGTGCCGATTCGGAGCTGTCGGTCGACGGCCTCGCGAGCCGAGGCTACGTGGATCTCACGCTGGACACGATGCGCGCCTTCGGAGCAAGGGCGGAGCGGGACTCGGGCTTCACCCGCTTCCGCGTGCCCTCCGGCCAGCGCTACCGGGCCGCCGATTTCCGCGTGGAGGGAGACTGGAGCGGAGCCGCCTTCCTCCTGGTCGCCGGAGCGATCGCGGCGAGGACCGTCCCTCTCCGCGTCGAGGGCCTCGACGCTTCTTCCTCCCAGCCCGACCGGGCCATCCTGGATGCGCTCGGCCTCGCCGGCGCGAGGGTCGAGGCCGGAGAAGGCTTCGTGAGCCTGCGTCGCGATAGGCTTATTCCCTTCGAGTTCGACGCGACCGATTGTCCCGACCTCTTTCCGCCCCTCGTCGTCCTGGCCTTAGCCTGCGAGGGCGAGACGAAGCTGAGCGGGGCCTATCGCCTGAGGGGCAAGGAAAGCGATCGAGCGGCCGCCCTCGCCGAGGGATTCGCCGCCCTGGGCGCCTCCATAGCGGTGGAAGGGGACCTCATGACGATACGCGGGGGCGCTCGCCTGGCTGCCGGGAGGATCGACTCTCGCGGCGATCATCGAATCGCGATGGCGGCCGCGATAGCGTCGCTGCACTGCGACGGGGCCGTCGAGATCGGCGGAGCGGAATGCGTGGCCAAGTCCTGGCCGGGCTTCTTCGAGGACCTCGGCTCGGTCGCGACTTGATCCTGGCGCCGAAGACTCGGAAACTCGAGGCTTAACGGACGCGGCCGCGGCGGATGCGGCGGGTTCCTAGAAATAGACTTCGGCGAAGATGGAGGAGCGGGGAACTCCCCGCTCCCTCAAGAGAGCGTAGACCTCGTAGATCATGTCGCTGTTGCCGCAGAGGTAGCAGTATCGCGAAATCTCCACCGGCCGCTCGGCCAGCCAGGATGTGACTCGGCCGGCATAGCCCTTTCCCTCGCCTCGCCCTCCGCTGATACAGGGAATATAGCGGTCGGGAGCGAAGACGTCGGGGTCGTAGAGCTCGGCGGCATCCCTCACCCCGTGCACGAGAATATAGTTCAGGCCCGGATCGTCCCGGACGAAGCAGTGAAAGGGGGATACCCCCGTGCCGGTGGCTACGAAGAGAAAGTGGGTGGAGGCGCTCGAGCCTTGAACGATAGAGAAGGAGCCATAGGGCCCGTCCACTTCCAGCTCATCCCCTGGGCGGCATTGGCGAAGGGCAGGCGATAGCCTTCCCTCGGGTATTTCCCTGACGAGGACTTCGAGAAAGCCGTCCCTCGGCGAGGAATATAGCGTGTACTCCCGCCGGTCCCTCCCTCGCGGCAAGCCGAGATTCACCCATTGACCGGCGCGGAAGGCGAGACCTTCCCTCGAGAATCGGAGCACGAAGGCGCCGGGTGAAAGGTCGCGGACCCGAAGGACGCGATGGATGCCCGCTTTTCTCCGAAGCGCGGCCGGCGCGCGCGGCGAAGCCTCGATCATGCGAGCGGCTCGGGCTCCCTCTCAGCGCGAAGGCGCCGGACCCCCTCCCGAAAGCCCTCGTACTGCTCGCCCGCGTGGTAGGAGGACCGGACCAGCGGTCCCGCCTCGCAGTAGAGGAAGCCTTTCTCCATGGCGAGCTCCTTGAGATGAGCGAACTCGTCGGGATGCCAGTACCTGTCCACGGGGAGATTGTTGCGCGTCGGCTGAAGGTATTGGCCGATATTGACCATGTCCACGCGGGCCGCGCGAAGGTCGTCCAAGGCGGATACCACTTCCTCCATAGTCTCTCCCAGCCCCAGCATGAGGCTCGACTTGGTGACTCCTTTCGGGTCCAGGTCCTTGGCGAAGCGGAGGAAATCCAGCGACCTGTCGTAGCTGGAGCGCGAACGCACGAGAGGGGTGAGCCTGCGAACGGTTTCCAGATTGTGGCTCACCAGGTCCGGACCGCTCTCGACGACGGCGCGTATGGACTCGACGGAGCCCATGAAGTCCGAAGTGAGGACCTCGATCGAGCAGGCCGGCGCGCGCGCGCGGATCGCCCGGACCGTCGCGGCCATCATTGAGGCGCCGCCGTCGGGCAGATCGTCCCTATCGACCATCGTGACGTGGGCGTGCTTGAGGCCCATGCGCAGGACGGCCGCGGCCACGCGCATGGGCTCCAGCCTGTCCACTTCGCCCGGAAGTCCCGTGCCCACGGCGCAGAAACGGCAGCGCCTCGTGCAACTGTCCCCCAAGATCATGAAGCTCGCCGTTCGATGCGTGCCCCAGCACTCGTGGATGTTGGGGCATCGCGCCTCCTCGCAGACGGTGTGAAGCTCCTGGGCGCGCACGAGCTCCTTGACGGCGACGTAGCTCTCCGTCGTCTCGAGCCTGATCTTGAGCCACTCCGGCTTTCGTCGCGGAGCGCCCTCGCCAAGGCCCTGTTCGTTATTCGGCTGGAGGTCTGACATCCGTAAATATTACTAATAATAAAAGGATTTTCAAAAATCGGACGACTATTGGAAAGGCGGCCCTGAATTGCGTATTTACTGATCCGGCAATAAAACAGTTGGCGCGAGCATCGAAAGAGGACCGCGGGGCAAAGTCTTCGAAGGAGGTCTTCGAGATGCCGATGGTCCAAAATTGTCTTTTGGGAATAACTCCCAAACCATGACGGCTTCGACGCTCTGTGGGGCTGGGAACGGGAGACGGCAGGATCCCTTCGAACAGAGTACTGGCCTGGAATTAACGGAAATATTACATACATGAGTTACCATATTAATACAGGAATGGCAGCGTCATGTGGGCTCGCACGGCAGCGTGCGGCCTGCATCGCCTGGGCTATCACAAATGGCCGCCAGCCGCGACTTCTGTCCCGATGTCCAGACATCACGTTGTGATGATTCCAATTTTCGAAAGGAGCTGCTTTATGAGAGATCGCAGTCGGATCCCCGGTGTACTCGCCGTCGGCCTTTTTTTGACCGCTACGGCAGTCTTGCCACTCGGTATCGCCGCACAATCAAGCCAAGCCATGCCCCCAGTCACCGCCCAGCCCGACGTCAAGGGGGATGTCGCCCCATACTTCACCGACCCCTCGAAAGACCCGAGCCTGTCCCAAAGCGAAACGGAAAAGCTGCTTCAGCAGAAAGTGAAGTACGTATTCGTCATTTTCAACGAGAACCATTCTTTCGACAACGAATTCGGAACATTCCCGGGGGTCAATGGTCTGTATTCCGACGGCCTTCACCCGCGGTCCGCTGCGGATACTCCCGGATTCAGCCAGGACTATATCGGCGTCGACGGCGTTCACGTCACGGTCCAGCCCTTCGGCATCGGATTGGACCATAACTCCACCGTGGTGGACAGCGTCGATCACTCCCACAAGGGTCTCGCCAGCAAGATAGATGTCGTCGACGGAGCGGCCCGGATGGACGGGTTCGCCAAGGATGAGTACCTGCGCTTCGCTTCGAAGGGCGGCGCCGCCAATGTCGCGCAAGGCACGCAATACGCCCGCCTCGTCATGTCCCACATCGACGGGGATACGATTCCCTTCATGTGGCAATGGGCCAGCCGGTTCACGATATTCGACGACATTTTCGCCACGGAGGACACGCCCTCCACCCCGAACGCCGTCGCGATCCTCGCGGGCCAGTCCGGTGAGACTCAGTGGGTCAAGCACGGACCGGACGGTCAAAATTACTCGGTAGGCGACCACAGTGGCATGACCCAGGGAGTGCCCCTCGTCAACGACCCGCAACCCTTCTATGGATCGCAGTTCGATACGACCGCGAGCGGTCGGCAGCCTCCCGCTCCCAATGAGTACTACGGCGATTCCAACATCGCCACCAATCTCACGTTCGCCAGCCTGCCCCTGACCTTTCTCGGGAAGGACATCACGTCGGGACTGGCCGGCAACCGGAATCCTTCTTTCGATCTCGCTGATGTTCAGCAGGATATCCCCTATATCCAGGGCATGGGGACCGCGCCGGTGAGCTGGCGCTGGTACCAGGAAGGCTATGACCTGGAATCTTCGGATTCGGCAGGATCCGCCTCCCACGCGTCCTACGTCAGCCACCACAACGGAGCCCAGTATTTCGGCTACATCGCGAACACGCCGGAAGTCGGTTCCAATCTGCGTGGAATGACGGATTTCTTCGCGGACATGGCCAAGAACGCCCTTCCTTCCGGAGGCGTCTTCTATATTCGGGGGGGATATACCAACCAACTGGGAATGAAGCCGGTGATTTCGAATCCCGCTACGCCCGCGGATGAGATCGCGGCCATCGACAAAGCCAAGGCCGGAGACGACGATCACCCCGCGTATTCGGACCGTCAGCTCAGCGAAGCCATGGTCGCCCGGACGATCAACGCCATCGCCTCGAAGCCCGATATCTGGAGCCAATGCGCGGTCATAATCACCTACGACGAGTCCGACGGCTTCTACGATCACGTTCCTCCCCGGATCCTTTCCTACGGGCCGGACGGCCTGCCCTTGGCCCGAGGGGTGCGTGTCCCGCTGATCCTCATTTCGCCCTTCGCGCGAACCCATGTCGTATCCCACGTCGAGGGTGACCATAACTCGGTGATCGAAACGATCAACGACATCTTCGGACTGCCGGCCCTGTCCAGCCTTCCCGACGAAGCGCAGGCCCTCGAGGCGGGGAACTCCCCCGACTTCAACAAGTTCGCTCCGGCCGGATTCGAACAGAAGTTCCTCGGTCCGCGGGACATGAACTCCTCCATCACCGATAGTCTGTTGTCGGGCTTCGACCCGATGCGGCTGTCGGGGAAGTCGAAACCCCTCCCGGCCTCTTTCGCGATAATTCCCGACGATATCGTGAACACGCTTCCCCACTATGGCGGACATGGCCTCGGCGCCATAGACATCGTTCCCGAGGACGTCCGCCAGGACATCAAAAATCCGATTCCTGAAGGATTCAACCCCTTGCCGAGTACCTATCCGAGCGCGAACTGAGGATCTGGCAAAGGAAGCTGCATGCGACTTCTCCCATTATTGATGCTTGCAGTCGGCCTCTGGTCATGGATGGTCCCGGCCTCGGCGGAGTCGGTCCTCGAGCGGGTCAAAGAACGAGGCGTCCTCTACTGCGGCGGTGTCGCTCGTCCGGGGCTGGCCGAGCAGAGCGTCGGGGCGGGCTGGCATGGACTGGAGATCGACATCGGGCGCGCGATCGCCGCAGCTGTCCTGAGCTCACCCGACAAGGTCGAGTTTCACGCCTATGCTACCGACGGGGATTTCGCCGAAGGAGCGGCATCGGATGACCTGCTCTTCCTCACTGGTTCGGAAATCTCGGACCACCACCTCGCCGGCCTGATCGTTCCCGGCCCTGCGGTCTTCGTGGAATCCCAGGGGGTCATGGTGCCCGGCGACTCGGATATCCGGCAACTAAACGACCTCAAGAACCGATCGATCTGTTTCTATATCGGCAGCCCTTCCGAAAACGAACTGAACGCATATGCGCAAAGCGCCGGGCTGAACGTCTTTCGTCGTCCCTTCTCCGAGGTCGGCGAAATGGTAGACGCCTACGCGGCGCGGAACTGCGACGCCATCGCCGGCGAGGTCACGGATCTGGCGGCTATCCGCGAGGAGGAAGAGGTCCGGCGCCTCGCGAGCCGGATCCTTCCCGAAACCCTGTCCGACTTTCCCGTACTCGTCGCCACCGGGACCTCCGACGCGCAATGGTCCAGCCGCGTCGTCTGGACCGTGTACACACTGATCAGCGGCGAGCGTCAGGAAAGCCCCTGGCATGCGGGCGGCGCCGGGGCCATGCCCGTGGACGCGCCCGAGCTAGGTTTGTCGGAAGGATGGCAGGGCGCCGTACTCAAAGCGGTAGGAAATTACGGAGATATCGTCAGCCGCAATCTTGGGCTTGGATCAGCCCTGAAGCTCGAGCGCGGCATTCATGTAGATCGCGTCGAGCCCGGATTTCTGGCGAGCCCTTTTCTCGACTGAGGCATCTCCCCAGCCTCCAACATCCTCACTTTAAACTATTTGATATTTGAATTTATGTAACATTACATAGTGTGGTATATTTAAAGCTGAGGAAGGAGAATCCCAGTGGGAATCCAAGATATTGGCGCTAATGTACGCCGTCATATGAAGATACGCGGACTGACCATTCCTCAGCTTTCCGCAATGATGGAGATGGGGACTGCCGCGTTATCGAATCTCATTAATGGCAAGGCCGAGCCTAAGTCCTCGACCCTGATCAAGCTTGCCAAGGCGCTAGATGTGCCTTTTGACGAACTCCTCGCTGATGCGCCCAAGCTACAATCACTTCGCTTCCGAACCGCCAAGACTTTAAGCGGCCGCGAGAAGGCCGAACGAGATCAGCTCCGCCACGATACTGCAATTTGGCTGGCAGACTACGTGTTTCTCGAAGAGGCTCTTAAGGACAAGCTAGCCTTTAAGCTCAAGTCTGTTCACGAGAAGAAGCCAGATGCGGCGGCACGTTCGGTTCGAGAGAAGCTTGAGCTAGACCCGAATCAGCCTATTCATGATATTTCAGAATTGATGGAGAAGGCGGGCATTAAGCTTAGGATGCGCCCCTTTGGCTTCCAGAAGACTTTCGGCCTTTCAGTGGGAGAGCAGGACGGCGGTCCCGCGATCGTCGTTAACTCCGATTCGCGTATTCCAGTTGAGCGGCAGATCTTCACCATTGCGCATGAGCTCGGTCACTTAGTGCTACACCGCGGATCCTATGATGCCTCGCAGGAGATAGAAGATCCCATCGAAGAGCAAGAAGCCAATTCCTTAGCGGGAATCTTCTTAGTCCCCGAGGAAGGCCTACTTAAGGAATGGGATGGGTCCAAGGGGCTGCATTGGGTCGGTAGAGTTCTCCGAGTCAAGAAGATTTTTATGGTTAGCTACAAGACTATTTTAATTAGGCTTAAGCAGATCAGGCCCGAACTCAAGGATCGTGTGCTTGAACGAGAGTTCGCAATCGACTTTAAGGCACTCTATGGCCATGATCTGAAGGATCATTACGAACCTGAGGCAATCGGAAGCAATGTTCTTATCGAAGATAGATTCGCGCGACTGGTTCGAGAAGCATATGACAAAGAACTAATCTCGATTAGCCGCGCCGGGGAGATGCTGAACCGATCACTCGAGGAGATGCGGGAGCTGGTACGTGCGTGGCAGGCGCTTTAACCTGTGGCTAATGCTGAGCATGGCGATCGTACCGTTTTCACTGGACAACCTCCTGGATGTCCAGATCGAGAGAACAGTGTTCGGCCCTTGTGCAGGTCGAGAAAGCGTCTGACCCATTGGGCGTATACCTGAATCGTCCGGGGGCTATAATGGCGGGATTCGAAGGCTCGCCCGAGAGTTTGAATGTCTAGTCGAAAGAATCGTCGCAGCGCGTGTCGCTTGAATCGAAACGGCTGAACTTGCCTGTATCATAAAGGGCATTGAGCGGCGTTTCTCCCTCCGCTCTACCGTTCGGAATGAGCCGGGCTTGGTTGCCGCGTGACCGTCTTCGACCGGGGACTGTACGCATCGCTTCGATGACTTTTGGGTCGAAGGGAAAGCGGACGGCAAGAAATCCTTCGGAATGGCCAACGAGGAAGCTCACTGTTATACGTCGTATATATTGTGGCAGGGAGATCCATTATTCGCTGCAGCAATGGTTTAAGCGACCTGGACGAGGGTTTCACCCGCTTGTCAAGGTTGTCGTTTTGCTCTTCCCAGGCTTCAAAAAGATTGATTTCCCTATTTTATCTAGCTGGCTACCATTCGTATCTAGCCACCTACGGATGATATCTAGCTGGATACTCTTGATATCCAGCTAGATATCGCCTATAGCAAGCTAGATATGCCCTGTATCGAGCTAGATAGTGGCCGAGATTCAGTGGTCCCAGCCTCCTTTATCAGTTGTGCCGACTCCTTCTATGACTGATGCAAGCCTACTTTTTCGCCCAAGCAAGCGACAGTTTTGGTACATGAATGGACCCTGGTGTTGCTTCGCATGCTGATCTGACAATCCATCGCGCGCTCTTCTGATTCGCACGCGCGTACATACCAAACGCTTCGCTAGACTTCGTTCGAAGCTCTGCTTCGCGCTTTCCTCGTCTTTCAGCTTCAGGGTATGGACCCGCATACAATCAAATTCCTTGCAGAACGAACGATACCTCGCAGCTTCTTCCTACTCGATTTCCTACAAGGCTTGTAATATTTGAAAGCGGCTCAATCCTCGATGTTCTCCCGGAGCCCCGCCAGGAACTTGCGCATCTCGTCGTAGTCCCGTTGGCGGATGATGTGCGTGAGGTAGGAGAGCTTGGAGTTGATGAGCTCGATCTGACGGATCGTATAGGGATTGAACATGATCTCGGCGAGGAGCCTGTCATCCTCCGATAGTAGGCCCTTGGCGATGATCATGTGACGCTTGAAATTAGTGCCCGGAGTCTCCTGGCGCTTCATGACCGAGGCGAAGACCATCGTGGAGGCGAAGGGCGTCGCGAGGGAGTAGGCGACCATCCTGTCGTGCCCCTCGAAGTCGTACTCGAAAATGTGGATGCCGAGCCTCGAGTAGAGGGCCTTGAAGAACTCCTTGCCCTTGGGATCCGACTCCGAGATGATCGCGGCGCTCTCGTCGTGCAGGTCGCGGATGTTGCCGAAGGTCGGGCCGAACATCGGGTGGCTCGAGACGAAGGGCCTGCCCGCCTCGCGGTAGAACTCGGCGAAGCCGGTCTTGACCGAGGCGATGTCGGCGAGGATGCAGTCGGGACCGATATAGGGGAGGATCTTCTTGAAGACCTCGACGGTGTCGCCGAGGAAGACGCAATTGATCACCATCTCGGGGTCGAAGTCCTCGATCTCGGCGAGGTCGAGGATGCGCCTGACCTTGATGAAGTACTTCATCCGGGCGAGGTCGGAATCGTAGACGCAGACCTCGTGCTCGAGGCAGAGCTCCTCGGTGAGCCAGGCGCCCATCCGCCCGGTGCCGATTATCTGTATGCGCATGCCTAGATCTTCCTCTCGACGTAGCAGCCGAGGAGCCGGAAGCCCCGCGCGACGTCGGCGGCCTCGGCGATGGCTCGGGAGACGCGCTCCTCCTTCTCGGATCCGTCGAAGTCGAGGAAGATGGCATAGTCGCCCGGCTTGTTGGGGACCGATTCTATGCGGGTCAGGTTGATGCCGGCCCGGGCGAAGATCTCCAGGGTCCTGAAGAGGGCGCCTGCCTTGTCCTCCGTCGAGAAGACCGCCGAGCACTTGTTGCCTTCCCCGTGCCCGTCCTCCTTGGCGATCACGAAGAAGCGGGTCCGGTTGTTCTCGGAGTCCTGGATCTCGTCCTTGATGATCTCGAGGTCGTAGATCTCGGCGGCGAAGCGGTTGGCGATCGCCGCGCTGTCCCGCGGCCTCTCCTGCGCTATCATCCGGGCCGCCCCCGCCGTGTCGTAATAATGCCTGGCCTCGAGCTTGTTGCGGGCCAGGAAGTTGCGGCATTGCGCGAGGGCCTGCGAGTGCGAGTAGGCAGAGCGGATCTCGCGGTGATCCGTCCCGGGGACGGCGAGGAGGCAATGGGAAATCGGGATGTCGATGGCGGCGACGATCTTGAGGTCGGTGTTGATGAGGATCGAGTTGACGGGACCGACGATCCCGCCGAGGCTGTTCTCGACCGGCACGATCCCGAAGTCGAAGAAGCCGTCGCGGACGGCGTCGAAGACGTCCGAGAAATCCCGGCAGGGCATTGCGGCGACGGAGCCGTCCCAGGCTCGGGCGGCCACTTCGCTGTTGGCGCCGTGCTCGCCCTGGAACCCGACCGTCTTCGGCTTCCGCTCCTGTATCGCCTTCGCCTCGAGGATGAGGCGCTTCCAGAGCTCGACCGTGAATTTCGGCTCGGCCAGGCAGCGCGAGGAGCGCTCGATGCGCTCGAGGACCGCTTTCTCCCGCCCCGGGTCCGAGATGTCGCTTTTCAGCGTCCTCGCGAGCAGCGCCTTCTCCATCCTCTCGTCGACGAGGGAGAGCAGTCTCGCGTCGATCCTGTCGATGTCTTCCCTGAGGTCCTTGAGCGTCATGCTTCCTCCACGGTCTTAATGCTCGCCGCGGGCGTCCGCCCGATCGGCGTCTGCCTCGCGGCGAGGCTCAGGTGGCCAGCGCCACCGCGCATGCCGCCTCGAGGACGACTGCCGCGCGCAAGGCTATGCACGCGTCGTGGCGTCCTCCCGGGGCGAGGATCGTCTCCTCGCCCGAAACGAAATCCAAGGTGCGCTGGGGGGCGGAAATCGTCGATGCCGGCTTGACGGCGACGCGGACGACGATCTCGTTGCCGTTGGTGATCCCGCCGTTGATCCCTCCCGCCCCGTTCTTGGAGGTCATGCCGCCCCGATCGACGAAGGGGTCGTTGTGCTGGCTGCCGCGCATGCGGGCCGCGGCGAAGCCGTCGCCGAACTCGACGCCGCGGACGGCCGGGACGGCGAAGAGGGCGTGGGCTATGACCGACTCGGCGGCGTCGAAGAAGGGCTCGCCGAGTCCCGGCGGCAGGCCCCTGACGCGAATCTCGACGAGGCCGCCGATCGAGTCGCCCGCGGCCTTGGCCTCGGCCGCGGCGGCCTCGATGTCTGCGCGGCCGCCTGCCTCGAGGAGCCGCGTCTCGAAGGACGGAAGCGCCGGAGCGGCTCCCGGAAGCGCGAGCCCGGCGAGCACCCGCTTGGCGATCGCCCCGGCCGCGACGAGGCCGGCGGTGACTCGCCCCGAGAAGTGCCCCGAGCCGCGCGGGTCCGAAAAGCCGCCGTATTTGTAGCGCGAGGTGAAATCGGCGTGGCCTGGTCTCGGAACGCGCTTGAAGGCATCGTAGTCGGAGGAGCGGGTGTCGGCGTTGCGCATGACCACGCAGATCGGCGAGCCCGTCGTATGCCCCTCGAACAGGCCGGAGAGGATCTCGGGAGAGTCGGCCTCGTATCGGTCGGTCGTGCCCGACGCCCCGGAGCGGCGGCGGGCGAGGTCCCGCTCGAGATCCTCGAGGGATAGGGCGATCCCCGGGGGGGATCCGTCGACCACGACGCCGACGGCGGGGCCGTGGGACTCGCCGTAGATCTCGACGCGGAAGCATCGTCCGAAGGAGTTCATGGGGCCTCCATGACGAAGGCCTGGAGCTCCGCCAGGGCCAGGGCCTCCACGACGACGGAGCCGACGGCCTCGGGGAGGACCATCAGTATATCGGACCCGAGGCGCTTCTTGTCGGCCGCGATGGCGCCTGCGACGGCCTTCCTGAACTCGGGGCCGTCGACGGTCTTCCCGGCGGCCATCGCGGCGGCGGCGCCTATCGACGAAGGAAGCCCGCAGGAATCGAGGATGCGCGTTATGCGATCGCAATCCGCCGCGCCCAGGCGGCCCATCCGAAGCGACAGGCGGCAGGCCGTGGCGAGGCCGGCCGCCACGGAATGGCCGTGGGGGATCCCGGCGGCGGCTTCGATGCCGTGCCCGACGCTGTGGCCCAGGTTGAGCTTCCGCCGCTCTCCGGCTTCGCGCTCGTCGCGCTCGACGATTCCCGCCTTGAGCTCTACCGAGCCGGCGACCAGCCGCTTCAGCGTTTCGGGGTCCCGCGGCCGTCCCTTCGACGAGGCGCTCTCGACGAGCTCGAAATAGGAGCCGCCCGCCAGCACCGCGCACTTGACCGCCTCGGCCATGCCCGAGGCGAACTCGATGCCCGTGAGGGTCGCGAGAAGCGCGACGTCCATCGTCACGAAGCTCGGCTGCGAGAAGCTGCCCACGAGGTTCTTGACGCCGCGGAAGTCCACGCCGTTCTTCCCGCCGACCGAGGCGTCCACCATGGCCAGGAGGGTCGTGGGCGCGAAGCCGAAATCGACGCCCCGCAGCCAGGTCGAGGCCGCGAAGCCGGCCAGGTCGGATATGGCGCCTCCCCCGATCGCCAGGACGAGGCCGTCGCGTCCGAGCGAGTTGTCCAGGAAGGCGCCGTAGAGTGCCTCGAGCGAGGCGAGGGACTTGGCCGCCTCCCCGCGCTCGACTTCGATCACGGGGCAGGGAGGAAAGGCCTGGCCGTGGATGCGACGGATCAGGCGATCGGTGACGATGACCGTCTTGGCCGGATCGATGGCCGATGCGATCCCGGCCAGGGGACCGAAGGCGATGCGCGATTCCCGCCCGCCTTGGCCTCGGAGCGCGATTTCCATGGCTTCGCCCCCCTAATCCATCGCGTCCGCGAAGGGGTCGCGCCTGGAGCCGAGGACCCCTTCTCGAGCGGCGGGGTCGCCGCGAGCGGCCGCGTCCGCCTCGGCCATGGCGCGTTCGGCCATGAACTCCCGCAGGTCGGCGACGCGCCGCATCAAGGTCCTGAAGGCCTCCGGCGTGAGCTGCTGCTCCTTGTCGCTCATGGCCGTCTTGGGATCGACGTGGACTTCGATCTCGAGGCCGTCCGCGCCGGCCGCGACGGCCGCGAGGCTCATCGGCTCGATCATGAAGAGGATGCCGGTGCCGTGCGAGGGGTCCACGAGGATGGGCAGGTGGCTTTCGGCGTGGACGGCCGGAACCATGCTGAGGTCGAGGGTATTGCGCGTGTAGGTCTCGAAGGTGCGTATGCCGCGCTCGCAGAGTATGACCTTGTCGTTTCCCTCGGCGAGGATGTACTCCGCGCAGTTGAGCCATTCCTCGAGGGTGGAATACATCCCCCGCTTCAGGAGGATAGGCTTGCCCGACTTGCCCGCCTCTCTCAAGAGGGAGAAGTTCTGCATGTTGCGCGCGCCGATCTGCAGGATGTCGGCGTACTCCCCGACCCAGGAGACGTCGCGCGTGTCGACGACCTCGGTCACGATGGGCAGGCCGGTCTCCTTCTTGGCCTTGTCGAGTATCTTGAGGCCCTTGAGGCCGAGGCCTTGGAACGCGTAGGGCGAAGTCCTGGGCTTGAAGGCTCCTCCTCGGAGCATTTTAGCCCCCGCGTCGCGTACCGCCTCGGCGGTCCTCAAGGTCTGCTCCTCCGTCTCGACCGAGCAGGGCCCCGCGATGACGAGGAAGTCCTCGCCTATTCGGACGCCTCCGACCTCGATTACGCTCCTGGCCTCGTCGGGCTTCCTCCCGGACAGCTTCAGATTGTTCATGCCGTTTTCACTCCATTGGGCGCCGAGCGCGGCATATTGCCTCGATCGGAAAAATACCATATAAAGGGTAGCGTTTTCAAAACCGACCCCGTCTCGAGGCCGGCTGAAGGCTCGCATCCGCGGAAATCGCTGCAAAAAGGCTTTCCGGCAGTATCTCATGCCGACGGCATGAGCCGATACTCTCGGGGGCCTTTTTACGCTGGAGGTCGCTCCCGTGCACTATCTCTCTTCCCGCGCCCGCGGCCTCGCGCCGTCCCGCACCATCGCCATGAACCAGAGGGCGCGCAAGCTCGGCGAGGCCGGCGTCGACGTAATCGACCTCACCGTCGGAGAGCCGGACTTCCCGACTCCCGAGCCCGTGCGCGAGGCGGCCAAGCGGGCGATCGACGAGGGCCACAACTTCTACACGCCCGTCGCGGGCTACAACGACCTTCGCGAGGCCGTGTCGCGCAAGCTCGCTCGGGAGAACGGCCTGGATTACCCCGCGTCGCGCGTCATGGTCTCCGGCGGCGCCAAGCACTGCATCGCCAACGCCATCCTCGCCCTCGTGGACCCGGGCGACGAGGTAGTCGTGCCGGCCCCGCACTGGGTCAGCTATGCCGAGCTCGTCAAGCTCGCGGGGGGGCTCCCCGTCTCCGTGCCCACCCTCGCGTCCGAAGGCTACAAGCTCCGGGCGGCCGCTCTCGATGCGGCGATGGGACCGACGACGAAGGCCCTCATCCTCTGCTCGCCCTCCAACCCGACGGGCGCCGTCTATTCCGCGTCCGAGCTCGAGGCCCTCGGCTCCGTGCTCGAGCGGCATCCCCGCGTTTGGGTGATCAGCGACGAGGTGTACGAGCACATCAATTACGTCGGCTCCCACGCGAGCATCGCCGCGATACCCGCTCTCGCGGAGAGGACGGTAGTGGTCAACGGCGTTTCCAAGGCCTACGCGATGACGGGCTGGAGGATCGGCTACCTCGCGGGCCCCGAGGCGCTCGTGGCGGCCTGCGTCGATCTCCAAGGCCAGATGACGACAAATGCGTCCTCTATCGCCCAACGCGCGGCCTTCGCCGCCCTCGAGTCCGGCACCTCGCTCATAGGCGGCATGCTCGCGGCCTTCCGTCGCCGGCGGGCCTTCGTGACGACGGGCGTCGCCGCCCTCCCTGGGCTCGGCCTCGTGGAGCCCCAGGGCGCCTTCTACGTGTTTCCCGACGTATCTTCCCATTTCGGCTCGCGGGGCGGCGGCCGGTCGATCGCAGGGTCCGACGATTTCGCGGAGTTTCTCCTGGACGAGGCCCGCGTCGCGGTCGTGCCCGGCTCGGCCTTCGGCGACGACCGCTGCGTTCGGATATCCTTCGCCGCGGCCGACGCGAAGCTCGAGTCGGCCATCCTCAGGATGGACCGGGCGCTCCGATCGCTTAAAAAATAAGTCAGCATCGCTCATCGCGACGTCCTTCCGGGATAGTGCTGCTGTGGATTTAGCCGGTCCAACGGCCGGCTTGGTTCGCCGGCCTACGATTTACTCGCTCGCTTCGCCCGGCCGGTCGGCGAAGGAGCGGCGATAGGAATAGAAATAAAAGTAGGAGTAGGTGGGAATGTAGCTGACGGACCCGACGGCGTTCATCCACTATAAGCTACCACGCCGCCGACTGAGCAGTCAAGTTCCTGTGGATAGAATCACGCTCGTCGAGTCGCGCATGGGACGACATCGACTAAATTTGGATTTTCCCCCTCATTAACAAGGTATAATGCCTCATGCCCTTTATCCTCTTCGCCGAGGGAGTGGTGATTCTATTCTTCACCTTCGTCCAGCTCATGGCCAGGAATAAGCAGCCGATCCATTATTGCATGATCCTCGGCTGCCTCACGCTCGCTTACATCCTCATGTACTATTGGGCCGTCGACGCCGGATTTCTCGTTCGCGTTCCGGCTCTCGCCGGCAGCTACGTGGCAGCCACGTTCCTGGCAGCGCCCTCATTCTACCTTTCCGCTCCTTCCATCCTGCACGAAGGCAAGCGGCCCGTCCGCAGCTATGCCGTCTATTTCATCGTTCCCGCTATTTTAGCCTCGGGCTCGCTTCTATACGACGCTCTCACTGTCCCGGAAGAACCGCTCCCGGAGGTCCCCGGCCATTTTTCGACTCCGGCGCGGACGATCCTCGCCCTCGTAGCCACGCTTTCGTTTACCGCCGCGATCGTCCTGGACCTCGTTGCCGCACGCAGGCTCCGGAGAGCGGACGATGTCCCGCATGGAAGAGAGTTCCGCGGTCAGGTGACCTTGCTTATTTGTTACCTTGCGGCCGCGATGATATTGATTCGCAAGCGGGTACATACCTCGAAGCTCTGCTTCGCTCTTTCTTTCATGGAACCGGCCGGGTATGGACCCGCATACAATCCATTCCTTGCAGAACGAACGATACCTCGGAGCTCTGCTCCGGGGTTCGTTCATTTCCAGCTTCATTTTTCGAAACGACCGTCTGGCCATGGCGGGATGCGCGACAATCGGCTTCATCGCGGTGGCCTATACCTTGTCGCACATGGGCTTTTCCTATTTCTCCCAGGACCGCCCTCCGATGCTCCGTCGAGCGCGTCCCGAATGGGACGAATCGGCGGAGGAACTCGCTTCCCGGCTCCAGTCGCTGATGGGAGAGGCAGCTCCATACCGCGACGAGGAGCTCTCGCTGCAGGCCCTTGCGCTCATGCTGGGAGTCAAGCCCTGGCGACTCTCGTATCACCTGAATTCACGGCTTTCGTTCAACTTTCGCGGGTATATCAACGACTGGCGGCTGAAATCCGTATGCGAGGATCTCCTGAAATGCCCCGGTCGCTCAATCCTCGACATAGCCTTCGAAAACGGCTTCAATTCCAAGAGCAGGTTCAATTCCCTATTCCTGCAGAAATATGGCATGACGCCCAGCGAGTATAGGCGGCAGAATCGCGAGATCGGCCCTAGCTCGAAGAACGCATGAACGACGTAAGCTCGCTTCTCCGCTCCCCGTCTACGAAGCCCGGCGTCGTACTCCCTCCAGTCTTGCGCCCTAAGCGGTATCCGTGCAACAAGGCCCTTTACCTGAATTTAGCGATCTCCACCTGCACCATCGCGTCGCACCTCTCGTTGTCCTCGACCCCGGCGTGGCCCTTGACCCATCGGAAGCTGGGCCCGACGCGCGAGGCGACCGCGTCGAGCTCTTCCCAAAGCTCCTGGTTCTTGACCGGCTTCTTGTCCGCCGTGCGCCAGCCATTGCGCTTCCAGTTGGCGATCCAGGTCGTGATGCCGTTCTTGACGTACTGGGAGTCGGTGTTGACGACGACCGGGGCGCCGGGCATCGAGCGCTCGGCCTCCTCGAGGGCGGAGATGACGGCCCTGAGCTCCATGCGATTGTTGGTCGTATTAGCCTCGCCGCCCGAGCCGGTTATCACCTGCTCGCGACCCGCGCGACCCGCCTCTAGGCGCATCACGAAAGCCCAGCCGCCAGGGCCCGGATTGCCCGAGCAGCCGCCGTCGGTGTGGATGATGATCGCGTCCATCGGGCGGAGTATGTCCGATTACCTGAGAATGGTCGAGAGGGCCGGCACGTAGGTCACGAGGATGAGGACGACTGCCTGAACGATGAGGAAGGGCCAGACGTCGCGCACGATGCGCGGCACCGGCTTCTTGAAGG
>CAYNFM010000039.1:0-33338 GCA_964396415.1 uncultured Treponemataceae bacterium | reverse complement strand
TACGTGCGGATTCATCGGGCTCGGATCCATGAGGCTGACGCCCATCAGGAAGGACAGCTTGAAATTGCCGATGACGCCCAGTATGTCCCCATGGCCGTAGCTGCCGGAAAAGCACATCGAGTAGCCGTAGAGGAACCAAATCACGGTGGTTATGCAAAGGGAGGCGAAGCTCTGGAACATTATTGTCAGGACGTTCTTTCGGCCTACGAGGCCTCCATAGAAGAAGGCGAGGCCCGGCGTCATGAACATTACCAGGGTCGCCGCGATGAGCATGAATCCGGTACTCGCGTTATCGAACTGCATGAGGCTCTTCTCCTTTTCCTTGCTTCCGCGGCCGGCGCGCTCGGGCCTGCCGCGGCTCCCCGGGGGAGCTCCGGATGACCGCCTAGTTCCGTTCGGGACAGGGTGAATGCGGAGCGGGAGGCGGAGCGCGCGGGGAGAGTCCTCCCCGCGGATGCCGCCGGCGGAACGGCCTGCGTCGTCGGCCATGCGCGCCACGGGACGCCGATCGAGGAGCGGAGCTCCCGTCGAACATGGCCGCGGCGGAATCGGCTACCTGAAAGCCCGCCGGGCGGCAGGCTTGAGGCCGGGACGGCCCGGAGAGGCCCTGATCCCCGGCCATGAAGGCGGGCGAAGGCCGGCCTAGCGCCGCGATCGCCGCCTGGAGGGCCCTGAGCAGTCGGTCCATGTCGAACTGGCCGAGCAGGGAAGGGACGAAGCCCGCGCCCAGGAGCATGAAGAGGAAGACGGGGCCAGCCCCGTCTATGCGCATTCTCTTCCGTCCGCAATATGCGTCAGGCGACCCGCAAGGGCGGAAAGGATCGGCGGCGCCGATGACGATCCGCTCCGCGGAGGGGGGAATGAGCACCGCTTCGGGCCCTACACCGACCAGACCAGCTCGGAATCGTTCGCGCATCGCCACCAGGCGTCGTGATTTTCCGCGAGATCGTCGATCGAGGGGAAGGGGAAGGACATGGTTCGATCCTGATCCCCGATGTGGATGCCGCCTTTGATGCAGCGGTACATGAGGCTCTGCTGAGAGAGGCGATCCACCGTCTTCACGCGCTTAGTCCCGATCTCCCCCAGGCAGTCGCGGATATGCTCGAGGTTCCGGTAGGGCAGATTGTCCGCGTTGCCGCGCGCGGGATCCGTCGCGAGGCCGGCCAGCTCGAGCTCGACGAAGCATAGCTTCGGCACGTAGATCGGATTCGCCTTGTCGGTCAGGAAGCGCACGAATTCCGCCGGACCGAGAGAGCTCGCGATAAGGGGGTGGAGGGGCACGAGCTCCCGGTAGAGGTGGTACTTCCAGCCCGCGGTGGCGGACGCCTCCCCCGGCTTGAGCTCGAGCGCCCTGCCGTGGGCGGTAATGAGCCAGAGACTCTCGATCGCGCTCAGGGGAATGCGCTCGAGCACCCTGTAGACCGCCGCGTAAACCGAGTGCTTGGGCTCTCCGTCCGCATGCGGGACGCAGCGCTTCTTCGCCTCCTCGAGGCCGAACTCCTTTCCGTCGAAGCCGTCCTTCAACGTGAAGAACATCGCCTGCCCGCTCGTCCGCGTCGCCGTTCCGACCGCCATATAGCGGCCGAAATCCTCGGGCGGAAGCATCGAGACGACAAGCGATTCGGGTGTCAGGGAAAGATACTGGTACGTCGCCATGGCAATCTCCTCGTTCGAAGAAGGATATGCGCCACGTCAGGCGCATTACGCCGGGGCCTACACCAGAAAGCGGACAGGCGGAAGCCGACGGGGCCTCCGCTTAGGTCGATCGTCCAGTTAATTATACTCTGCCCGCGTCCTAAAGCCAGCGAGCTTGATACAATAAAACTCCATCTCCACTGATAGAACGAGGGCACAGGCTTTTTTATCCGAGTCTTTTTCCGTATCTCGCCTTTTTATTCACTGAAGGCGGACCCTGGATTGTCTTATAAATGACTCTAGGATGAGTGAAAAAATACTCCTGGACCACTGGTTTTTTTGCGTTATCCAGCGTGATGTTGAAGCATTCTAGCCAGATACGATGCGTATCTAGTTAGATATAGGTCATTTCTAGCTGGATACGAATCGTATCCAGCCAGATTTCATTGATACTCGGCTGGATACACAGAACCGAATAGAGATTTTGCATCGATCGACCCTGCAAGGAGGATCCCATGCCACTGATCGTGAGCGCGCGAAAGAACACTTTGATCGGCCGGAACAGCGATTATCGCTTCCATACGAGTCATGAGGCTACGGTAAACCATGACCAGCTCGTAGATATCATGTCAAGGGCGCGCACGACACTTACCGCGCCCGATATCGTCGCCTGCTTGAGACTCCTGACAGAAACGGTCTCGCAACTCGTCGCCGATGGCATGTTCGTCAAGACGGGGCTGGGCGATTTCTACCTCTGCGCCAAAGGCAGTATCGACGATCCGAAAGACTCCTTCAGGCCGGGCAAGAACCGTCAAGGGCACTGCGTACGGTTGCGCTTCAGGCCCGACCGATCGACGGAGGCCAGGATAGCCAGGACCGTTCGCATCCTGCGCGACGATTCCCGAGCTTCTCGAAAGCCCAATATCGTCGGTCTGGAAGCCGTAGGAAAGATGCCCGAAGCGGGGCTCGTCCCTGGCGACCTGGTCCGGCTTCACGGCTATCGGCTCGCCTTCGATCCGGCCGACGAGAAGCTGGGCGTCTTCCTGAGCCCGGACGCGAGGATTCCGGGCACGCGCTGCTCCGTCTACGCGAGCGTGGCGCCGCGCCTGGTAATACTGCAACTGCCGCCGAAACTTGAGAGCGGAGACTATTCGCTCATGATACGGACCGCCACGGCGGCGGGCGCCGTGAGAGAGGCGTGGATGACGGGGCCGGTCTCGGTCCGCGCCGCCGCCGAGGATTGAGGCTCGGAAGCCGATTGCACGAGGAGGGCGTGGGTGATGCCACAGTCGGGGGAACTTCAAGCCAACTCGCCCGCAGGCTGGGCGCACAAGGTCGTCGGGAAACTCTCCAGTATGGAGAATGGGCTTGTACTCCGAGGCAGTGGCTCCAATAATGACGATAGGTTTTTGACGGGAGAGCGGGAAGTCGCCACACCTTTATTCTCGCTCTCCTTACCTTTTCCCCCTACGAGTAGCTACTCAAGATGTCGGGAGGAAAACCGTATTCCCGAGAAATGATCGCGATATGCAGGGCAACGTACTAGGAAGTTCCAGCATGCGGACCAAAATTCAAGTAGTGCGATATCTCGCCGTATGTGGCGAAAATGAAATCCGCGCCAGCCTTCGAGAGTTCGACTTCGGTGAATGACGTCTTGATCGCTGCTACGCGCAAGTCGGCCGATTTTGCCGCCGCAATACCATTGGGAGCATCTTCGATCACCAAGACTGACTGCGGACTTGCATCTAGCTTTCGGAGTCCCAATAAATAGGGCATCGGATGAGGCTTGTGGAACGTGCAATCGTCTCCGGTAACGATGGCCGCGAAGAAGTCGGAAAGATGATATTTCGAATTGGCGAGCTCAAAATCCTGTCTCGTGGCAGAAGTGACAAGACCTAGTTTCATCAAGCGACCCTTCGCTTTCAGGAGGAAATCATACGCCCCGCCAACGAGAGGGACGTTCATGAAGAGCTCCCGGTAAATACTATTCTTTTGAGATTGCATATCGAAAATGCTTGCTTTCCCACGGGCCAAGCCGGCGGCAACATATTCAAAGAAAGCCTTGTCCGTCCTCCCCTTGAAATCAGCCAATATGATTTCGTCAAAGTCGATTCCGAAATCGTGGAGAACTCTTCGCTTAGCCTCGGCGTGAAGAGGCTCGGAGTCGACAATCACTCCATCGAAATCAAAAATAATGGCAGTGAAATCGGACTTCCCCGATAGCCCGCCAATACTGGACTCCATAGGTATCATCTCCAGACCTATTTTCGAGGCGCATACGTCTGGCGTCAAGCTAGTTTGAAGTCATCGCTATCTATAAACCCTCATTCGACATTCCAGCGGGGAGCAGGCCGAATAGAGCGAAGGCTCATCGTCTGCGCCAAGGAGCTGCTCTCGCCGAAGTGGAAGTCCAAGGCTGAGCGGGGCGAGGCTCGTAGTGACAAGGCGCCGCCAGGCTCTTCATCTAAGACGGTCGGAGTTTCGTGAACCAAAAATCACAGAGTTCGTCAAAGATGGAAGGCGAGCGATGTACGATATCCTGGTAACTATGAAGCATAAGCTCCGTCGAAGGATCTCTACGCGCCGGCAGGCGTTGCCCTGTTGTTTTCGAGCGCCTTCTTATACGACATGCGAAACCATCCCCTGTCGACCCAATATTGGTATTCAAAGCTCGCGTACTCGGATCCAAGTCCCTTGTTTTTAAAGTGAAGACGACGAGTATGGAATTTCATGAATGCGAAGAAAACATGGTTGACGAGGCGGGGGCGTACTTTTGCGGTTCCGCGTAGTATTCGGGCGACTCTCCGAGCGAGGGGTCTATGTTTCTCCCTATAAAGCTCTCGATTCGGGAAACACCCTGGCTGCTGCGCGAAAGCCGAGAGGTGACCGACGACGATACCGCCCATCATGGTCAGCATTTGAGAAAGATATCTCCGCGTACGGCCGATGCCGTCCGATTCTGCGGTAACCGCGGTGAGCACGGGCTTGCCTAGGAGACCGAGAAGATGGATCCACATGAATGTCCGGTCAAATAACGCCTTCGTCTGGGCTGAAATCTGTTGCTCATAGACGGGCGATCCTATGATCAGGAGGTCGCATTCTTTGATTTTTTGAGCGATTTCCGGCAACGCATCGGTCTTTCGAATGCATTGTCCCGTCTTCATGCACGCCCAACATCCCCGACAGGGATCAACCCGATGATTGCCGAGAGAAAGTACCTCATACTCGGTATCTCTATCGTACTGCTTCACCATTTCCAGGAAATCACGCGTCATGGCGATAGTATTCGATTTAGCGTCATTGGGACTCCCTATTATGGCGACGACTTTCTTGGCTACCCTTCTCTTGTCCTCCGGCTCTGTTTCGATGGCGGTTTCCATATCCTAGTGCCCTCCTTGAATAATATGAACCATAGTTCGTATTTACTATACAAAGAAGGCTGGAATCAGTCAAGAAAAATGTGTACATTAGTTCATATCTTGATGGATTGCCGCGAAAGGAGAAAAATCCGGCATGACTAGGATTCCGCAGCAGAAACGGAGCATCGACACTCGTGAACGTGTGCTGAAAGCCGCGGAAGAGCTGTTCGTACAGGAAGGTTTCTATACGACGAATACCAAGCGGATTGCGGCCAGGGCCGGAGTGGCCATTGGAAGTCTGTACTCGTATTACGGGGACAAGAAAGTCCTGTTCCTCGCCGTGCTTGAAGAGTACAACCGGACGATTTCCGAGAGAATCGCCCTCGTGCGCCCCGATGCGGCTAACTTGGTCGACAAGCAAGGCAGCCTGGAAAGGCTGATCAAGGAGATCTTCCGTGCCCATGCCGACAGCCCTGGTTTCTATCGGCAGGCTATGCTGTTGAGGGAAACCGATCCCGACGTCAGGAACATGATGGAGGCGCAGGAAAAGGAACAAAGAACCGTCGCCGTAAAATACTTGTCTGCTTGGGGAAATCGATTAAGGACCAAGGACCTTGAGGCAGCTGCTTTCGTCATCTTCGGTGCCATCGAGTCGATCGCCCATAGCCTGGCTCAGGCCGAAACGGCCATCGCTTCGAAACGCCTCATTCGAGAACTCAGCGACATGATTCTACGGTATCTCTTCCCTAAATAAAAGGCTGGAGCCTGTCCCACGGTGCGTCAAACGTGTAGCCGAGGCTTTCTAAAAGCGTCTCAAGATCGAGTCGGTCTAAACTGAATCGCCGAGTTTACGCGCTCCCCACCGCTTCCAATCCTGCGAACATCACCTGCAGACCGTAGAGGAACTGCCCGTCGAAATCGTCGGGAACTCTCAGCAGGGTCTTGTCGTGCGGACTCAACAGTTTTTCAAACTCACGTATCTCCTCCGCGGTCCTATTCTTGAAACGGCATTCGTCGGCCACGAACGAGAGAACATAGTTGTTGAAAAGATTCGAAATGGTCATCAGTTTTTCGGCCGGAACGCCCATTATCAGGAACGCGGCTGAAATGGCGCGGATAATCTCCAGCCTGCGCGGCGTGTTCGGCATGGAGTTCTCCAAAACCGGGACGGAATCGCGCACCGACAGCAGCATGGCGCGGTAGGCATTGTAAATTTCGCTTAGATAGTCTCTCGGGCTGTCAGACTCGGCCGGCATTTTGAGGCGCAAACAAAGATCTTCCGAAATCGCTCCGTACAGCTCCTGCTTCCCATTGAAATGCCAGTACAACGACGACGCCTTGATTCCCAGTTCCTTCGCGATTGTCCGCATAGACAGTCCCTCGACGCCTTCGCGATCCAATATGCGGATCGAAGCCTTCACTATGGTTTCTTTGGAGACGGTCATCGCACACCCTCCGAGAAGATTTTCGTAGGATTCTCCTTGACACTAACACCGTTAGGCCACATATTTACGATTAGTCCCTAACATCGTTAGTGAGTGTATCACAAAGCGGTATGAGCAGTATCGGAGGCAACGAGATGTCCTATATGAAAACCAGCCGCCGCAAAAAGGACCTCGCCATCACTGGCTGGATGGCAAAATGGTACGACAGGAACACCCGCAGCTCGCGCCTGGCGGAAATGCGCGAAGTCGCGGACGGAGTCAGTCAAGCGGCACCGGTAGGGGCGAAGGTTTTGGAGGTAGCCCCCGGTCCGGGTTATCTGTCCATCGAGCTGGCCAAACGCGGTTTCTCCGTCACGGGCGTGGAACTCAGCCAGGACTTTGTCGAAATCGAGAAGCGGAACGCCAAAGCCGAGGGAACGAGCGTCGATTTCAAGCAGGGCAACGCCTCCGCGTTGCCCTTGGCGGACGGCAGCTTCGATTTCATCGTCTGCGCAGCGGCCTTCAAGAACTTCAGCGAGCCTCTCAAGGCCATGCGGGAGATGCACCGTGTCCTCAAGCCCGGCGGCGCCGCGCTCATACTCGACATGAACCGCAACAACACGAAGGAGGATATCGAAGCGGAAATGCGAAAATATGTCGACATGAAAGGCTTCGACCGCTGGTTCGTCAAGCTTTCGTTCAAGACTTTCCTGCGAAACGGGGCCTACACCCAGGAGGAATTCGAGGAGCTCATAGCCCGAACGGACTTCGTCCGCCACACTATCAACAAGGGCGGCGTCGGCTTCCAGGTGTGGATGTTCAAATAGGAATGACCCATCGGCCGGCATGGCGGCCATCTTGGAGTAACCCCGGAGCCGCGAATATGTTATTGTGGTACATCTCGTTAGACGTGAGGCATCCATGAAATACCTCGCAGCGGCAGGTCTTCTAGGCCTATTGTTGGCAGAAAGCGCCCTCGCCGACACTATGGCTAATCCTCTCGGGTTCCTCACCGGCGACGAAAGGACGACCCTCGACTCGAAAGGGGAACTGACCGGCTTCGGCGCCAAGCCGGCGGATCTTGCGCTGTGGCAGCGGGCGCCTTTCTCCGATGTGGTCCGCTCGGCCCTGCCCTCCGGACCGAGCACGATAGCGGCCGAGGGGCTCTTTATCCTCGACGTACCGGGCCTCCCGGCCGGCAAGGACCTGGACCGAAAGGTGGTCGGAGCCTTCACCGCCTTCTCGACGATGAAGGGTCTCCAGGTCTACTCGGCCTCGCTCAGGAAGATGGAGACCTTCATCTACGATTCGTGGCGGGTCGACAACCTGGCGTCCAGGACGAAGCTCCCCGACCCGTCCACGGATGTCCTCTCTCCTCACATCGAGTACACCATGTATCAGAAAGAGGAGCAAACCGGCGACACATACTCACGCATATCTATCGACCTTTACTCCGAGTATGATATCGTGACACTTAATAATCTCACTGGGCTCAAGTGGTTCTTCGTGCAGCTGGTGCCGCCCGAGAAACTGAAGACGGTCTTTGTCATCATCCCGTTCAGCGACAAGGTAGTCCTCTACGGCATCACCGTAGCCGATACGGCAAGGCTCCTCGGCCTCGAGAACACCAAGCGCGCGTCATTCTTCTATCGAATGAAGGCTCTCGCGGGCTGGTTCGGCACGAATCTCCGAGCCGGCCGCTAAGCCCACCTATTCTGAAAGGAATGCCCATGCTGACTTACATGCAGGCTGCGATGATGGGACTCCTTCAGGGAGTCACCGAGCTGTTTCCGGTTTCGAGTCTCGGACACTCCGTCCTCCTGCCGAGCCTTCTCGGCTGGTCGAACCTGGTCCAAGCGCAGTCGGATACGGAGTCATTCTTCCTCGCCTTTCTCGTCGGACTCCACCTCGCGACGGCCATCGCCCTGGTGCTCTTCTACCGTGGGGAGTGGCTTCGCATCGTACGGGGCTTCTTTCGCTCGCTGTCCCGCCTGAAGATCGAATCGCCCGACGAGCGCCTTGCGTGGCTCCTTGTAGCCGCGACGATCCCCACGGGGCTCATTGCCCTCATTTTCGAGCACCAGATCAGAGTGATCTTCGCGAGGCCCTCATTCGCCGCCATCTTCCTCTTCGTCAACGGCTTCATTCTCATAGCCGGCGAGCTCTTCGCTCGAAAGAAGCCGGTTGCGGTCGAGGACGAGGGACTCGAGGATACCGAGGTCTCGCTCGAGAAGGTCCGCTACGGCGACGCCGCGGCCATCGGAGTCATCCAAACGGCTGCGCTCCTCCCAGGCATCAGCCGCTCCGGCATCACCCTCGTCGGGGGCCTCGTACGTGGGCTAGGGCACCGCACGGCTGCCCGCTTCTCTTTCCTCATGGCCACTCCGATCATCCTTCTCGCGGGTCTCTACAAGATTCCCGACCTCATCGGGCCGAACGGCAACGGGGTGCGTTTACAGATCCTCGTCGGGAGTCTGGTCGCAGGCGTCGCGGCCTACCTTTCCATCAGGTTCCTCGATCGTTACTTCAAGAACCGGAAGGCTTGGCCCTACGCGGTCTACTGCCTGATCGCCGGAGGAGCCCTCACCCTCAAGTTCCTTGTTCTGCGATGAAAGCCATAGTCGGAATCAAGGTTGGGCCATAGCTTACGGCGACTCTTCATGATAATACACGCGGTTTGCTCCTGGATCACGTCGAAAGGACGCTGAAACGGTTCCCGCTTTCGCGAGTCTGCTCGGCTCGATCAAAGGCAAGAGGGCTTTCGGCATCCTGGGCGAAGATCCGTGTCCTCGGTGATCGCGCGCTTTCCCGCGACGATATCGCCGATGCGTTGGGCGGGCACGCCAATCTCCTTGGCGAGGCGGTACTTTGCGATCCACATGGGCTCGAGGAATCCTACTCGAATGAAGGGGGAAAGTCCGATGACGCCGTGCGATCCTCGACCTCAACCCCTTAAGCGAGTTTTCTGTTCCATCCCTTCCCAGGCTCCATGTTCTTCAGCGTGCAGGCCTGAAGCGTCATGCACTCCCCGGCGCGGTCCGAAAGAAATTGAGCGTCTCTTCGATTCCCTTGTCGTAGGGCGTGGGCGAGAAACCGAAGCGCCTTTCGAACTTCGAGGAATCGAAGACGTAATCGCGGTCGTTCTGGTAGGTCATGCGATATATCTCGAGGATCGTTCGGTCGAAGAGACCGGCCAGGCCGACGACTGCCTTCGGAAGAACGCTGTAGCGGAGCGGCCGGCCGAGGGTGCGGGCCGCGATTCCCATGAACTCCTCGCCGTCGAGCGGGGGCGCCGCGGTCGGCAGGTGCCACACCTGTCCGAAGGCATCGTCGGTCCGGCCGAGCAGCGCGAGGGCTTTGGCGCAATCCAGGGTGTAGCTGAAGGAGTGCTTCTTCTTCGCGCTGACGAGCCAGCGCTGGGCCTTGCCGGCAAGAAGCGGCTGTAGAGCCATGGCATAGGGGATGCTGTTCGAGGCGGCGTGAGGCCCGTAGAAGTCGGCCGCCCGGGCGATCAGCGCGTTGATTCTGCCGGTATGCATTTCAGAGGACAGGCGGGCGGCGATCTCCGCGCGGATGCGCCCCTTTTCGCTCGAGGGCCGCATGGGCGTCTCTTCCGTCATGGGACCCTTCACCGCGCCGTACGCGTACACGTTGTCGAGGAACAGGAGACGGGCGCGCTTCGCCTCGCAGGCCGCGATGATGTTGGCCATGATCTCGGGCCATGCCGAGCGCCACACTCGGGAATCGTAGGGCAGCCCCACTAGGAGGTAGACGGTGGAGCCTTCCTCCAAGGCGGCGACGGTCTGTCGTCCGTCGGCGAGATCGGCGCGGACCTGTTCGCAGCCGGGCTCGCTCTTCCCGCTGCGGGAGACGGTTCTTACGCGCTCGCCCCGCGATATGAGCTCGCGCGCGAGCGGCGTTCCGATCGCTCCCCCCGATCCTAGAATAACGTGCAGGGCTGTCTCCACGATTTCCTCCCGTGAATAGGATAAACTAATACTTTTCAAAGTCCCGCGGGAGTCCGGGCAGGCAGACCCTCGAAGAAGCTCCATACTACTTGGGGGGTGTCGAGGTCATGTGTAGAAAAGCCAAGTATGCGCGGGGCAGCGCAGCGGGGATTGGGAATGACATGGCCGCCATTAATGACTGTGTACGATTCGACGGATGCGTAGCCGTTTTGCCGGTACCGGGTTACGAAAACCATGCTGTTCCAGCTATGACGAGCGGGATGGCAATGCTGGCAAAAGCAAACATGACCTTATGGTCCCTTTTATTCCGAGATTTCCCAG
The DNA here is from genome assembly GCA_964396415.1 of uncultured Treponemataceae bacterium. GTDB lineage: Bacteria > Spirochaetota > Spirochaetia > Treponematales > Rectinemataceae > UBA1306. The sequence goes on along the minus strand of CAYNFM010000039.1, from coordinate 22,631 downwards.
ATGACGGCGAGGTCATTCTCAGACTGTTATCCGGCATTCCTCTGGGTTCTCAGCGTCTTCGCCGTGGTCACAAGCTCGCTAAGGAACTGACCCACACGGTCACCGAACTTACCTTCTTTCATCGGCTTGAAAAACTCCGGGTTCACCGGCGCTTTCTCGTTCATGGCTGCCAAGTAGATTTCAATGGGCAAATGAAGGGCTAGCCGGATCGGCACCATTTTCAGCTCTACGACGACTTGACGCAATTGTTCAATGCTGCGGGCTCCGCCGACGCTGCCGTATCCGATAAAGCCGACGGCTTTATCGTTCCACTCAGGGAAAATCGAGTCCAAGGCGTTTTTCAGAACCGCAGGGTATCCATGGTTATACTCGGGGGCAACGATGATGAGTGCATCACTGTCGCTGACCTTGGCGGCCCATTTTCTGACCGTTTCGTTCGAGTAGTTACCATTGAGCCTCGATGGGGAGACGGACTCTTCGAAGAACGGCATAGGGTAGTCTCGCAAGTCCAGGATTTCGGCCCTAAGCCCCGCTTCCTTCTTAATTTCCTCAAATATCCAGTGGGCGGGTTTGTCGGCGAAACGATTCTCCCTCGTGCTTCCTACGATGACTTTGATCTTCAGCTCTGAGTTGTCGGACATTGCATGCCCTCCTCGTGTTTGTGACTTCGAGACCGTCTGGTTCAATTGTTGCCGACAGCCTCTACTTGGGAATGTAAGTCGATAATTCTTCTTGGTCAAGAATATTTACTAAGTTTTTGTACCAAGATTGGTGTATCTTATACCCATGAGCATGCAGCACACGGGCGAACACTGCTCACCAGACGTTTTGAGAATCCTCGGCGACTTCACGACTCTTCGTATCATCGACTGTCTCGCGATGTCCGGCATGCGCTTTACCGAGCTTAGAATCGCTTTGGTAGATACCAACTCAGTTACGTTGACCAGCAGGCTAAAGCGGCTATCCGATGCCGGGCTGCTAAAACGTGCGGAGGCCACACTCAACAGACAATCGGTAACCTATGAACTCAGTGACGTAGGTAAAGCGTTGCTGCCGGTGCTTCGACAAATCAAAGAATTCGCGGCGATATATCATTCCACGGCGTAGTTGGGCGTCTTCGATGCTTAGCCGGTTATCCACTCGATCAAGGCGCGATTAACGTGAGACCCATGCGCACATTGACTTCGCGAAGGGCCGGACCGTTCCGATGCGCCGGATGCAGTATCGCGCTCAAAGCCTGTGCCAGCAGCGCCGCGAAATCACCGGTCCGAGCCTGGACTACCGCAATAGGTCGAGCAGGACGCCGGGTTCGAAATGCAGGTCAATGAAGTCAGCCAGACCGTCGAAGACACTGTCCAGGCTCGGAGCGACGCGGCCAAATAGGGCGTTCATGACGGAAGGCTTTTCAAAGAGGCCATGGACATACCAGCCCATTACCGGCCCGGCCTGCCAGCTGATGGGCTCGTGGTCATCGCCATACGCGGCGACGGTGGCCGTGGACGGGCCTGAGCCGGGGGCCGTGCGGCCGTGATGGATCTCGTAGCCTTCGGCCTCGACTTGGCTAAACGAGTCCCAGGGCGTCTTCCTGAGCCCGAATACGACGAACCCGGCACGCGTTGCTTGGTCTACGCGAGCGTGGCGCCGCGCCTGGTAATACTGCAGCTGCCGCCGAAACTGGAGAGCGGAGACTATTCGCTCATGATACGGAACGTCATGGCGGCGGGCGCCATGAAAGAGGCGAGGATGACGGAGCCGGTCTCGATCCGCGCCGACATAGCCGCGTCTGATGAAGAGCGGAGGGTCTTCCGGCGGCGCTCGGCTGAGGTCCCGGAAGAATTCCAGTGGGCTTGGGCGCGTGCGGCCGAGCGAGCCGCTCAAATGGCGTTTGATTCCGGCTCCAGGTTGAAGCTCAGTTTGAAGACGCTGCCGCCCTCGCGGGAGTAGGTAATCGTCCCGTCGATCTTCTCGGCGAAGGATTGCACGATCACGGTGCCGAGGCCCTGCCTATCCGGGGGCCACTTCGTGCCGATCCCGTCGTCCTTGACCTCTAGCTCGGCCCGGCCTCGGCCCTGGATGCGCAGGGCGAGGGCGATCCGCCCGGACTTTCCATCGGGGAAGGCGTATTTGATCGCGTTGGTCGCCAGTTCGTTCATCACGAGGCCGAGCGGCGCGGCCAGCGAGAAGGGCCCGGTCGCCTTTTGGAAGTCACGCTCCACGCGTATGCTGTCGTGTCCCAGGAGGCCCTGGGCTATCGATTCGAGGTATTCGTCCAGCCGGATTCTGCCTGGGGACTCCGACCTGGAGAGCTCCTCATGGGCCTGGGCGACGCAGCGGATCCTGCCACGAAGAGAGGCTAGCCTGGCTCCGCTCGGCGGGTCCTCGTCCGCGACCTTGTCCTGATCGATCGATATCAGGCTGTCGACGAGGAGAAGGTCATTCTTGGTCCTGTGGGCCATCTCCCGAAGGAGGAGGGACCGATCCCTCGCCGTCGCGGCGAGCTCCTGATTGAGCATCAGGAAATGCAGGACGATGAAGCCGATCGCCAAGGCGGACATGGCCACACCCGCGACGATCAGGAGGATCGACTCCGCCCGCCAGGTGAGCATCAGGTCCCCAGGCGATCCCCGCGAGACCGCCAAGGCAAGACGGACCAGATCGGCCGTCGCGACGACGTATAGGAGCGAGGCAATGATCCACGATATCGCCTTGAGCCCCGTCGTCGGCTTGCGAGCCATCTCGGCTGCCGCCAACGCGAAGAAGGCCGCGAAGTCGATATTGTAATAAGCGAGCCTGGCCATCATGGAAGCGTGCACGAAGGAAAAGTAGCCGAACCAAAGGAACGTGGCGGCGCCGGAGATGGCGAAGAGCTGCCAGGGGCTGGGCTTGCCCCGGAGGCGCCGGATGCCCGCGAGGATGAAGATCGGGGCTTCAAGGACGAGGGCATTCCCGACGACGATGCTGAGCAGGTCCGGCACCAGGCCTCTGGAGGCTATCAGTAATGCCCCAACCGTAACGAGGGCGTAGGCCCAGGTCCAGAGCCCCAATTCGCGCCGTCTTGCCGTGCCCCATACCGCGAAAGCGCCTAACAGGAAGACTCCGAGGGATTCGATGATGCCGAAAGAGAAGACTGCGGTACGATAATCGAGTCGCATCGCCCCAGAGCCTCCGTGGAGACAAAACTACCTCGAAATTATAGGAGCATTGACGGTGATTAGCAAAATAATCCGAGATTTCCCAAAATGGGGCGCTACGGCGTCATCATGCAGGCCCTAACGAAGGCCTTACTCAGGCCACCGCAGTCGTCGAAAACACGGTCGCGCGCGACAGACACAAAAGGTCAGGACCTTATATCGTAAGCCCGAGCGAGAATTTGAGGCCATGGTCGTTTTTCACCTCTGCAGTAGCGGATAGTTGCCGACTTAGCTCATCGATGAACTTGAAGCCCAGACCTCCATTACGTCGCCAATCGAACTCGGACGGTAAGCCCTCGCCATCGTCGGCGATCGTAAGTCTGAGATCGCCGTCGGCCTCCTCGGCCTTAACCCACACAGTCCCCGAAGCGCGCGCCCTAAACGCGTGCTTCACGGCGTTCGTGATAATCTCGTTGACGATAAGTCCGAGGATCGCCGCGCGTCTCGCGTCGATCTCGAGTCCCACGAGGCTAGTATCAATCGTGATCGGGATCTTCCCGCCGAGGCAGGTGCTCTTGATGCCTCGAATGATATCCTCGATGAATAAGTCGAACGGTAGGTCAAAGTTGTCTTCTTGGGCGGTCGCCAGGTGATCGTAAATCCGGGCAATCGCGTTAATCCGCGTTTGGGCATCGAGGAGCTTGCTTGCGCAGAATTGGTCGGATAGCTCGCCCCGTTGCAGGGAGAGCATGCTCCCGAGGAGCTCGAGGTTGTTCTTGACGCGGTGTTGCGATTCTTTGAGGAAAACCGTTTTTTCTTTGACTGAAGCTCGGAGCTCATTTTGGGCAAGGACCTCATCGGTGATATCGCAGAGCGACAGGAGGGCCCGGCTTGCGGGGTCGTCGATTCGCCCGACCAACGTCACTTGGGCCTTGCCGTATCGGCCTGGGCGATCATGTACCTTGATCATCCAGGTGCGTACGTATATCCCTGCCTCGCGCTTGTAAGCCCATTCGCTGAGATCCACGGCTTCGTGCTCGGTCAGGCCAAGCAGCGTCGTCAAGCTCGTGCCGACGTCATCCGCGCCTCTGGTCATGCCACAGAGCGCCCGAGCTTGCATATTCAGTCGCTTTACCGTCGGGCTGGGTGAGCTGAGGTCGAGCTCGATGAGGGGCAGCGGCGCCGACTCGAACAGGATTTCGCCGGGTACCATCCGATCCTCGACGTGCACCAAGACGAATTGATAGGAACCATCCCCCATCGCGGCCGTATTGAATATGGCCGTAATCACTTCCCCATCTTTCCCGACAAGAGAGCCTTCGGCCCGGACTCGCTCGCGCTTCCGAAACTCGGAGAAGCGGCCGCGAATTGCGTCGGCGCCGAGTGAAGCGAGATCGAGATCGACTACCTCGTCTTTGGAATATCCTAACAATTTCCGGGCCGATGCGTTCATCGCGATCAACCTGCCTGATCCCTCGACGATCATCATGGCCTCCGGCGTGTTCTCGGAGAATGTATGGAACCGAGGAGACCGCTTTTTCGTGGATGGCATTGCCGCTCCTTCGCATGAATGCCGACCTGAACCTGGGAGAGGTACTCCTTCTCTGCGGCCCCTGCCGGCTGGCCGGTACGTGCCCTAGAATCCGTGGCGGCCGTATGGATCGCGGCGGAACTCGCTGACGGTGTCCCCCTCGCTCTCCCCTCGACCATGCTCCGAGCGCGAATGTAGAGAATGCCCCTCTATATTTATAGTGCCTCCGCGGCGCCCTCAGGCTAAAATCTATATAAATTAAATTCTATATATAGATACAAAAGTCAAGAGGAAATTACGTTAATTTTTTTATGGTGTCGCTGGGTTGCGAAACCGGTGGCGTCGATACATGGATGTTGATGTGAGAAGAAAAGCTCATTCCAAACCCCACTCAAGAAGCCATCAGGGGACGGGCGGATGGAGTCAGATCCGCATAAGTCCAGGGGTTCTCGCCTAAAATCCGGCTGGGGCGACGGAGGCTCTCCGCGCCATCACCCGAGGGGCTTGGCGATGATCCCGCCGAAGAGGAGATTCGCCAATACGCAGCCGAGCACCAGGTTGACGAGGACGATGATCGAAAACGTCGCGATGGGCCTTGCTCCGATGGCGCGCATTTCCCCGAGACGCGCGTTCAGGCCTATGCAGAGGAAAGTCAGGGTGAAAAACCAAGCGCGCAGAGTGTTGAGGACCCCGATGACGCGAGCATCGACCACCGGCTTACCCATGGAACCGGTCAATTGGGTCACGAGGGCGGAAGCGACGAGGAAGGCGAGTACGAACTTGGGGAATCGCTCCCAGATCATCGCGGGGCTCGGCCGCGCTCGGCCCTTGGTCGCCGAGCCTGCGCCGCCGCGGGCGTCGGCTTTGCCGACGACGTCCCAGCGCGCGATGGCGATCGTGGCGAATATGAACGAAAGGAATCCGATGAACACGTCGCGGTTGAGCTTGACGAGGGAAAAGGCGCTTACCGCCTTCTCCCCGACCATGGAGGCCGCGGCGAGGCCGGCGGCATCGGCGAGCTCCGAACCTCCTATCCAGGCCCCGATGACGACCTGATTGAATCCGAGGAGCCGTCCGATCAGGGGAATGAGGAATATCAGAACGAGGGCGAAGACGACGACGAGAGTCACGACGTAGCCGACTTTTTTCTTATCCTCGTCGACGCTGGAACCCACCGCGATCGCCGCGGAAACTCCGCACACCGAGCCGCCCGCGCCGAGGACGGCGATGAAGCGCTTGTCGAAGCCCATGGCTCGGCCGACCAGGAAGGCGACGGTGAAGCCGACCGCTACTATCGTCAGGGCCTCGATGAAGCCCCAGCCGCCGCCCTGGACGATCGTCGTGAAAGGGAAGCTCGCTCCCAGGAGCACAACCCCGGTCTTGATGAAGAACTCGGTGCGCCCCGAGGCCTCTCGGAACCACTGCGGCAGATCGAACAGGTTGCCGACGGCCAATCCGATCAAGAGGGCCCAGAAAGTGGATTCGAGCCCGTACAGTTTGAGCGCTCGCTGGCTTCCCAGTATGAGGACGAGGGCGGCAGCGAGAAAGAGCAATAGGAAGGAGACGGCGTACTGACCCAGCTTCCCCCCCATCGCCTTCACCCCCAGCCCCGTCGTCGCGAGGAGGAGGGCAAAGACGGCCGCGTAGGCGGCCCATGAGGCGCATAGGCCCGGGAGGAGAGGCTTAGACGGCCAGGCAGCCGGTATGGCATTTTTGATGAATTCGAAGACAGGGCCGCTCGAGGCGCCGACAGCCGCCGCCGCCACGATCGCCAATCCTATGTATACGGCCCACCAATCCTCGCTCGTCAGGAGCTTGCCCTTCTCGGTCATTTCGTCGTCTCCCATGGATTCGAATTTCCGGGATGATCAAGGAGTCTAGCATCCGAAAACAATGGTTGGTTTCCATAGCATTTGTTTTCGGTCAAAAACCTGTTACCCCCGCCCGGAGGTCCTACTAAACTCGGTTCTGGGCCGCGATGACGCGATCGGCGAGGGCATCGGCCCCGTGGCGAGGCCCATGGCTATGCTCCAGCCTCCCGAGACAGGGCATAGGCGGGATAAAGGCGGTCGTCGACGATTTTCACGATCCTCGACGTGATCACGCAAAACGCGAAATATCCCAAATCGGCCCAGGCATAGGGCACGCAGATCTTGCTGCCGGATTCGTTCCTATCGACGAGCTCGTACTCGAATTCCCTGGGCAGGGCATCGAGCGCGGCGCTCTTCATCCTGATGACGCGGTCTCTCGCCCTCGCCTCCACTTTCGCCCGGAGCTCCAGGTATTTCACCTTGTTGCTTTGCTGCAGAAGGTCGCCTCCGATGATCAATTCCTCGAAATCCTTCCTGAACTTCTCGCCGCGGATCTCGGCGAAGCGTATGAAGCGCGCCCGGGACATGTAGGAAAAATCGCAGAAGCTGCCGAAGGTCGAGCTGTTGAGCTGGATGAGCTCCTGCAGGAAGAGCATCATCCCGTGCGCGTTCTTCACGAAGAGGAAATCGGGATCGCGGCTGCCGGACGCGTCGAAGCCGATCTCAGGGAGACCGTAGCCGAGGTTGAGCATCGCGCAGACATAGTCGTAGACCCGGTTTACGAAATACTTCATGGAGAAGACCCAATCCGGCGGGGGGATGAAGAACTCCCGCGGGAAGAGGAAGCGGCAATAGCGCCCGAAGGCCGCCGAGCCGATGACGTTCCTCACGCGCAGGCTTTCGCCCGATCCGTCGGCTACGATCGGGAGGGCTTCCTTGTCCATCCTCAGCTTCATCAAGGAGGGCTTGGCGCTTTCGAGCCCGAGGAAATGCTCGAACAGGATGCCGTCCGGAAGCCTTTCCACCTTCGAGAAGATCGACCTGCGGATTCGGTCGTGGTCCTTGATGACGTAGAGGCTTTTCGCGTTGGCTTTATAGAACGACCGCGAGGAGTTCCTCTTCCCGGCGACGCCGTCGGAGATGTTCTTCAATACGGCGCCCTCGCCGAGTATGGTAAAGGCGGGATCGATCTCGATCACGATCCCGAAGCGCTCCAGTATCGTCTCGCTGAAGTCGCGCAGCCTGTCCGCGAGGTATTTGAAAGCGCTCGGAGGGAGATCGTCCTCGACGATGATGTTCACGTCCGCATCGGTCCCGACCTGTACGCCGATATCGTTGTAGGTCGAGAACATCCTCCCGATTCCGAACATGAAGATCCTCTCCGAGATTTCGGGTTTCAATCCCGCGATGAATATCTGCTTGGCCCAGTTGCTCAGGACGAAATGAGAAAGCTCCTTCCGAGGCTGCAGATAGTCGGAGGAGATCGTCGCCGGCTTCATCTGGTCATAGTCGCGTATTCGGATCTTCCGGTTCTTCTCGATGAAGACGTCCTCGATGTACCTGCCCTTCTCATGGATGGTCGCCCCGCCGCGCACCAAGGCATCGAAGCTCTCCTGCTTCATGGCTATATAGGGATCGGAATAGGGGGCTTGACGATGCGACGGCGAAGGCGGCGCGGGCGACGTTCCCTTCATTTCCATTTCGGCTCGGCGCCTCCCCCGGAAGACGAGCATAAAACTTAATATATTATTGAAGCTTTCAATAAGGATAAATAAACCGAAATATCCCGTCGCCATCGGCCTTCGGGCCCAACGGATGTTAAGCGGGCCGATCGGCCGACGCCGGCCTCGCCGACGCATGCTCCTCCGGGCAGTCGAGAGACGCGCGCCGAAGCCTAAGGGGAGTCTTGACCTTGCGAGGGCTGAAGGTCGATCATTGGCCCTGGCCAAGCGCCGGAGGGAGCATTCATGGAAGCGGTACGTTGGGGAATCATGTCGATATCGGGGCACTACGGCCTTCGGGTGCACCAGCCCCTGTCTCGCCTGGGCGAGGCGAAGGTAGTCGCCATAGCCAGCCGCGACGCTCGGAAGGCCGCCGAGGCCGCGGCCCGCTTCGGCATCCCGAAGAGCCACGGCTCCTATGCCGCTCTCGTCGCCGATCCGGAGGTCGAGGCGATCTACATCCCCCTGCCCAACCACCTCCACGCCGAATGGGCCACCGCCGCCCTCGAGGCGGGAAAGCACGTGCTCTGCGAGAAGCCCATCGCGATGGATGCCGCGCAGGCGAGGGCCATGGCGGCCAAGGCCGGGGAGAAGGGACTCCTCCTCATGGAGGCCTTCATGTATCGCTTCCACCCGCAGTGGGTCAGGGCGCGGGAGATCGTCGCCTCCGGCGAGCTCGGCCGGCTGCGGGCCCTGCACTGCTGGTTCTCGTACGACAATACGGACGCCGCGAATATCCGCAACAGGCCCGAGGTCGGTGGCGGCGCCTTGTACGATATCGGCTGCTACGCCATTTCCAGCGCGCGCTTCCTGGCCGGCGCGAGCATGGCGCGAAGTCCCTCGACGAGTCCCGGTTCCTCGCTGGAACCGGAACGGGGGTTCTACGTGGCCGAGCGGGACGCTGCCTTCGGCACCGACGCCCTGGGCACTGGATTCCTGGATTTCGGCCAAGACGGGCCCAAGGCCACCTTCCATATCGCGACCAAGTCCTTTCCCGTTCAGCGAGTCGAGGTCATGGGCGAGCAGGGCTCCCTGGCGGTGATCCTGCCCTTCAACGCCTATCCCGACGCGCCTGTCGCCATCGAGGTCGCGACGAGCCTGGGCACGAGGCGAATCGAGGCCGGTCCGGTGGATCAATACGGCCTCATGTTCTCGGCCTTCTCGAAGGCCGTCCGATCCGGAGCCCCGGCGCCCACCCCGATCGAGGACGGAGTGGCCAACATGGCCGCGATCGACGCTCTCTTCCGTTCCGAGAAGAGCGGAAAATGGGAGAGGATATAGTCTCGGATGAGGATCGAGATCGATACCCATACCCATTCGGTGGCCTCGGGCCACGCCTATTCGACCGTCTACGAGTTGGCGATGGGCGCCCGGAAAGCCCGCCTCAAGGGATTCGTCCTCAGCGACCATGGCCCCGGCCTGCCGGGCGGCACTCATCCTTATCACTTCGGCAACATGCGCGTCCTCCCCGGGCGCATGCGAGGCGTCCGCTTCTACAAGGGCGTCGAAGCCAACATACTCGACCTGGAAGCCTCCCTCGACCTGGGCGATGAGTATCTCGAGGCTCTGGATTTCGCCTATGCCGGGCTCCACGAGCTTTGCTTCCCGCCGCGGGACAAGGCCGAGAATACGCGCGCCCTCGTCGCCGCACTCGGCCATCCCCTCGTCGACGCGGTTTCCCATCCCGGCAATCCTATATATCCCGTCGACGTCCGGAGCGTGGTGGAGGCCGCGAAGCGATGGGGCAAGGCCATCGAGATCAACAACGGCTCCTTCAAGGTGAGGGAGGGCAGCCTCGAAAGCTGCGGCGAGTTCGCGCGGGCCTGCGCCGAAACCGGGACTCTCGTGGTCTGCGGGAGCGACGCCCATTACTGGAGCGACGTGGGCCGCTTCGACCGGGCTCTGGCCCTGATGGAGGAAGCGCGCGTTCCGCGCGAGCTCGTGATAAACGCCAGCTCGGCTTCCTTCGAGGCCTTCCTCGGCAGGCGCGCCGCGGAGAAGAAGTCCAAGCCTCGAATGCGTCCTTTCTAAAGCGAGCGTATTTAGCTATATTGTAGGCTGGAGGAGAAGGAATGAGCGTGGAGATAAATGTCACAGGGGCCAATTTTCAGAAAGATGTCCTCGAGTCGTCCCTTCCGGTCCTCCTCGATTTCTGGGCCGAGTGGTGCAATCCCTGCAAGATGATCGGCCCTTCGATCGAGCAACTCGCCGAGGCCTACAAGGGCAAGGTCATCGTCGGAAAGGTCAACGTGGACGCGGAGGCCGATCTGGCGGCCCAATTCAATATCATCTCCATACCCACCCTCATGATCTTCAAGGGCGGTCAAGTCGCTGCCCAGAAAGTCGGGGCCTTCCCCAAGCACGATATCGAGGCTCTCATCAAGGCCGCCTTGTAGGGCGAGGCTTCTTGGCCTGAGCTTCCCTTTGGGCCGGCTTCGAGGTTTTCGTCACCTGGGTCTTGGCCGTCCCCGCGGGGAGGTTAGGCAAACCCGGGCTCTGGCCGCCCGCCTCCGTCGCGTACCAAGCCTCCGGCCCACTAGCCGTCCCGGAACGGCAGATCGACTTCGCTGGCGAGCTCTTCCACCTAAAGGCGTCTTCCCAGGCGGGCGTCGCTCCCGCGAGCGGCCAGCTTCCCGCCGAAGCGAGGGCGGAGACGAGGGTGGCGAGCCTGCCTGCCGATAAGGCTCCCGATTTATCGTCGGCCGCATAGAAGAGACCGTCGATGGGCGCGGTTCCCGGGCGAAGCGACAGGGCTATCGCGCCGCTTTCGTCGGGCAGGGGCATGGCGGAGCACCAGAGGTCTCTCCCCGTCGGCGAGGAGTCCGCTCCGCCGGAGGCCGAGAGATCGGCGCCGAGCTCGTCCACCTCCTCGGGTATGCCCTCCGGCGCGAGATGCACGACGACGTAATCTCCCTTTCGCAGCTCGACGGCGGGCAGCCTGTAGCTCGCGCTCTTGACCGAGCTCGCCCACGAGAGCTCCTCGCCTCCGATGTTCCCGTCGGCAAGGGCCACGAGCTCGATGAAATCCCTGTGGGGCCTGGTCTTCGAGGCGTTCTTGCCGCATTGAGCCTCGGAGATGCGCAAGGGCGGGGCCCTGTCGTTCCACCCGGCGAACTCGAGGAGGAAGCGCGTACGATTCCCGCAGCGGTCGTCGACCTCGCCGACGAGAGCGTAGTCGGCGCCGGGCGATTGATCCGAGGCGAAGGCGACGACGAGGTCCCGATCCTGGGCGAGGCAGCTGAGCTCGGCCTGCGGCTCGGAGGCGAAGCTGCCCTCGACCGGCTTGACGGCCTCGTCGAATCGGAGCACGACGCGCCGAGGATCCTCGGGGCCGGCCTCGAGGAGGAAAGGCGGGCGAAGATCGGCAGTCGGGTAGATGGCCGCGACCTGGTTTTGCGAGCATCCCGCGCAGGCGAGGGCCATGGTCGCCGCGGCGACCAACGTTGGCAAGGCTGGGGACATGGCTTGAACCTCCAGTTTCCCAACGCGAATTGCGCGGCTAGGCGATTGAGGGCCGTCTCGTCTATCATCTGCCCATGAGAATAGTAATCGCGAACGACCACGGGGCGGTCGCCCTCAAAAAGGAACTCGCATCCTGGCTTATATCTCGGGGACAGGAAGTAGTTAACCTCGGAGTCGACGTCGAGGACCGGGTCGACTACCCCGATATGGCCGCGGCGGCATGCGCGGAATACAAGAAAGGCGGCTACGATTTCGGGATCCTGCTTTGCGGCACCGGCATCGGCGTATCGATGGCGGCCAACAAGATCGAAGGGATCCGATGCGCGCTGATCCACGACCGCCTGACCGCCACGATGGCGCGAGAGCACAACGACGCCAACTTCGTCGCGATGGGCGGCCGGGTCGAATACGCGATCCCGCCGACGGAGATTCTCGCGGCCTTCATGGACGCGAAGTTCCAGGGCGGCCGCCATGCCGGGCGCGTGGCCAAGATCGCGGAGCTCGAGAAGAGATAGAGGATTTCTTATTACTTATCCGCCCACGCAGAGGGGCCGGTCCCCGGTATCGCGGGTCCGGCTCGGCGACGCAGACCCTCGGCCGCCCTCCCCGCCAGTCCGAGCAGCTCTTCGCGGTCGAGCAGGGTAGAGGCTCCGTAGAGCGCGGCGCCGAGCAGGCCCGCCTCCCGGCCGAGTCGGGCGTCCTCGAAGCGGACGCCCGCGCTCGCGGCGGCGTAGACGTAGCGGGGCGCCGCCTCGGCCACGTCGGCGAGAAGCCGCCTCGCGCCCGTCATCACGCCGCCGCCCAGCACGACGGTATCGGGCGCGAGGAAGGCGAGGGCCTGGCCGATCACCCGCGAGAGGGCCTCGGCCGCTATCGCGTGGACGACCGACGCGAGCTCGTCGCCTTCAGCGAGCGCCTCGTAGACCTCTCGGGCGTTGATGCGGGATCCGGAGAGCGCTGCCCGCGCCAGCGGCGTGTCGAAGCCGGCCGCCATCTCGACGGCGATGCGCCCGATCGAGGGGCCGGAGGCGTAGGCCTCGGCGCAGCCCGAACGGCCGCAGGCGCAGGCCCTCCCCTCGGGATGGACGATGACATGGCCTATCTCGAGGGCCTTGTCGTCCACGCCTCCGAGGATGGCCCCGTCCTCGATGTAGCCGCCCCCGATTCCCGTGCCCAGGCCGACGAAGAGGAGGGCGCGCGAGGCGGAGCCCTCTCCTCCCCCGCCGCGAACCGCCCATTCCGCGTAGGCCGCTAGGTTGCCGTCGTTGCGGACGTAGGCCGGCCTCCCGATCGTCCTCGATATCGCGGATCGCAGGTCGACGCCGTTCCAGCCGGCAATATTGGCGGCCTCGCCGACCACTCGGCCCTCCAGGTCCACGCCCCCGGGCGTGCCCGCGCCGACGGCCCCGACGTCCCCTCCCTCGCCGAGCTCGGCGAGCACCGAGGCGACGACCTCGAGCACTGCCTCGGCGCCGGAGGCGGCGGGCGTGGCCATGGTGGAGCGCCTCGACACTCGACCGTCCCCCTCGAGACGGAATCCCTTCACGCTCTGGCCGCCGATGTCCAGGCCGAGGTAGGCCTTAGAGCTCGTAGCGCTCGCCTTTCTTCACGATCCGCACGTCTTTGATACCCTTCTCGCCGAGGAATTTCTCCAGGTGCTCGAGCCCCGCGGCCTCGCCGTGCACCAGGAAGACCCGCTTGAGCCTGGAAAGATCGAGGCTCGACATCCAGTCCCAGGTCTCCCGGTAATCCGCATGGGCGGAGAATGCGTTGATCTCCTCGATGCGCGCCCGGACCTTGAAGACCTCGCCATGGATGCGCACCTCGTTCTCCCGGTCGCGAATGCGCCGGCCGAGAGTGTCGGCCGCCATGTAGCCGACGAGGAGTATGGTCGAGGAGGGATCGGATATCGTATGGATGAGGTGGTGCTGGATCCGGCCGGCCTCGCACATGCCGTCGGCCGAGATTATGACGGCCGGTCCCTGGTAGTCGTTGAGGCGCTTCGAGTCCTGGACGCTCGCCGAGAAGTGGAGGCTGTTGAAGCCGAAGGGGTTCTCGTGGTGCCTGACGAAGGCCTCGTGGATCTCCTCGTCGTAGCATTCGGGGTGTATCTGGAAAATCGACGTCGCGTTGATCGCCATCGGCGAATCCACCCAGATCGGGATCTCGGGTATCCGCTTTTGGTCGACGAGGAGATGGAAGTAGAATACCAGCTCCTGCGTGCGCTCGATGGCGAAGGCGGGGATGACGACCTTACCGCCCCTGGCCGCGGCCTGGTTCACTATGTCGGCGAGCTTGTCCATCGCGTCCTCGGTCGACTCGTGGAGCCTGTCGCCGTAGGTCGCCTCCAGGACGAGGTAGTCCATCGCCGGCAGTATCGCTGGGTCGCGGATGATGGGCTTTCCCTTTCGGCCCAGATCGCCGGTGAAGGCGATCGTCACCTCGCGCCCCGAGCGGTCGCGCGCGTGCGTGTAGGCCATCGCGGAGCCCAGGATGTGCCCCGCGTCGTAGAGCTCGACCTTGATGCCGTCGCCTATGGGCATGGGGCGGTTATAGGATACGGTGACGAACTGCCCCGTGGCCCTGATCACGTCCTCCTCGTCGTAGAGAGGCTTCCATTCGAACGTGGAGCCCCTCTTCGCCGCCTGCTTTCCCAGGTATTCCGCGTCGCGGGCCTGGATCGCCGCCGAGTCCATCATGACTACGCCGGCCAGGTCCCGCGTCGCCGGCGTGGCGTAGATGTTGCCGCGATAGCCGCGCTTGGCCAGGAGCGGCAGCATCCCGCAATGGTCGAAGTGCGCGTGGGTGAGGATCACCGACGCGATCGACTCTGGATCCGGGACGAGGTCGCGGTTCTTCTTCTCGGCCTCGTCCCGCTTGCCCTGAAAGGCTCCGCAGTCGATCAGGCAACGCGCCCCGTCTATGCTAAGTACGTGCTTCGAGCCGGTGACTTCCCCGGCCCCTCCCTCCGAATGGAATCGCATGCTCATGGCCCCCATACTAGCGCCTAAGAGAGGAGGATGCAAATACCGGGGATCCGCGCCCCGCCTCGCCATTCCCGCGATCTCGCATTTGACTTTGGGGAAGGAGGGGCGTAGAGTTGAGGGCGAGGACCATAGGAGGGAATCATGGCAATCATCACCATCGCGCGCGAGCTCGCCGCCCTCGGAGAAGAGGTAGCCAGGGAGCTCTCCCGCATCGCCGATTACAAGCTGATCGACCGCGAGTATCTCGAGAAGCGACTGAGCGATTACGGACTCGACGCGGGCAAAAGGGAAAAATACGACGAGAAGAAGCCCGGCTTTTGGGCTTCTCTCTCCCAGGAACGGGACGATTACCTCCATTTTCTCAAGACGGCGCTCTTCGAAGAGGTCATCGGCGGCGAGTGCATCGTCGTGGGCAGGGGCGGGGAGGCGATCTTCAAGACGGTCCCGAGCCTCGTCGCCCTCAAGCTCGTGTCTCCCCTGGCCCTTCGCGTCGAGCGCGTGATGAAGTCCTACGGTTGCGACGAGCGCCACGCCAGGCAGATCGTCGAGGAAAGCGACCATAACCGTTCCGGCTTCCATAAGTATTTCTTCTCCATGGATTGGAACGATCCGCGTGGCTACGACCTGACCGTCAGCATGGCCAAGCTCCAGCCCGCTCAGGTAGCCAAGACGATAGACGACTTCCGCAGGATCCTGGTCGACGCGGCGAAGGAGGAGGCCGGCAAGAGGCGCCTCGCCGAGCTCCTTCTCGGCCAACGCGTCGTAACCGAGATCGTCTACGCCAAGAAGGTGCCCGTGCACTTCCTGGAGGCCGCGGCCGACGGAACTCGCGTCGTGCTCCACGGTGTCGCCAATACCCAGGCCGCCATCGATGCCGCCCTCGCGGCCGCTCGCTCCGTGCCCGGGGTATCCGAGGCCGAGAGCGCGATCCAAGTGGTGCAGGAGTTCACGGTAATGCCGTGAGGAGACGGCGAGGCCGCTCGGCGGGCAATTGATCACGGCCCTCGCCGCGGTCTAGGTTATCCCCGTGCATCGATTGACGGGATTTCACGCGATAGAAGAATCTCTGCGCTCGCGAGGCGCGGCCTCGGGCGGCCTCCCCTCGGCGCGCCTCCTGGTGTCCGGCTCCGGACCGCGCATCAAGGAGATCCTGGCGCTCGCCGCCGCTCTGGATCTCGACGTCGAGCGCAGCTCCAAGACCGAGCTCGACCGGATCGCCCCGGGCCACCGCGGCATCGTCCTCGAGGCCGAGGACAGCGCCGAGGACGAGGGGGCCGACCTCGACACCTTCGTCCTCGCCCCCCCCGAGCGCTCCCTCGTCGTCGCGCTGGATCATATCGAGGATCCGCAGAACCTGGGCGCCATCCTGCGCTCCGCCGACGTCTTCGCGGCCGATCTCGTGCTCGCGCCGCGTCGGCGATCCGCCCCCCTCTCCGATGCGGCCGTCCGGGCCTCGGCGGGAGCGGCCGCCTTCGCGCCTCTCGCCCTCGTGCCCAACCTGCCCGAAGCCCTGCGAAAGCTCAAACGGGCCGGCTACTGGCTCTATGCCGCCGACATGGACGGCGCGAGCCTTCCCGAAGCCGACATCGCGGAGCGCTCGGCGATCGTCCTCGGCAACGAGGGCTCCGGCCTCGCCCGGCTCGTCCGGGCCGAGTGCGATTTCGCCCTGTCGATCCCCATGGCCGGCCACGTGGATTCGCTCAACGTATCGACCGCCGCGGCCGTGCTGATGTACGAGTTCAGGCGCCGCTTCCCGGCGCGACGGCGACCCGGCGAACCTGGCTAGCGGCCGGCGCCGCGCGCCTCGCCGAAGCGGGCGGCGGCGACTATCCGCGACAGGACTTCGCCGAGGAGCCTCGGAGGAGCCGCCTCGCGATCGATTATGCCCTCGATGCCGAAGCCATTGGAGAGGGCCAGGGTCGTGGTAGCGAGGTCCATCGCCTCCGACCGCCCTATGACGGTCCCCGCCGCGCGGGCCTTCGATTCGATGAGGTCGGCTATGCGGCCGCGCATCTCGCGCCGCCTCTCGGCGAGCTTGCCGCGCAGCTCGTCGTTGCGAGCGCAGCGCAGCCAGAACTCCAGGAAGAGGAGCTGCCATTCCGGATCTCCCTCGCCGACCTCCCGGAGTACCCTGCCCGCGGCCCGAGCCGCCGACTCCGGCCCGCCCGAGCCCTTGGCCGGCTTGGCCGCCTGCCTCTCCGTGACCTTGCGGACCGCCTCGATCCGCTCGTCGATGCGCGCGGAAACGAGCTCGAAGAAAAGCTCGTCCTTGCCGGCGAAATTCGAGTATACGGCGCCTTTGCTGTAGCCGGCCGCCTCCGCCACCCGATCGAGGCTCGCGCCCTCGTAGCCGCGTTCCGAGAACACGCCGACCGCCGCCGCGACGAGCCTCGATCGGACCTCTTCCCTCTTCTCTCGTCTGCGCCTGGGGGGGATCCCGTCGGATTCTTCGTCCATGGTCTCTCCTATACAATACCTTCGGTTTTGAATACCGATGGTATTGACTATTTCAGGGCGAGTCAATAGATTCCAAGCCATGACATTCCCCGCGGAAATCTTCGACATGATGCAATGGCTCTACGAGTCGACCGGCTTCAACGACCACCAGGTCCATTGCGAGCTCGGCTTCGCGTCTCCCCTCGACGAGGCTTCATTGAGGCGGGCGGTACGGCTCTCGCTCGACGCCATCCCGATATTGGCGACGAAGTACGTCATGGACGAGGGCCCGGCCCGATGGGAGAGCATCCCGCGCCCCGATCGCGAGCGGGCCTTCGTCGCGACCGAGGACGAGGCCGTCTTCGAATCGGAGCGGACCTATCGGATACGGGAGGAGCTCGGGCCCCAGGTCAGGCTATGCCTGCTGAGCGGAAGGAGGAACGCCCTCGCCGTCACGATCAACCACATGATCGCCGACGCGGCGGGCTTCAAGGAATATCTTTACTCGGTGTGCGGGATCTACTCCGGGCTCCTCGCCGACCCCCGCCTCGCGCCGCCGGCGGCCCTCGTCGGAGACAGAGGCATGGCGGACGTCCTTCGCGGCCTCGGCTTTTTCGCGAAAGCCGCCTCCCTCTTCGGAGCCGGCGGGGCCAACAATAGGAAGGGAAGCCTCTCCTTTCCGCTCGAGAGCGATGGCGAGACAAGGCCCTTTATCGCCATACGGACGATCGGCCGGGAAAAGGTGGACCGCCTGAAAGCCTACTGCCGGGGAAGGGAGGCGACCCTCAACGACGCCGTCCTCGCGGCCTTCTATCGCGTCTTGGCGCGCCGTCTCGGAACCTCGGCCCTCGATGGACTCGAGATACCCGTAATGATCGACATGAGGCGATATCTTCCGTCCCGGGAATTCCTCGCCTTGCGCAACCTGGCTTCCACCGCCGTCACCCGCGTGCGGCAGGAGGCCGGCGAGCCCTTCGAAGCGACGATGGCCAAGGCCAAGACCTGCATGGATGCCCTCAAGAAGCGGCGCATCGGTCTCGGCGGCCTCGTCAAGCTCTCGCTGCTATTCTCGCTCATGGGCGAGCGCGGCGCGTTTCGGGCGATGGGCGAGGGCATCAGGAATCCCCTGATCTGCATGACCAATATCGGCGAGCTCGACTCGCGACGGCTCGCCTTCGGGGACGCGAGGATCGAATCGGCCTACATGTGCGGCTCGATCAAGCATAAGCCGCATTTCCAGCTGGCGCTCAGCGGCTTCGACGGGACGCTCACCCTGAGCTCGAACCTCTACGGAAGCGAAGGGGACAGGAGGTCTATCGAGGCCTTCCTGGGCGAGGTAGAGGAAGAGCTCGCCGTATAGCGCCTCTCAGGGAACCCCTTCCATCAAGTCGCTGATCGATTGCCCGTTCTGCATTCGGCTCACCACCTCGGCGAAGAGGGGGGCCACGGAGACTATCTTGAACCGGTCCGGATCGAGCCGAGCCTTGATCGGCGCCGAGTCGGTCGAGACGAGGAATTCGATATCGCTCTCCTCGATATGCTTGATCCCGGCCTCGCTGAGGGGAAGGTGGGACAGGCACGCGAAAACCCTATCGGCGCCTTGTCTCTTGAGCTGCCGCGACAGCGCCACGAGGGTTCCGCCCGAGAGGCTGAAATCGTCGACTATCATCGCGTTCCTGCCCCGAACCGAGCCGATGATCTCGAGGATCTCCGGCTCCCCATCGTGGCAGGAACGGGACTTGTCCGCGATCGCCACGGGAAGGCAGAGGCTGGAGGCGAATCTCCTGGCGTTCTTCGCGAAGCCGGCGTCGGGAGCCACGATCACGAGGTTTTCCAGGGAGAGCCCTTCGATGAACGATACCAGGAGGGGCCGCGCATAGAGATGGTCGACGGGCTTCTTGAAGAAGCCTTGGATCTGGGGGGCGTGCAGGTCCATGGTGATGATCCTGTCGGCCCCGGCGAGCTCTATGCTCTCCGCGACCACCCTCGCGCGTATGGAGACCCGAGGCTCGTCCTTCTTATCCCCCTTCGCGTAGCTGAAGTAGGGTATGACGGCCGTCGCGTATTTCGCCCCGGATCGCTTGAACGCGTCCATCCAGAACAGGAGCTCCACGAAATCGTCGTTGGCCCCTGTGCCCGCGCCGGCGCCCGCGCCTATGGGCTGGACCAGGTAGACGTCCTCGTCGCGGACGTGCTCGCCTATCTTCACGTAGGTATTGCCTTCCGGGAAGAGGATGGTCTCGGTCGGCCTGAGGTCGATGCCGAGGTGGGCGCACATCCCCTCGGCGAAAGCCCTGCCGGAGCTGCCTGCGAATATCTTGGGCTCGCGCATCCGGGACCGCGGCTATTTCGCGAGCAGGGCCGCGAGGCCTACTTCTACCATGGACAGGAAGGTCCTCTCGCGCTCGGCCGAAGTCGTCTCCTCGTGCGTGACGAGGTGGTCGCTCACCGTGAGGACGGCCAGGGCCTCGACGCCGTGCTTGGCCGCGAGGGTGTAGAGCTCGGCGGTCTCCATCTCGACGCCGATGACGCCGAATCGGGCCCATAGCTTCCATTGATCGGGATCCTCGGTATAGAAGGAATCGCTCGAGATCACCTTGCCGACGTGGATGGGCATCTTCCTCTCGGCGGCCGCGCGATACGCGGCCTCGAGGAGGCGGAAGGAGGGAGCGGGCGCATAATCCATGCCCCGGAAGCGCACTTTGTTGATGGCCGAATCGGTGGAGGCGGAGAGGCCGAGGATCATGTCCCGAACCTTGACCTCGCGGGAAAGGCCGCCGCAGGTGCCGACGCGCACGAGCCGCTTGACCCCGTAGTCCTTGATGAGCTCGTTGACGTAGATCGAGAGGCTCGGCATGCCCATGCCGGTACCCATCACCGACACGCGCTCGCCCTTGTAGGTCCCGGTATAGCCGAACATGTTGCGCACCTCGTTGAAGCGCTCCGGCTTCTCGAGGAAGGTCTCGGCGATGAACTTGGCCCGGAGCGGGTCTCCCGGCAAGAGTATGCCTTCCGCGATCTGCCCCTCGGCCGCGGCGATATGGATGCTCATTGGTCCTCCCTGAACGGCTGTATCTGACTTCGAGTCAGGCTATCATATCGACGGGCTCTCGGGGAGCGGTCTCGCGACCGCCGGTACCCTGGCGACCGCCGGTACCCTCGCGTCCTCCCGTGTCGACGCGCCCGCTTCCCGATGCCGCGACGCCGCCGGCGGCCTGGGCATAGCCCTTCGCGAGCTCCTCGGCGCGAGCCTCGGCGATTTGGGCGAGGGCGGCCGCTTCGGTCTCGTCGGCCGCGGCCGCTACGGCGAGGTCGGCGGCCGAAGGGTCGATCGGCGCGAGGGCCGCCGCCCGAACCGTGCGCATCTTCTGGGCCGTCTCCTCGGGATTGCCGGGCACGGGCGACGCGTCGATGCCCACCTCGCCGCCTACCGCGTACTCCCCGCCGTCGGGGCCGCGCTCGTAGGTATAGCTCGCGCCTCCGGTGATGTAGCGGCCGCCCGCCGCCATATGGGCGGCTTCGTGCGCCCGGACCTGGGCGTCGCGGGCCTTGAGCTGGCTGAGCTCGCTGACGACCTCGGCCGAGCTCTGGTTCTTCTGCTGGGCCTGCCGCCCTTCGAGCGCCGCCCTCTCCCCCATTAGTTCGGCGAGCCGGTCGCTTATCCGGCGTCGCGCATCGGCCCCGTCGACGAGTCCGGATCCCTTGCGCGCTCCGAGGATCGATTCCGGGCCGCGGGGATCGAGGGCCGGAATCCGGATCGAGTCGCGTCGGTCCTCCTTCGCGGACTCGGCCGCCGAACCGGACTCCTCGAGATGCGCAGCTTCGCGTCGCCCGGTCTCGCGATCGACTGAAGGGATGGGTTCCACGCGAGGGACCGAGCCGTTCCGCCCGATCGAGGCGAGGCCGGATATCCGGAAGGGATTGGCGCTTCCGCCGGCCGAAATCGACGAGATCGCCGAAATAGCCATGCGTTGATTATAAGCCCTCGGGGCCCGCCGGGCAAGCCGAAGGCCTATCGAGGCATCCGCGCGGGACGCGATAGGCCCGCGCCTCGTCCGCGTGCTAGTTTAGGCGCGTGGAACTCTATTCGGTCCTCTACGAAGACGCCGACATCCTCGTCGCCGACAAGCTCGCCCCCATTCCCGTCCAGCGGGACAAGACGGGCGACAAATCCCTTCAGGACTACCTGAGGGAGGATCTTTCGTCGCGAGATGACCCGGCGGACAAGGCGGCCGGCGCCTTCCTCGAGGCTGCGCACCGGATAGACAGGAGGGCCTCGGGCGCCGTCCTCTTCGCGAAGACGCATCTCGCGCTCTCGACGCTCGAGGCCGCGTTCAGGGACAAGCGCGTCGAGAAGGGGTACCTGGCCTGCGTCGAGCGCGAGCCCGATCCGCCCCGGGGCAGGCTCGAGCATCGACTCGCCTGGGACAAGAGGCGCAACGTCGTCCGAAGCTACAGGCCCGATTCGATCTCGGGCAGGCAGGCACTCCTCGAGTACAGCGTCGTCGGCCGCTCGGACAATTACTTCCTCGTCTCGGTGAATTTGATAACGGGAAGGCACCATCAGGTGCGCGCACAGCTTTCGGCCATCGGCTGTCCGATCCGCGGCGATCTCAAATATGGGGCGCGGCGCAGCTCGCCTTCGGGCCTCATCATGCTGCACGCGCGGCGCATCGCCTTGAGCCATCCGAGGACCCAGGCCCGCGTCGAGGTCCTGGCGCCCTTCCCTCAGGCCGAGCCGCTATGGGCGGCCTTCGCCGCGGATGCGGGCGCCGCCGGCTCAGGCGCGGCGGGAGACGGAGAGGCCGGCGGCGCCTGAAAATTGACGCGCTTCCACTGCAGATAGCTTCGACCCCCGCCCCGCGGCTCGACGAGGAGCTCGAAGACGCCGCAGTTGGCCGTCGAAAGGAGGGGCATCCAGCTTCGCCCGCCGAAGGTCGAGCGGACCAGCCATTGGATGAAGCCGCCGTGGCTGATGACGGCGATCGCCCCGTCGCGAGCCGACCCTTCGGTGGCGAGGGCTCGCGCCCGCAATACCGTCCAGGCGGTCATCGCGCGGCCGTAGAGGGCCTCGGCCCGCTCGGCTCCGGGCACCGCCTCCCAGCTGCGCCCTTCGAAGTCAGAGTAGACTTCGGGATGCAGCCCCCGCGCTTGCTCGAAGCTCAGGCCGGTAAAGATCCCGGTATCTATCTCCGCGAAGGTCGCATCGGGCAGGGGCTCGGTCCCGCAGGACTCGGCCGCGATGCTCGCGGTCTCGGCCGCCCTCGCGAGCGGCGAGGAGAGGATCGTCCCGACACCCTCCCTGGCCAGCCATTCGCCGAGCTCGCGGGCCTGGGACCTGCCCGCGGCGTCGAGCGGCATGTCGAGCCGGCCTTGGAATATCCCCTTCGCGTTGCCTTCGCTCTGCCCGTGCCTAACGATGTAGAAGCGAGTCGCATGGGGGAGCGGGGAGAAGAAGGCCGAGTCGGCTATGGCGTCCATTGGTGGCGAGTATAGGGGAGGCGACGGGTCGGTTTCAATAATGGACGACCTGGCGGCGCGCTGCGGGGCAT
>CAYNFM010000038.1:19805-33447 GCA_964396415.1 uncultured Treponemataceae bacterium | reverse complement strand
GAGAGGATTTCGGCCTCGGTTTGGACGCATCGCGAGGGGATCAATTCTTCGCGGCAATTCTCGACCATGGCTCGCGCGGATTCGGGCGTGGTCTCCAGATGGAACTGCAGACCGATGATCGAGTCGCCGAGCTGGAACGCTTGATTCTCGCATTCGGCGCTTCGGGCGATTCGCGTCGCTCCCCGCGGGAGGTCGAACGTTTCTCCATGCCAGTGGAATGCCTTCATCTCGGGCGGGAAGCGGAATACGGAATCATCGTCCGACGGAATGCCGTGGATCGGGAACCAGCCGATTTCCTTGACCGGGCTCGGGTAGACTCGCGAGCCCGACGCGCTCGCTATGAGCTGAGCCCCGAGGCAGATACCCAGGACCGGCTTCCTCAAACGCATCGCCTCGCGGATCCATCGCTTCTCCTGAACGAGCCAAGGGTATGCGTCCTCGTCGTTGACGCTCATCGGACCGCCCATGATAATGAGCGAATCCACGGAGTCGAGCGACGGGAGCTCCGGCGACTCGGACAGCAGGGAGCGGGATATCGTATGACCGGCCGATTCGAGCCAGGGCGCGATGGCGCCGAGCCCTTCGAACGGGACATGCTGCAGACAGTGGACGCGCATCGATGCCTTTCCCTCGTCGAGTTAGGTCCGGGGCCGATTCAAGCGCCTATTCGGTCTTGAAATAACCGAGCGCCTGATCCATCGTACTGATCGTTTCCGTCGTTTCTCTCGCCATTTCCGAGACTTTTCTGGCGCTGTCGGCGATGCCCGAGGCGCCGACTGCCATCTCGTCCATGCTTTGCTTGATGTCCGCCGTCGCTTCCCGGAGGCGTTCGATCTCCTCCAGCACCGTCTTGTTCCCCGTGCTCATCTCTTGGGATCCGGTCCTGACCTGGGAACTGATGTCGTTCATCGACTTGAGCGCCTCGAGGACTTGGTTCGAGCCTTCTTTTTGTTCGAGCATGGCATGTTGCACCTCGTGAACGAGGGCGTCCGTTTCCCCTATCCGCTCGGCCACCCGCTCGAAGGATTTCTCCGACTCGCTCGAGGCAAGGACGACTTCCTCGATGGCTTTCTGGACTTGTGTCAGCTCGTTGCGTATCGTCTTCGATTGTCCGGCCGAGGTCTCGGCCAGCCGTCGGATCTCGTCGGCCACGACCGAGAAGCCTCGTCCGGCGTCGCCGGCGTGCGCCGCCTCTATGGCCGCGTTCATCGCGAGGAGATTGGTTTGGGACGCGATGGTGGAGATGACCTTGTTCGCCTCGAGCAGGGCCTCCGAGCGGGCGGAAATCTGCCCTATCCGCGCCCTGGACGCGGCTTGCGTCGTCTTGCCCTCCTCCGCGGCGACGAGGAGGGAGCCGAACTGCTCGGCCATCTTGTCGATCGAGGCGGTGATGGAGGCGATATTGCCGACCATCTCTTCGATCGAGGCGGAAGCCTCGGTGACGCTCGCGGCTTGGTTCGCGATGAGGTCTTCCAGGGACTCGATATTCTTCGCGATCTCTTCGACGGCGCTCGAGGATTCGACGACGCTGGCCGATTGGAATTGAGTCTTCTCGCGAACCCGGCCCACGTGCGCGGATATCTGCGCCACCGCTCCCGCCGAATCGTCGGCGCTCTTCCTGAGCTCGTCCCCGAGACCGTTCAGCCTGCCCTGCGCGGCTTTCAGGTCGATGACGCTCGCGGACAGGCTGTTGCAGAACGCGTTGACCATGCCCGAGATCGACCCGAGCTCATCCACCGAGAGGATGGATATCCTGCCGCGGAGATCCTTCTCCGCGGCCGATAGCTGCTCGAGCTGAGCGACGACCGAACGATAGATGAGGCCGGTATTCGAGGTCCACATCGCCACGAGGAGTATCGAGATCGCGAAGTACGTGCAGGAGGCGACGATCGCGGCGACGAGGGCGCCGGAGCCGATCGCCCCGCCTTCCTTCTGCATCGAGCCTATGACGAGCAGGGCGACGGAGAAGGCGAAGAGGAAGGTCATCAGGCTCATGAATGTAGGGATTATGAAATTCTTCCGTTGCTGCCGCGATTCGCGGAGGTCGATCGGATAGCGGACGAGACGGCGATCGAGCAGGACCTTGCTGCCTAATCTGTCCGCCAGGATAAAGAGGAAGGCCGCATCGAGCATGCCCATCGAAAGGAGAAAGAGGAAAAACGGCACTCGTCCCGACGACTGAACGCCGATGGCGCCGCCGAGCGGAAATAGGACGGCCAGATAGGCGATGATGAATATCATGAATATCGAGAGCGAGCCGAGGGGGAGGTCCCCCAGGGCCTTGAGCGCCGCCTTATACCGTTCGGGTTTTTCCTGAGAGGCGAGAAAATCCAGGCGATAGATTTTGGCTCTCCGCCCGACTACGATCGAGCTCGCCACTATGAAAAACAGGCCGGGGATGGCCGCCGTCTCGAAGGCTCCCGAAGCCGCGACGCTCGGATCGCGAAAAATCGCGAGAGCGAGGGCGACGATCGCGACGAAAGCGATCCCAGCTGCCGATACGATTAGCCGAAACGTTTCTGGCGGTCGAACCATGACTTTCTCCCATTCGATTATTCTGAGCTTTGGCGGCTGCCGTATCACCGATTACTTATTATAGTACCACAAGACCCGATGAGCGCAACTCGTATATAGCCTCCTCGCTCAGGCGGCCGCTGCGGCGGAGTTCGGCCTTGAGCTCTCCGAAATCCCTGCCGTCGCTCGCGCGGGAGAGGGCGGCAAGGCACGTCGCCGTCGCGGTCGCGGCCTCGCTCGGCAAGGCGAGATCGCGCGATTCGCCGCGATAGGCCCAGGCCAGGCGCGACCTGCCCGCGCCGAGGGGCCGGGCAGCGGGGAGGCCCGCGATCCAATGCGCTTGGCCTTTTCCCTCGGGCTTCCGCGCGTCGAGCTCCGCCTCGGCTTCCAGGATAAGCTCCTCG
The DNA here is from genome assembly GCA_964396415.1 of uncultured Treponemataceae bacterium. Lineage (GTDB taxonomy): Bacteria > Spirochaetota > Spirochaetia > Treponematales > Rectinemataceae > UBA1306. Next base: position 30,529 of record CAYNFM010000038.1, on the reverse strand, counting down.
ATCCTGCCGGGAGCCGTTCCCGCGCCGGCTCGAGGCTCCTCGAGCGCCGCGCCCCTCATCCACGCCTCGAGCGCGGATGCCAAAGGACCGTCGAACTCGTCGAAGCTCTCCTCTCCCGCGAAGCCCAGGTCGTTGTTCGCGAAGTCCCACGGCGATTCGCGGGGCTGAAGGTCCGGCCATGATCCCCCTCCCTCCAGCCACTCGCCGTACATCCTCGAATGCCGGGTGAGGACGAAGCGGTGCCAGAAGGCCGAGTCGACGAGGCCCGCCGAGAAGAGCTGGCGGCAGACCTCGACGGAATCGTCGATGTCGCGTCGAGATTGCCCGGGGAAGCCGTAGATGAGATACGCATGGACGAGCAGGCCGCTCCGCTTCATCGCCACGAGGCTTCTCGCGAGCCCCGCCAGATCGAAGCCCTTGTCGGTCATCTCGAGGCCGACGTCGGTGGCTATCTCGATCCCGCCCGAGACCGCTACGAGGCCGGAGGCCGCGAGGTACTCGCACCTATCCTGGGTCCAGGTCGAATCGAAGCGGACATTGCCCCAGAAGTGGAAGGGCCTTTTGCCGACCCCGGCCCGGAGCCGGTTCGCGCGGGCGAAGGCCAGGAGGCTCCGCATCGGCATAGCCTCGTCCGCGAAGTGGATGCCGTACAAGCCGGTCCGCTCGGATGCCGAATCGGCCGCGGCGACGAGGCGGGCGATCTCGACCGGGGCGAAGCGCGAAACGTAATCGAGTCGGGTGTCGCAGAAGGAACAACGGCGCCAGTAGCAGCCGTGGGCCAATCGGTACTTGAGCCACGGCGAGTCGGACCAGAGGCGATGCATGGGATTTTCCGAATCGACGAACTGCAGGTAGCGGCCGAAAGGGCAGCCGGCGTAATCGGGAGCTATAGCGGCGAGAGCCTCCTTCTCGGCGGCGAGCAGCCTGTCCGCCTGGTCGCAACCGGTCCTGCGACGGGAACCGAGCTCGGCGGCCGCGTCGTCCGAGTCGGAGAAGCCCGCCGCGACGACGCGGCCGTCCCCGTCCCTGTACATCGTCTTGTACAGCCGCTCCTTCGGCGCGCCCGCCTCGACCTCGAGGATCGAGTCGATAGAGCCGTAGCCCGCGTCGAAGCATAGATAGTCGCAGAAATCGAATATGCCGCCGTCGACGAGGCCGCGCAGCTCGGTAGAGACGTAGCCTCCCCCGAAGAGGATGCGCATCCCGGGACCGAAGGCCTCTCGCGCGGACCTGGCGCAGGCGAGGGCGCCTAAGAGGCAGCCCGGGAAGGGCAAGGACAGGAGGAGGAGATCAGGCGCCCTGCCCGACTTCCCCCATTCCGCTGCCAGCAAGGCGGCGTAGGCCGAGCCGAGCAATGGGGAGGCGTCGAGGGCCGCCCGTATCGGGGCGAAACGGGCGGCGCTCGTCGCTATGCGCTCGCCGTAGCGCACGGTCTCGAAGGACGGATCGAAGGCGAAGGAGACGAGGTCGCCAAGATCCTCGAGCAGGGCGGTCGCGAGGCCGCGGGCCTCGTGCGAGCCTATCCTGCCGCCGCGCGCCTCGAGGAAGGCCTCGGCGCGCATGCCGCGCGGCAGCTCGACGGCCTGGGCCAGGCGATGCGCGAGGGCGGGGTCGCCGCCGGAGAGGAAGGCGACGAGGGAGTCGATCCATTCGAGGTAAAGGGCTTCGTAGGAGAGGTATCGCTCGAGCTGCGAGAGGGAAGCCGGATCGATGGGCGCCGCGGCCGGCGATGATCCGCGGTCGAGCATCCGCCTCGCGGCGTCGAATGCGGGCACGATTCCCTCGCGCGAGAAAATCGATCGGTATAGCTCTATCGAATGATCGACCGCTCGGGCCTCGATGCCGCGCTCGCGCAGGAAGGCCTCGAGGTAATAGACCGCAGGGTAGGGCGAGTTGAGCTGCGTGAAGGGCGGCTGCACGACGAGAGCGTTCATGCTCTCATTGTATGGCTAAACTCATGGAACCTCGGGCCGCGTGTCGAGACATGAGGGAGGTGGATTCGGAATAGGCATAGAGAAGATGGAGGATGCCATTGGATACGGCGACGCTCGCGGGGAGCACCAGCTCGAGCGTCGTCTCCCCGTCCGCCTGCTTGACTGCCCACCGCGTAACGACTTTGTCCTTGACGTCATGATGGAAATGCCCTGCGCCCATCTGCTCGTTGAAGACCTTTTTGGAATCTTTTTCGTAGGCGAGGAAAAGGCGAGAGCCGTTCATCACGCTCCCTCCCACGCCGAGCGCGACCCAACCGGCGGTGTTCGCCCGAATCGCGAGGTAGACCATGCCGTCGGTACCGAGGGTCGCGCCGATGGTCATGCCGGAAACTTGCGTATTGAATTGGTATTCGTCGGGACCGATCGTACCGTCGGGTGTCGGGATCGAAGAGCTCGCCGAGAGCTCGGCTTGAGCCTGAAGCGAAAATGCCATTACAAAGAGGCTCACGAAGAGCGCCAAAGTCCTTTTCATTCGGAACTCCTTATTTCTTTAGGATATTTATTTTATCGTCCGGAGGCAATCGCGAAAGCTCTCCGCGCCGTTGGGCCCGTTCCCGACGCGATGACCGCTTTTCAATTACCGGGTCATCAACCGCAGCAGGAACTTCCGGAGCCGCAATCGCAGCTGGGCGGACCGCCGCTGAGCTTGCCGCGGATTATTGCGGCGGCGCAGCCGACGCCGACCGATACGCCGATCGCGTCCATAGGGCAGTTGAGGGCGCAGGCCCCGCACTCCATGCATAGCGTTCGATCCCGGATCGTCGCCTTGGATTCCCGCAGCTCGAGGACGGCATGAGGACAAACCTCGATGCAGGCGCCGCAACCCGTGCAAGCCTCGATGCGGATCGACAGGGTCTCGCCGTTCTTGATATAGCCGAATTCGGTCATGACTTTTCTCCTCTTTCCCGGCTTAAAAACCGAATATGCGGGAAAAGGTTCCCATCCCTATCCCGGCCGCCAGGGAAGCGGCGATCGGCACCATCGATTTCTCGACTTCGGCTTTCGCGCCGGGCTGGCACGTGAATGTCGAGGATCCCGTGAAATTGAGGCCGATGAAGGAGCAGGTCGCGGCGCCGGAGAGTACGAAGGCGGCTCCGAGGCCGAAGCCGAGGCCGCCCAGGAGGCCGCATGCCAGACCCCAGATCGCGCCCAGGAAGGCCCCCTTCACCGAGAACGCCCTGGAGGGAAGGATGGGCAGCAGGGCCGGGAATGCGAGGGTCCCTGCGATTATGGAACCGAAGGTCGCGGCGGCGATCCAGATCAGCCTGTGCCCGAAGCCGAATCCGAGAGGAAGGGCTCCCAGGCAGGAGGCCGCGACGGCCCCGATGCCGAAGGGCCAGGAGTGGGCGATCTCGACCGGCGCCACCGCCATTCGATCGGCGAAGCGGAACTCGACGCGCCGCATGCCTTCGGTCTTTCTCATCGCGGACGCGAGAAAGGCGGGGATGTCCGAGGCGCGTACCGGCCCCCAGACGACGCGGAAGCCCGAGAGGCGGGCGATCTTCGGCGCCGCTACCCCCGAGGCTCCGAGCTGGGGGAGGATCAGCAGCCTATGCGAGACGATATCGCCCAGCCTGAGCCTCGCGATCCTGTCGAGGAGCTCGGTCGTGCCGAAGCTGCCCTTCCCCGCGGCGCACCACACGTTCACGCCTTTCGTGTCGAGGACGGTTATCCACGCGTCGACGCCGGCGAGCTCCCTTCGGAGCCTATCGAAGCTCAGCTTATAGTTGGCGGTCACGAGCATCGGCGAGGAAGGCTCGGGATCGCCGACCGCGTAGAGCCCTGGCATGACCATGAAGCCGCCTCGGCCTATGTCCCAGCGGACGCCCCAATCGCCCAGCCTGTCGCGCGTAGTGAGGCGCGTCGAGACGATCGGCACGAAGCGGCGGGCGATCTCCTTATAACCCGTGACGTAGGCCGGGGAATCGCCTTCGAGCCTGGAGTAGCCGGGGAAGCCCGTCTTTTTCTCTTTGTCCAGCGTCTTAAACTTCATGATCCATTTCCCTTCGTCCCTCGGCGCCTCTCGCGGATCGCATCGGCGAGATAGGCGACGGAATCGACGAGCGCCTCCCGCTTCGCGCCGCCGGTTCCGGCAAGTACGCCCTCGTAATACTCGTCGCAGAGGCCGTTGATGTTAGCGACCTTTTCCATGCCTTCGGGCAGGAGCTCCAGTATCTGGCGGCGCCTATTCGCAGGGTCGTCGACCCTGGAGACGAGGCCGGCGCGAACGAGGGACTCGGTCGTCCTGCTCAGGGTGCTCGGATCGAGCTCGAGGGCCTCGGCTAGCTCGCCGATGCTCGCCCTTCCGCGCTCCTCGATCTCGAGGAGGAGGTGGCACTGCGCGCCTGAGACCCCGCAGCACTCGGTCTGCGAGGCGAGCGAGAGCTCGATCTCGCGCTCGAGGGAGCGAAGCGAGCGTCGGAAGGCCCTGACCGAGGAAACGGAGGAAATCGGAATCTTTCGATCTGGCAGCATATGTATACTACATATATTGCAAGTTGCACAATATGTCAACGTTCCATAGCCTTGATCGCTCGGGGCGGCATGGGCATACTTTACGCATGAAATCTTACGCGAAAGAGCTTTGGTTCGAGACCGCGAAGCGCTACGAGCTCATAGATATAACGAAGCAGGTCGAGGCGGCGCTCGCGGATTCGGGGATCGCCGAGGGTCTCTGCCTGGTGAACGCCATGCATATTACCGCGTCCGTTTTTATCAATGACGATGAATCGGGGCTCCATGCGGATTTCCTCGAATGGCTGGAGAAGGCGGCGCCCCATGAGCCCGTGGCGAAGTATCGGCACAACGTGGGCGAGGACAACGCCGATGCCCATATCAAGAGGCAGATCTTCGGGCGAGAGGTCGTAGTCGCGGTCACGAAAGGCGCGTTTCACTTCGGGCCCTGGGAGAGGATATTCTATGGCGAGTTCGACGGTCGCAGGCGAAAGCGAGTCCTCGTGAAGATCATCGGCGAGTAGTCCGAGTCGCGGGTCCATGCCTTGACGTGGGCTCGAGTATCCGGGTATAAAACAAGCCATCCCAGCCGCTGTAGCTCAGTTGGTAGAGCAATGGACTGAAAATCCATGTGTCAACAGTTCAATTCTGTTCGGCGGCACGAGGCCGACCTTCCAGGGTCGGCCTTTTCGTTGCCGAACGCCCTCGATATACTGGGCGAATGCGTATACTCGTCATCGGCGGGGCGGGCTACATCGGCGGTCACGTCGCTCGCGAATTCCTGGACTCGGGCCATGAGGTTACGGTATTCGATAATCTGTCCACGGGGACGAAGGACAATCTCTTCCCCGATGCGCGTTTCGTCGAGGGCGACATCCACGATTATCCGGCGATCTCGGAGGCGATGCGAGGCACCGACGCCGTCATCCATCTCGCCGCGGCCAAGGCCGCCGGCGAATCGATGCTCGACCCCGGGAAATACTCGGTCCAGAATCTCTGCGGCTCCGTGAACATCCTCAACGCGGCGGTCGAGGCCGGCGTGCGTAGACTCGTGTTCTCCAGCTCGGCCGCCGCCTACGGGGAGCCGAAATACCTACCCATCGACGAAAAGCACCCGACGGAGCCGGAGAATTACTACGGCTTCACGAAGCTCGAGATCGAGCGCATCCTCGCATGGTACGATAGGCTCAAAGGCTTGCGATACGCGGCCCTGCGCTATTTCAACGCGGCGGGCTACGACACGAGGGGCAGGATATCCGGTCTCGAGCGGCATCCCGCCAACTTGATTCCCGTCATCATGGAAGTCGCCTCCGGCATCCGCCCCTCCCTTAAAGTGTTCGGTACGGACTATCCTACCAAGGACGGCACGGGCATACGCGACTACGTCCACGTGAGCGACCTCGCGCGCGGCCACGTCGCCGCCCTCGACTGGATTTCGAGGAACGACAGGAGCCTCGTCGTCAACCTCGGCTCCGACGTCGGCCTCTCCGTCCTCGATCTCCTCGAGGAGGCGCGCCGGGCGACGGGCAGGGAAATCCCCGCCGAGATGGTCGGCCGCAGGCCCGGCGATCCCGCCGGGCTCGTGGCTTCGTCCGGGCTCGCCAAGGAGCTGCTGGGGTGGACCGCGCGCGACTCCGACGTCGGAACCCTCATCGCGTCTACGTGGGCGGTTTATAAGAAGCGCTTCCAAGCGAAAGGATGAGAGCATGGCCGTGAAGGAAAAGGTCTTCAAGTGGCTCGAGGCTTCCGTCTCGGCGATGGTCGAGCTCGAGACCCTTCTTTCCTCGATTCCCGCGATCGCTCCCGAGTCGGGCGGTCAGGGCGAGATGAAAAAGGCCGAAGCCCTGGTCGGCTGGCTGGGCTCGAAAGGCATACACGAGATAGAGCGCTACGACGCTCCCGATTCGCGCGTCCCGGGAGGCAAGAGGCCCAACGTCATCGCGACGATCCCGGGCTCGGGCGCCGACTCCGACGGCAGGATATGGATCATGAGCCACCTCGACGTCGTGCCCGAGGGCGACAGGTCGATGTGGGAATCGGATCCCTTCGTCGTCCTGCATAGGGACGGCAGGGTGTACGGCCGCGGCGTCGAGGACAACCAGCAGGGTCTCGTCGGGTCGGTCTTCGCCGCGCTCGCGATCCTCGCGTCGGGCGCGGTACCCGCGCGCACGGTCAAGCTGCTCTTCGTGGCGGACGAGGAAGTCGGCTCGGCCTATGGCATCCAATACCTCCTGCGGACGCAGAGGCTCTTTCGGGAGGAGGACCTCATCATAGTGCCCGACGGGGGCAACGCCGAAGGAAGCGAGATAGAGGTCGCCGAGAAGAACCTTTGTTGGCTCAAGGTGGTCACCAAGGGCAAGCAATGCCATGGCTCCACGCCCGACGAGGGCGCGAACGCGTTCCTGGCCGCCTCGGACCTCGTCCTTCGCGCCCACGAGCTCGAGAGGACCGTATTCAACGCCCGCGATCCGCTTTTCCAGCCGGATCGCACGACGATCTCCCCGACGAAGAAAGAGGCGAACGTCCCCAACGTGAACACGATACCGGGCGACGACGTCTTCTATCTCGACATGCGCGTCCTCCCTCGCTATCCCATCGACCAGGTCCTCGCCGAATTGTCCAGGGAGATGCGCAAGGTCGAGGCGAAGCACGGGGTCAAGATGTCGCTCGAGGCGGTGCAACGCAACGAGTCGAGGCCGACGCCTCCCGACGCCCCCGTCGTAAGGCGCCTCGCCGCCGCGGTAAAGGAAGTGTACGGAGTGGAGGCGAAGCCCATAGGGATCGGGGGGGGCACCGTCGGCGCATACCTGCGAAACGCGGGCTTCGATTGCGTCGTGTGGTCCCGATTGGACGAGACCGCGCATCAGCCCAACGAGTACGCTTCTCTCGCGAATATCGTCGGGGACGCCAAGGTCTTCGCTACCCTCATGCTGGGCTAATGGACGACGAGGACTTTCCCCTGGCGCAGAAGCTCGCGGTTGCCGGCGCTCGAGAGGATGCGGAGGGCGTCTTCGCGGGAGATGATGTAATCCGTCCGCCTGTCCCCGAAGAGCCCGATCGCCATGACCCGCATCGGGTCCGTCCCGATGCGCCTGCCCGCCTCGGCCCCGATGGCCGAAGCGTAGCCGAGGACCCCGCCCCCGGCGGCGGAGAGCTCTTCGGGCGCGACGAAGCGCCTGTCGACCACGAGGTTCATCTCGGAGTCGTATACCCTAGGGAAGAGGCAGGGTTCGGCCCGGTCCTCGACGGCCTCTCCGTGAACGGGAAGGCTTCCCTTCGCGTAGATCACGATGCCGGTATAATCCCTGGTGGGCGCCGTCTCGAGCGGCGCGCGAATCGGAGATGACCCCGCGCCGCTGAGGAAGAGCGAGGCTACCGCATCCAGGCCGAGGGAATAGCTTGCGAGGAATCGACGCATATCCTTCGAGAAGGCCGAACTTTCGGCATGGACTAGGCCGGCGAGGGCCACGAGGGCTTCTGGATCGATGGTCCCGTCCGAGACTGCGTCCTCGACCGTACGGTAGGAATCGGCTTGCAGCGAGAATACCGCATCTTTCGCGAGGGCCGCTATGTCGCGCTCGATCATCCGCTCGGCGTCGAGCCTCCCCTCGGGAAGGCGCAGGCCGGCGGCCGAGAGGTCGAGCGAGACGTCGATCCTGAGGACGCGCTCGCTCCAATCGACGCTCGTACGAGTCGTATAGACTGGCTGCTCCGCGGCCCCGGGACCCGCAATCGCGATCGCGACGAGGATGAAGGCGAGGAATCTCGTGGAAGCCGATCCGTTCTTCATGGCGTCCCTTTGAGTATCGGCACGCGGAGCGTCATGCCTTCATGGATCACGCTCGCGAGGGTGAGGCCGTTTCGCTCGGCGATGAGCTCGGGCTGGACCTCGTAGCGCAGGGAAAGGCTCCAGAGGGTGTCGCCCTTCGCCACGACGCAGCTCGAGGTAAAAGCGGGAAGGTCGTCCGCCGCCTTTTCCGGCTCGGGGGGAGGCGCGTCCTTGAGCGCGGGCACGACGAGGACCTGCCCGAGCATGATTCGCTCGGGCCTCAGGCCGGGATTCGAGTCGACGATGGCCGGCATGGGGGTCCCGTAGCGACGCGCGATTCCCGATAGCGTGTCGCCCGACCGGACCGTATGAAGGTAGTATCGAACGAGCTTCCGCGTCGGGTCCTCGATGACGGCGCGCACCGCGGCGGCGGCGGCGGCGGGCACCTTGAGCGCATAGCCCGGTCCGGGCGGAGTCACGCCGTATCGGAGCTCGGGATTCGCCTCGCGAAGCAGATCGAGCGGAACTCCCGCCTGTTCCGAGAGGAGCTTGAGGTCGACGGGGCGGCCGGGCACGACGGACTCCCATGAGACGGGCTCGTCCCAGCGCTGATCGAGGCCGTTTCGCCCGGGATAGCGGAGTATCGAGGCGACGGCGAGGAACTTGGGCACGTAGCCCGCCGTCTCCGGGTTGAGCAGGCCCCTTTTGCGCAGCTCCCAATAGTCGGGGGCGAGCGCCCCGTCCCGCTTGGCCGCGGAGATCGCGTGGGCCAAGGCGCCGTCCCCGCAGTTATAAGCCGCGATGGCCAGGCTCCAATCGCCGAAGGCCGTGAAATTGTCCGCCAGCTTGCGGAGGGCGCCGTCGGTGCTCTTCATGAAATCGCGCCTCTCGTCTACCCAGTCGTCGATCCTCATCCCATACCCCGAGATGGAATTACGCATGAATTGCCAGAGCCCGGCGGCCCCGCTCTTGGATATATTGAGGGGCGAAAACTCCGATTCGATCACGGGGAGGAAGGCGAGCTCGTCCGGGAGCCCGTAGAAGCGGACTCTTTCCTCTATATAGGGGAGAAAAGGCTTGGCTCGCTCCAGAATCGCGGTCAGCCACTTCTTCCCATCCGGCGTGAGGTAAGCCGTCCTGATGGCCTCGAAGCTTTCCTGTTCCCACGGCATCTGAATCCCGTAATCGGGATCGGCTTCATGGCCATGGATCGGCGGTCCGGCCAAGCCCCATGGAGTCTGCGTTTCGGAGGGGGCCAAGCGGCGTTGGGGCTCGCGGCTCGATGTCGGAGCCTCGTCCCGAATCGATATCGCATCCGCGCGAGCCGGAGGCGAAGGGGCGACGAAGGCGATCGCTATCGCGAGCGCCGCTGCGGCCGCGGCGCGGCCAGGCGCAAGGAGCGAAGCCCGTAGATTTCGATGAACCATGTTCTTATCTTATCGGTCCTTCAGCGCGTCTTTAAATAGGGGCCGCGACGTTTCGGAGAGGGAGATGCCGGGTCGCCTTTTCCATTGGCAAGATCCTACTCTTTCTGTACAATTCAAATACGAATGAATAAGCGCCGACACCGCTCCGACGACGTCCTCTTTCTTTCGGCTTTCGCGGCCTTGCTTCTCGGAGTCGCCTTCCTCCTCTATACGACGCAGGCCTTGGACGCGATTCCCAACGTTTGGCCGGTAATCGTAATGGCGGTCGGCGGAGTCCTGCTCTATTTCGCCCTCGTTCGCGGCGCTTCTTTCTATTTCCTGCTAGGCGGCGTCCTCTTCCTCCTGGAAGGCGCTTTCTTCCTCGCTTCCCGACTCCTCGATTGGAGGCTCGCAAAGGCGTGGCCTCTAGGAATGGCGATCGCCGGCGCCGCCGGTCTCATCTCGGGCCTCGCGGCGAGGAAGAGACTCAAGCCGCTGCTGGCAGTCCCCTCGATCGCCTTCGCGGGCCTCGGCCTCGTTTTCTCCGCGTTTTCCTTCGGCCTTATCGGGATTCGATTCAGGAGCTTCATAGAGGTTTGGTGGCCGACCCTGCTCATAGCTGGCGGGATATCGTTATTCATCGCCTATGGCGTATCTCGACGGATCCCGACGGATAATTCGGAGGGACAGATAGGCCAAGCGAGGACGCGCCCGGGCGATGCGCGAGCCGATGAACCCAAACGCAGGCGCGGCCCCTCCGCGGGGCCATGAATCGCGGGAAGCCTCGCGGCATCATCCGCGCGGCGGTGCCGATCGCGCTCGCCCTCGTCGCCTTCTTCGTCCTTGCCTCCTGCGTATCGAAGCCTAAGACGGTCATCGCGCCCGCGCAACCCGTTCCGAGCGCGCCCGCCGCATCCGCGGCACCGGGCATAATCGCCGGGCCCGCCGTACCGGCCGCTCAAGATGCCCCTCCTATCCCGCCCCTTGCGCAATCCGCTTCGAATGCCGCCGGCGGCGGTACTGGAGGGCCGGGCACGGCAAGCGCCGGCACGGCAAGCGCCGGCACGGCAAGCGCCGGCACGGCAAGCGCCGGCACGGCAA
>CAYNFM010000038.1:0-19705 GCA_964396415.1 uncultured Treponemataceae bacterium | reverse complement strand
GGCACGGCAAGCGCCGGCACGGCAAGCGCCGGCACGGCAAGCGCCGGCACGGCAAGCGCCGGCACGGCGCTACAGACCGCGGAGCCGGCCGCTCTTGCGCGCGGCCGCGAGGAACGCGAGGGAATAGAGACTTCGATAGTGTTCGGCTCTCCCTCTTCCCTCGCGAAGGCGAGGGAGCTCGCCGCGAACGCCAAGGCGATCACCGCCCAAGACGCCGCGGCCCTCGACCTGCTGGCGCGGGGAATTGCCGCCCTGGCCTATCCCGAAGTGTCGCAGACTCCCATAAAAACGATTGTCGACGACCCGGCGGCCTTGTCGGGTACGGCCCAGGGTCTGCTTAAGGCTCTCGGCGACGTTGCGTCGGGTCGCTCGCCCGACGTCCCTCCGGACTCGGCAGGCAGTCCCCTCGGAGAGCTCATCCCGACTCTCGTCATATTCACGTCGGATTCGAGCGATTCCTCGCGTCGAGCCTTCGACGCGCTCGACCGTTTCTCGAGGCTCGGCGTCCCTTCGATAATGCCGAGCATCCTTCGCGGCGTCGATGCCGAGCGGCGCGGCGATTGGCAGGGCGCGCTCGGGCTCTACCGCTCGGCTCTCGCCGTCGCTCCCGACGCCTGGAGCGCCGCGATCGGGCTGAGTCGCTCGCTCCTCGCGCTGAAGAGGAGCGGGGACGCCCTAGCCGCCCTTTCGCCTCTAGCGCAGGCCCATTCCGGGCTTCTGGCCTTCGATCGTCCCTACGCGCTCGCTTTATACGCGAACGGACGCTACGAAGAGGCGGATCCCTTCGTCTCGCGCGTCCTCACGCTCGATCCTCAGGATTCCAAGTTCGTCCTCATACGCGCGAGGCTCCTCATCCGAGCAGGCGCGTATCGGCAGGCTCTGCCGCTTCTCGATGCCTACGGCACGGTAAATCCCACCGATCGGCTCTATATCCTGCTGCGCTGCCTCGAGTCGGAAGCCCTCCGAGCGAGGGACGAGGCGCTCAAATGGGCCCGACGGGGCCTCGCTTCCTACGCCGACGATCCCGAGTTCCTCGTCGCCGCCTCTCGCCTCCTCTTCGTCGGGCCCGCCTTCGACCGGGAGGAAGCCAGGACTTTGGCCCTTCGGGCATGCGAGGTCGTCGTTCCCGGCGCGGTCGCTCCCGACGACTCCGATACCGAGACGGGCGCCGTGCTCCTCGCCGCGAGACGGGCGGCGGCCGTCGAGGCTTCTCGGCTCCTCGTTCTCGATGCGGCGTCGCGATTCAAATGGGGCGACGCCGCGACGTATCTGGCGCGGGCGGGCGCGGCCTTCCAGGACAAGGCGCTGGCCGCGCGCATACTCCGCAAAGCCGGCGATATCAACGGCGAATTGAATTACGCCTACGCGTGGTATCGCGACGAGCCTCGCTCGGAAGAGGCAGACGAGGCCTATCTCCGCGCCCTCGCCGATTCGGGCGACGCGAAGACGGCGCAGGATATCATAGCTCGCCTCTTGCCGGGGGCCTCGTCTCCCGCCTTTCGGTCCGTTCTCTACCTGGTGCAGTCCAAGCTCCAGAAATCCGACGATGCCGCGCTGACCCTGCTCCGCTCCTCCCTTGTGGAGGACGCCGACAATCCCGAGGCGCTTGCGGCCGTCTCCGATATCCTGGTTCGGCGCAAGGACTATGCGAGGGCCCGCTTTTACCTCAGGCAGGCTATCGCCATCGACACGGGCGATCCCGAGCTGGAGTCTCGCCAGCGGCAGCTCGACGCGATCGCTCCGCAATGAGGCTCGCCGCGATGCCGCGCGCGCGCGATCCGGGTATCGCGGCTTTCCTCGAGGGAATATACGCCGATTGCAACGTCATCGGCCGATTGAGGCGGGATCCCCTCGCTATCGTGAGGCCCTTCCCCGATCCCGCCGATCGGGAGGTCGCGGCCCTCGTCTGCTCGACCTTGGCCTTCGGCTCGGTCGATTTGATCATGCGGGCCTGCTCGCGGGCCTTGGCCCCGCTTGGCGAAAGACCCGCGGCCGCTCTCGCGCGGATGGGCGAAGCGGAGCTCCGCGGCGCCTGGGGAGGCTTCCAATACCGCTTTTGCTTCGCCGAGGATTTGATCGCCATCATGCGGGCGATAAAGCGGGCCCGCGAGCGCCATGGAAGTCTCGAAGGGCTTTTTCTCCTGGGCGATCCGGGCGGCCCGGACATCGTGGCCGCGCTGGGCGCCTTTGTTCGCGCTTTGAAGAGGCTCGGCCTTCGCGACGAAGGCGCCCGACATGAGGCCGAGCCGGATGGCGCCCTACGGGGAAACCTGCTGCCCGATCCGGCCCTCGGCAGCGCATGTAAGCGGCTCTTCCTGTTCCTGCGCTGGATGTCGCGCGAGGATGCCGTCGATCCGGGAGGTTGGGCGCGTGTAGATCGGGCCCGGCTCGTCGTTCCCTTGGATTTGCACATGGCGTGCGTCTGCCACGCGAGATTGGGATTCATGCCGAGCCGCTACGCGAACCTGAAAAACGCCCTCGAGGCGACGGCGGCCTTCAGGCTGTATTCGCCCGAGGACCCGGTGAAGTACGACTTCGCCCTCACTCGCCCGGGGATCGATCCATTTCCGGGCGACGGGCGCTTCGGATGCGGATGACCGTCGGAGCTTGACCCGCTTTCGCGGAGCGTGCTAAATTCGCGGTGCTTCTCAAGAAGCGTCCGGGCAATAGCGCAAGTGGTTAGCGTACAAGTCTGGGGGACTTGGGGTTCCCAGTTCGAGTCTGGGTTGCCCGACTAAGCGTAACTCGCAACTCAAGGAAGGGTTGCGAGTTTTTTTTTACCGGGCTCGCGACCTTCCGCCCGCGGGGGTCCGGAAGCGCGAGTCGCGCAAATAGGCCGCGGATCGAGATTCGCTTCGGGACCGCATTCGCGTCTATCATTTCAAAATCGCGCAAACGCGCTATAATCTGACGTTCGAGGTAATTCTCAATGAGGGAAGGGCATCCTCTGCGTTATTTGGAGAAATACTGATGAGCGTCATTAAAAGTATCTTTATTTCAGGCATATTGCTCTTTCTGTCTGCCGCTCCAGCCGTGACGGATCAATTAGGCTCTACGGGGTGCATCGTGACGACCTTCGCGGGCAGCGGAGTGAAGGGATCGGCCGACGGGACCGGGGCGGGGGCCTCGTTCAATTCCCCTTATGGAATCGCGGTCGACAAGTCGGGGAACGTCTACGTTGCGGATACCATAAACAACTCGATCCGGAAGATCGGCTCCGCCGGCGCGGTGACGACCCTGGCGGGTAGCGGCTCTCCGGGCTCGGCCGACGGGGCCGGAACGGCTGCCTCGTTCAATGGACCCAGCGGAATCGCGGTCGACAAGTCGGGGAATGTCTACGTGGCGGATCAAAGGAACAACTTGATCCGGATGATCAGCCCTGCCGGAGCGGTGACGACCCTCGCGGGCAGCGGGTCCGCCGGGTCGGCCAACGGGACCGGGAAGGCCGCTTCGTTCAATGGCCCGAACGGAGTCGCGGTGGATGACGATGGCGTCGTCTACGTAGCGGATTTCGGGAACAACTTGATACGGAAGATAACAAGCGCGGGAGTCGTGACGACACTGGCGGGGAGCGGATCCGTCGGCTCGGACGATGGGACCGGGACTGCCGCTTCATTCAAATATCCCAATGGAGTGGCGGTAGACGGCTCGGGAAACGTGTACGTGGCTGATTTCGGGAACGATCGCATCAGGAAGATCACCTCAGCCGGGGTAGTGACGACCCTGGCGGGAAGCGGGGCCGCGGGCTCGGCCGACGGAACGGGGAGCGCCGCCTCGTTCTATTCCCCCGATGGAGTTGCGGTCGGCGGCTCGGGGAATGTCTACGTGGCGGATACCGATAACAACTCGATTCGAAAGATCACCCCAGCCGGCGCGGTGACGACTCTGGCGGGGAGGAGCGGTCGCGGCTCGGCTAACGGCCTCGGGACAGCCGCCTCGTTCTATGCCCCCGCCGGAGTGGCGGTCGACAGCTCGGGAGATGTCTACGTAGTGGATACGGATAACAATCTGATCCGGAAGATCACCTCTGCCGGGGCCGTGGCGACCCTGGCGGGGAGCGGCGTTCCCGGTTCGGCCAACGGAACCGGGACTGCCGCTTCGTTCAATGGATCGGCGGCTGTAGCGGTCGATGCCTCCGGGAATGTCTACGAGGCGGATAGGAATAACAACGTGATCCGGAAGATCGCTTCTTCCGGGACGGTGACGACCTTCGCGGGCAGCGGGTCTTCCGGTTCCGTCGACGGGGTCGGGTCCGCCGCCTCGTTTAATGGACCCACAGGATTAGCCGTCGACGGTTCGGGGAATGTATATGTGGCGGATTTCGGGAACAACCTTATCCGGAAGATTTCCTCTGCCGGGGTCGTGACGACCCTGGCGGGGAGCGGCTTCGCCGGGTCGGCAAACGGGATAGGGGTCCCGGCTCTGCCAAAAGGACCCAAGGGGGGGAGCGGATCCGCGGGCGCGACTGGCGGGTCCGGGCCTGCTGCCTCGTTCAATGGACCCGCCGGAGTAGCGGTCGACGGTTCGGGGAATGTCTACGTAACGGATCAAAGAAACAACATGATACGCAAGATTTCCCCGGCCGGCGTAGTGACGACTCTGGCGGGAAGCGGCGCTCCCGGCTCGTCCAATGGCTCGGGGACGTCGGCCACGTTCAATGGACCCACCGGCGTGGCGGTCGACGCCTCGGGGAATGTCTACGTGGCGGATACGGACAACGATTCGATCCGCAGGATCAGCCCGATCGGGGCGGTGACGACCTTGGCGGGAAGCGCCGTTCCCGGTTCGAGCAACGGGATCGGGACCGCGGCTTCTTTCAATGGCCCCGCGGCAGTGGCGGTAGACGGCTCGGGAAATGTCTATGTGGCGGATCAAAGAAACAACTCGATTCGGAAGATTACCCCGCTCGGGGAGGTGACGAACCTGGAAGTGACCGGGTCTTCCGGCTCGGCCAACGGGACTGGCGCCGCCGCCGCGCTGAATGGACCCGCAGGAATCGCCGTCGACCGCTCGGGGATCGTCTACGTGGCGGATTTCGGGAACAATTTGATCTGGAAGGTCGTCCCGGAGGGGGTATTGCAACTATGACGCGTTTTCCCGAGAAGCGCATCATTAAAGGCAACGCGCGACGTCAGGATCGACTGTGTCCTTGACCCGGCGGCGACCTGGGGCTAGGCTTTCCCTGTAGGCACCATGCCTCAGGAGGAACGGCACATGAACAGACTCCGAATACCGGCCATCGCGCTCGCCCTATCGCTTGCCGCAACGACCGCCTTCGCCGAGGGAAACATCGTCGCGCTCAAGGCGGATGCCGACGACGCGGTCAAGGCGGCGAATGCCGCGCCCGCAGACTATGTCGCCAATTGGAAGGCCGCCAAGGCCTTGCGTCTCTGGGGCGACGAGGCTGTCACTCAAAAGGCTCAGGGCTGGAAGGACATCGCGAAGAGCGCAGGCAAGGACGGGATGAAGTTCGGAGAGATCGCGACCGATCTCAATCCCAAGGGCATCGAAGGCTGGTACTACTATGGTCTCTGCGTAGGGACTTATTCGGACGGCGTCAGCATCATCACGGCGATGACCGAGGGGCTTAAGGGCAAGACGCAGAAGGGCTTCGAGATTGCCTACGCTACCGACAAGACTTTCGACACGGGCGGACCCATCCTGGCTCTCGGACGCTTCTGGCAGGTGCTGCCCGGGATCGCAGGTCGCGACTTGAAGAAATCCGAGCAGCTCTTCAACGAGTATATCACGACCTTCGGCAGCGGCAAGGACGCCAATAAGGACGCTTGGTATTACCGCGGCCAACTGTACAAGGACACCGGCAGGAGCGCCCAAGCCCGCGTCGATCTTGAGAAGGCGGCTTCGATGGGCAGCAAGGACGCGACGAAGCTTCTCGCCGACCTGAAGTAGGTATCGAAGACAAGGTTGTTCGAGGGAATGGAATAGGGCCGGCCTCGGGGCTCGGGCGGGGGAAAGGGGAGCTTGTGTCGCGACGATTCTCGGATCGATACGGCGCGTGGGCGTTGGTTGCCGGAGCGTCGGAGGGTCTCGGCGCGGCCTTTGCCCGTGCCCTGGCGGCTCGAGGCATGAATCTGCTGCTCGTGGCCAGGCGAAAGGTGCTGTTGGCCGCTCTCGCCGAGGAGCTGCGCAGCCGCTATGGTATCGATGCGCGGGCTCTCGAGGGCGATCTCGGGACCCCCGATTTCCGGGAAAGTCTGCGGAACGCCGTTTCCGGGCTCGAGGTGGGCCTCGCCGTATATAACGCCGCATACGCGCCCGTCGGAGAGTTCGCCGCCATGGACCCGGCCGCCCTCTCCCGAGTCGTCGACGTCAACGTACTCGGGCCTGCCATGCTTCTTCGGACCTTGGTGCCTCCTATGATCGCCCGAAGGCGCGGGGCGCTGATCCTGATGTCCTCCCTCGCCGGCAATCAAGGCTCTCCATCGATCGCAGTCTACGCCGCGAGCAAGGCCTTCAATAAAATACTGGCCGAGAGCTTATGGAAGGAACTCAAGCCGAAGGGTATCGACGTGGTCGCATGCTGCGCCGGAGCCGTCCGCACGCCCGGTTTCGCGGGCGCCTCGGGCAAGGATGCCCCGGGTACGATGGATCCCGCATCGGTGGCGGAACGGGCGGTAGCCGGGCTGGGGCGAGGTCCCGTGGTGGTCCCCGGTTTCGTCAATAAGCTCGCGTCGTTCTTCCTCGGTCGCCTGCTTTCCAGGCGCATGGCCATAGGCGTCATGGCGAACTCGACGAAAGGACTGTCATGAGGGAGCTCATCGCGGGTTTCCTGGCGCCTTGGTTCATTTACGCCCTATTGCTCACGCTGCATTTGCTTCTTCCTGCGCGAGAAGTCGCGGGTTACGTCATCGATGCGGGCAGCGGCGAGCCCCTGAGATATCGGCTGAACGGACCTCTCGTCCTGGTCGCCGCGATCGGGCTCTGGGCGATCGCGGGGGCCCTCAACGTGATTCCCTGGGACTGGCTTTACGTCCACCGCTGGTCGGGTCTAGCGGGTTCCTGCGTCCTCGGGCTGATATTCAGCTTCGCGATGGTCGTGCGGGCCGAGAATGCAGGATCCTCGTTCCTGGCCGACCTCTATTTCGGCCGCCTCGAGAATCCGCGGGTCCTCGAAGGCCGGGTCGACGTCAAGATGTTCCTCTACCTGGTGGGGGCGGTCATGCTCGCCCTGAACCTCCTGTCCTTTCTCGCCCACCATCTGCTGGTCTTCGGCTCGAGCTCTTCGCCCGGGGTCGCGATCTATAGCTTCCTGTTCCTGTGGTTCGTCGTCGACTACCTGATTTTCGAGCGCGTTCACCTCTACACCTACGACATCTTCGCCGAGCGCCTGGGCTTCAAGCTCGGTTGGGGCTGTCTGGCTTTCTATCCCTATTTCTATTCCGTAGGTCTCTGGGCTACGGCCGAGCTGCCCGATCCGCGCACCGCGCCGTGGCTCCTCGTCCTATTCAGGTCCGTATTCTTCGCGGGTTGGATACTGTCTCGGGGCGCCAATCTGCAAAAGTTCTTCTTCAAGACCAGTCCCGACCGAGCCATGTTCGGGATCCTCAAGCCGAAAGCTCTGACCGACGGCAAAAAGGCACTGCTCTATAGCGGTTTCTGGGGCTTGTCGCGGCACATAAACTACTTGGGCGAGATCCTGATGGCCATAGGCTTGACCCTTTCCCTGGGTTGGCCCTCGGTCTGGGTCGTTTGGCTCTATCCTCTTTACTATGTTGCGCTGCTCTTCCCCAGGGAGCGCGCCGACGAGCGCCGATGCGCGGCCAAATACGGCGATCTCTGGAAAGAGTACGTTCGCCGCGTTCCCAAAAGGATACTTCCCGGGCTGTATTGAGAGGGGTCGTAGCGAGCTTGACCTGGGCGCGGGCAGCCCTTACCATGCCTCGCATGAGACGCAAGGATCGGGAGCTTCGCGATCGCGAAAGCCAGGCGGCGATATTCGATAAGGCCGACGTATGCCGCCTCGCCTTCGCCGCCGGAAACGTCCCCTACATCGTGACCATGAACTTCGGATACGAATGGGAAGGATCGCTTCCCGTCCTTTTTTTCCATTGCGCCCGCGACGGACGCAAGCTCGATATGATGCGCGCCAATCCCCGCGTCTGTTTCGAGCTGGATGTCGGGCACGAGCTGGCGACCGGTCCCGGACCCTGCGATTGCGGCATGCGCTACGCGAGCATCGTCGGTTATGGCAGCTTGGGCGAGCTCGGCGACGAGGGCGAAAGGCTCGAGGCCCTGAGCCGAATCATGCGACACTACGGCTGGCGCGGGGAGGGCGACTTCGACCCTGCCGCCCTGGGCGCCACCAGGTTGCTCAGGCTGTCGGTCGAGGAGATGAGCGGGAAGCGGAAGGCCTAGTCCGCCCGGAGCGCTTCGCAGGCGGGCGGAAGGGTTTTGCCCTTGGGACCTGTTCATTCTCCATGGCTATTTATGCTATTGTCGCGACAACTCA
This sequence comes from uncultured Treponemataceae bacterium, assembly GCA_964396415.1. Taxonomy (GTDB): domain Bacteria; phylum Spirochaetota; class Spirochaetia; order Treponematales; family Rectinemataceae; genus UBA1306. The sequence goes on along the minus strand of CAYNFM010000038.1, from coordinate 11,235 downwards.
GCTCAAGGACGTATTAACATGAAGAAGTACTACGCTTTCGTTCCATGTTTCGCTCTTTGTCTCGCTCTTGCGGCTCCTCTCGCGGCCGAGGAGCCGGTCGACGTAAGCTATTCCCTCGGCATGCTCATCGGTACGAGCCTCAAAAGCAGCGGTCTCCAGATAAGTCCCGATACCTTCTTGCAAGGACTGAAGGATGTCCTGGACGGCAAGGCGACCAAGTATACGAATGCGCAAGCGCAGGCTGCCGTCCAATCATCCATGCAAGCCGCCGAGACCAAGAAGAGCGCCGAAAACCTGGCCGCGGGGAAGAGCTTCCTGGCGGATAACCTCAAGAAGCCCGGGATTACGACGACTGCCTCGGGGCTTCAATACCAAGTGATTACCCTGGGAACCGGCCCGAAGCCCCAAGCCTCGGATACGGTAAAGGTCAATTACGAAGGAAAGCTCCTCGACGGGACGGTCTTCGACAGCTCTATCGCCAGGCATGAGCCGGCCACCTTCCCGCTTACTGGCGTCATACGCGGCTGGACGGAAGGCGTTCAACTGATGCCGGTCGGCAGCAAATTCCGCTTCTTCGTGCCTTCCGATCTGGCCTATGGGGAGAAGGGCGCCGGGAGCGCCATCGGCCCGAATTCCGTCCTCGTTTTCGAGATCGAGCTGTTGTCCATAGAGACGGCCAAGTAAGACGCCGGGGCCGCCCGTATCGGGCGGCCCGGGAACCGCTCTCGGCGCTCGCGAGCGAGTAGGGAAGTTTATTGTACGAGACCCCTTGCGGGCGACAGGCCGCTGCATCGAGGGCGAAGTCGATTCAGGCCGGTGAAGCGTATATGGCGCTGGCGGTGGACGGCCGCGCTACCTCTCCTACTGCCTTTCCCTTTTCTTCTTGACGTCCTCTGCCTTCCGCGAAATGCGGTTCCATACGGCCGCGAGCCCCATGGCCTTGAGCGCGACGGCCAGCGTGGCGCGGGCCTCCTCGCGCATCCGCATCGTGCCGTCGTAGACGACCTCGTCCGCTAGGCCGGACTGGGACTCGTACTTGGCGCGCCGCTCGCGGATTGGATCCAGGAAGGCGTTGAGCGACACTATGAGCCTCTCTTTGACTTCGACGTCGCCTACCTTGCCTGCGCGGTAGCGGGCCTTGAGCTCCTCGACCTCGGCCCTGTCGGCGTTGAAGGCGTCGTGGTAGTCGAAGACCGGATTGCCCTCCACCGTGCCGGGAATGTCGGCCGACACGCGCTTGGGGTCGGTGTACATGCCCATGACTTTCTTGGCGACCGTCTTGGCATCGTCGGAGAGGTAGATCGCGTTGCCGAGGGACTTGGACATCTTGGCGTTGCCGTCGGTGCCGACGAGGGAGCCGACCTCGCTTACGAGGACGTCGGGCACGGGGAAGGTCTCGCCGTAGAGGAAGTTGAAGCGTCGGGCGATCTCGCGAGTCACTTCGACGTGGGCTACATTGTCCTTGCCGACGGGGACGAGGTGGGCGCGGGGCATGAGGATGTCGCCGGCCTGGAGGACGGGGTAGCCGAGGAGGCCGAAGGGCATCTCCTCGATGCCGGCTCCCTGGGCCATCTCCTTGAGGCTGGGCACGCGCGAGAGGCGGGGGACGGTGATGAGGTTGTCGAAGAGTACGGCGAGCTCGCAGACCTCCGGCACCGCCGACTGCAGGTAGATGACGCTCTTCGCGGGGTCGATGCCGCAGGCGAGGTAGTCGAGAGTCGCGGAGCGCACGTTGTCCGCCAGCGCCTCGATATTCTCCTTCTCGGGCTTGGTGGTGAGGGTGTGGAGGTCGGCGATGATGAAGAAGCACTCGTACTCGTCCTGGAGCCGGACGCGATTCCTGAGCGAGCCGACGTAGTGGCCGAGGTGGAGCTTGCCGGTCGGGCGGTCGCCCGTGAGTATGCGCTTGCGATCCATGGTGGCAGGAGTCTAGCGGGAAGGGCGAGGGCGAGACAAGGTGCGGCTAGGGCGAGGCCAGGATCCCGTCCGCGGCCCGCAGGCCGGAGGCCCAGGCGGCCGTGATCCCGCGGCTCGTGCCGGCGCCGTCGCCGACGAGGTAGAGGCCCGGCTTCGCCCTGAAGCAGTCGTCCTCGAAGGCGGGGCGGTTCGCGTAGAGCTTGATCTCGGGGTAGTACATGATGGTGCTCGGGTGCAGGAGGCCGGGCACGATTGTGTCGAGGAGCTTCATCGCGTTCCAGAGGGCGCGCATGACCTTGGCGGGAGCGCAGAGGCCGATGTCGCCGGGGGTGGCCGTGGGGAGGGTCGGCTCGAAGTCGTAGAGGTCGCCCGAGAACTGCCCCCTGAAGGACCGCTTGCCGAGGCGGAAGTCGCCGATGCGCTGCATGATGGGGCGGCCGCCGCCCAAGAGGGCCGCCTGCACGCCGAGCATGCGCGCGTAGTCCTGGCCCGAGGCGAGGGGCTCGGTGAGGGTGACGGTCTTGAGCATCGCGAAGTTGACGAGGCCGTTGGCGGAGCGGACGGCCGGGCCGGAGGCGCCGGCCGCCAAGCCGGAGGCGCCGGCCGCCAAGCCGGAGGCGCCGGCGACGGACCAGGCGTGGCCGTTGACGCTGAACCAGGCGCTCCCGTCCTTCTCCTCGTACTTCTCCTGGACTACGTGGGCGGCGCCCGAGTTGGTGCAGAAGGTTCGGGTCTTCTTGGGGAAGAGGAACTTGGGGTCGTAGTAGTCGGCGACGATCGGGTAGCGCTCCTGTCTCGTTTCGATGCGGACTCCGACGTCGACTGCGTTGTCCGTGAAGCCCACTCCAGCTTCGTTCATGATCTCCTGGAGGAAGGCGAAGCCGCCTCGGCCCGGCGCGACGACGAGGTCGCGATAGGAAATCTCGCGCGTCGCCGAGCTTCGCTCGGCGACGCGCGCGGAGCTTCGCTCCGCGACATTAGCTGAGGGGGGCTCCGCGTCGCGCGCCGAGCTCCGCCCGGCGACAGGCTCGGTGCGGAGTATGCGCGCGCGGGCGTCCACGGATATGGCGCGCTCCCCGAGCGATATCTCCGCGCCGAGGCCGGAAAGCCTGGCTACGAGGCGCTTGATGAGCTCGAGGCCGCCGTCGGTGCCGAGGTGGGACTGACGGATCTCGAGGAGGCTGACGCCGATCTTCTCGGCCCGCCTCGCATAGACGGAGAGGTTGCGCTTCTCGAGAATCCGCGGCTCGAGGAAGGCCTCGACGCGCGCGAGGTAGGCCTCTGCCTGCTCCTTGGACCAACAGCAGTCCGGAAAGCCGATCGGCCAGCTGAAGTTCATCTTGCAGTCGTTGCGCAGGCCGCCCGAGGAGTACTCGTTCTTGTCGAGGACGAGGAGGGAGAGGTCCGGTCTCCTGGCGAGGAGCTCGAAGGCGGCGCCCAGGCCCGCCGGTCCGGTACCGATGATGACGATGTCATAGGTTCTCATGACGTTCCCACAGCATAGTCCTCGGGGCTTTCCCTGTCACCCCGGCAGCGGATATCATCCGGCGATATGGCAGCGACTCTCCTCGCCCTGCTCTCGATCCTGGTGTGGAGTTCCCTCGCCCTGCTCAATTCCAGGGTAAACGCCCTTCCGTCTTTCTTCGCGGTCGGCGTCGCCCTCAGCGTCGGAGGTCTGGTCGGACTCGTCAAGGCTCGCGAGTGGCGCGTGCCGATACGGACTCTCGCGATCGGAGTCGGGGGCATATTCGGCTATCATGCCCTGCTTTTCGCGGCTTTCCGCATCGCGCCCTCGGTGGAGGTCAACCTCATAAACTACCTTTGGCCGCTGCTCATCGTCATCCTGTCGCCCGTATTCCTCCGAGGCTTCCGCCTCGGCCCGCGGCACGTCGCGGGGGCCGTCCTCGGCCTCTCGGGGGCCGCCCTCATCGTCAGCGGCGGGCGCCTCGGCCTCGACGCGACCTATCTGCCGGGCTACCTCCTCGCCGCGGCGGCCGCTCTCGTCTGGGCCTCCTATTCCCTGCTCACGAAACGGCTGCCTCTCTTCTCGACGGGCGCGGTGGGAGGCTTCTGCTTGGCATCGGGCCTCTTGTCCCTCGGCGTCTATTTTATCGGGAAGACCGGGCCCGGCGCGGCGCCAAGCCCGGCGCCTTCGGACTGGCTTTTCCTGGTCCTGCTCGGGCTTGGCCCGATGGGTGGGGCTTTCTATGCCTGGGACGCCGCGCTCAAGCGGGGCGATCCGCGGGTCATCGGGGCGCTCTCGTACCTGACTCCGCTGCTTTCTACGCTCAACCTCGCGCTGCTCGGCGGCAAGCGGCTGTCAGCGGTTGCGATCGTCGCGATGTCGCTCATCGTGGCGGGCGCTATCGTCGGTTCCTTCGATGTCCTGAAAGGCGCCCTCGCGCGGGGCGGGGGGCGCCGATAAGCCGAGAAGGGCTCGGCCTATTTGCGTCGCGCCGGGCTAGGGTTGCGAGGCTTGCCCGCGAGCTTCCTGTAAGGCATCCATACGTATTTGGCATCGGTGATGCGCCACCCTGCCTTGGACGGATTCCTCCCCGTCGCCAAGGCGTAGGCGAGGTCGAAGACCGCCTTACCTTGATTAGCGGCATCGGCGGCGGCGACTCCGAGGAGCTCGCCCCATCCGAGGGCATCCGTCATCCATTGAGGAGGGTCGCCGGCGCAGGCGCCGACGATGGGAAGGTATCGCTTGCCCTTGAAGAATCCGGCGGCCTTGAAGGCATCTATCGCCTCGAGGGTCGACTCGGAATCCGCGCAGACGACGGCCTCTATCCTCTCGCTGAAGTCGGCTATGAGGGCGGCGGCCTCTTTCCCCGACGGCCTGTCTTCCGCTTTCCCGTCTTCGGCGGAAAGCCGCTCGGCGCCGACCCCCGCGGCGCCGAGGGCCTTGACGCAACTCGCCTCGAGAAGGGCCGTATCGGATGAGTCAGGGTCCATGGATAATAGGATGTATTGAATCTTGCGATCCTTGTTCCTATCGGCTGCGGGGTTGTCCTTCCAAAAAGAAACGAGCATTTGGCCCATCGCTTCGCCCGCCTCGGCGCCCCGCGTCCCGACGAAGAACAGCTTATCCCAGGAGCGCATCGCCTCTTCGGATGGCTCACGATCGAAGAAGACTATCGGCGTCCTCGCGTCCTTCGCCTTGCCGATGATCGGGCTCAAAGCCTTTCCGTCTACGGGATCTATCGCGAGGGAGCCGAGGTTTTTTTGGAAGAAGGATCCTACTTCCAAGTCCAGGGTCGATTGCTGGTTTTGGCCGTCGACGATGGAGAGGTCGGCCTTGTCCAACGCCCTGGTCTCGATGGATTGCCGGATCGCGACCGAAATAGGCTCGTCGAAGGAACGCATCGCGAGGCCGATCTTCGGCTTTTCCCTCCCGGCCTGGGAGCAGGAAACGATGACCAGCGCCGCGGCGACGAAGATCGAAGACAGCCTCTTCATTGAACGATCCTCAGTAGGTGATCGTACGCGAGGAATCGGCGCACCCAGCCATTCTAGCCGGATACTCCGGAGCTGTCCAGTTCGAGCATCGCGGACCCCGATTGCAAATCGGGCACCCCGATTGCAAATCGGGGTACTGCCCTTGTATGCGGGCGTCCCATCCTCGATACTTTTTTTCAAGGGGGAACATGTGGGCAGGGGCAAAAAAATTATCGACACCTCCCTCGTCGTCGATGAAGCCGTCGCCCTGATCGAGGAATGCGGAGTAGGGGAATTTTCGACGCGCCGTCTCGCTTCCCGGCTCGGGATCTCGGCGATGACCCTCTACAATTACTACGAGAATCGAGGAGCCATCATGAAAGAGGCCCTCGATAGGAGCCTGAGCCTGCTTTGGGCCGGGCTTCCAGCGGAGGTCGACGCATGGCGCGACAAGGGAGGCAGCTATCTCGGCGCCTATCGCGTCTTCGCCGACCATCTGCTCGCCTTCGCGATCGCTCGTCCTCTGCTATGCCGCTTTATCCTCACGGAAGGCGCCGGAGGAGATTGGATGGCGAAAGACGGCTATATCGAGGACATCTTCGGTTCGAAGAGCACGGGCTCTGAGAGCCGCCCCGAGACGATGCGCCGCGACATTTATCTCTTCGAGCTCCTCGCCTTCGCGCTGGCTCTCAAGGTCATCGGGGGGGGCGAGACTCCCGAGCGGTTCGGCGAGCTGGTAGGCGAAGGATACGAACTCCTGATCGCCCGCCACGAGAAACCGCTCGGTCAATCCTCGACGTAGATCCGGGGGATCCTGCTGCCGACCATGCACGTGAGCTCGTAGGGAATCGTGCCGAGCATCTCGCAGAGAGCCTCGCCCGCGATGCCCTCGCCGTCCTTCTCGCCGAAAAGGATGACTTCGTCTCCCTCCGAGGCTTTCGCCTCGGGGCCGAGGTCTACCATCGATTGGTCCATGCATATCCTGCCCACCAGCGGTCTGTCGGCGCCTCCTAGCCTGACCATCGCCCTATTCGATAAGGCCCGACTATAGCCGTCCCCGTAGCCGATGGGGATCGTAGCGACGGTAGTGTCGACGGGCGCCCGCCACGTGAGGCCGTAGCTGATGCCCTCGCCGGCCCGCACTCTTTTCACGTAGGATATCCGCGCGATGAGGCGCATCACCGGTTCGACGCCGACTTTCCTCCAGGGCGAGGGCTCGTAGCCGTAGACGAGTATTCCCGGCCTGACCATGTCGAAGCGCGCCTCGGGCATGTTGACCAGGGCGGCCGAATTCTCGATATGGACCACGGGCGGCGCCAGGGCGCGGCGCTCGAGGACGCCGAGCGCCGCGCGGAACCGGCTGGTCTGCTCGCGGGCGAATTCGAGATCGCAGTCGGCGGTGGCGAAGTGGGAGAATGCGCCGACGAGATCGAGGCCGGTCCCCCCCTCGCGCGGGACCAAGTCCGACAGCTCCTCGGCCAGGCTCTCGAGCTCGTCCCATCTGGCGCCGATGCGGCCCATGCCCGTGTCGATCTTGAGATGGGCCCGGAGGTTCCTGCCCTCGGCGCGGGCGGCCGCGCATGCGGCCCGCGCCTTGTCCGCCGATACGATCGCCGCGTCGACGCCATAGCGGGCGAAGAGACGCAGCCGATCGTCGGGAGGCGAGCCGAAGACGAGGATGGGCGCGGCGATGCCCGCCCGGCGAAGCGCCAGGGCCTCCTCGATCAGGGCGACGCCGATAAAGTCGGCGCCCTCCTCGAGAAGCTCGGAGGCCACCCGCAGCATGCCGTGGCCGTAAGCCTCGGCCTTGACCACGGCCATGACCTTCACGCCGGGACCGGCGAGCTCCCGCGCCCGCGCGAAGTTGCGGCGCAAGGCGCCCAGCCGTATCTCGGCCCTCGCGGGCCTCGCCTCCTCCTTCTCGCCGTCCATGCCCGGTTTCCTGCGCTAGTCTGGGCCTCGGCTAGCGGGGCTTCTTGATGAGCTGCGCGGCGCGCTCGGCGGCCTTGACGACGGCGTTGATGAGGGTGAGCCTGAGGCCGCCGGCCTCTAGCTCGAGTATGCCTTCTATGGTGGTACCCGCCGGAGTCGTGACCATATCCTTGAGCTTGGCGGGATGCTCGCCCGTAATGAGGACGTTGCGCGCCGCCCCGAGGACCGTCTGCGCCGCGAGCTCGAAGGCGACGTCGCGGGGAAGGCCGAGCTTCAGCCCGCCGTCGGCCAGGGACTCGATGATGACGTAGACGTAGGCCGGGCCGGAGCCGGAGAGGCCGGTGACCGCGTCCATGTATTGCTCTTCGAGCACCAGGGCCCTGCCCACCGAGCGGAAGAGCTCGGTCGCCCATGAAAGCTGTTCCGGGCTTACTGACGCGCCCGGGGAAAGGACGGTCATGCCCTCGCCGATGGCGACGGCCATGTTCGGCATCGTCCTTATGGTGGGGACGCCCGCGGGGGCGCAGGATTGCAGGAGCTCGAGACCGACTCCCGCCGCCACCGAGACGAGGAGCTTCGTGGAATCCAGGGCGGGCGATATTTCCGCGATGACGTCCGCGACGTCCTTCGGCTTGACGGCGATGATTATGGTGTCGGAGAGCCGGGCCACTTCGCGATTGTCGAGGATCGCGCGAAGTCCAGTCCTCGCGACGAAGTCCGCGCGATGCGACTCGGAGCGATCGGATAGGACCATGTCCTCCTTGGCCACGAGGCCGCGTTGCGCGATTCCCACGGCGAGGGCCTCGCCCACCTTGCCTGCGCCGATGATACCCAGCTTCCTGCCCACGATGCGCCTCCGATCCGCGGAGTATAGCGCCGATTCCGATGCGGCATCTACATGCTTGAATTAATCGGCGCAAACACGGCAGAATCCCACATGCGCGACGAACGCCCTGCCCTCCTCTCGCCCGACCCCGCGGATCTGCCCCTCCTCTTCGAGGCGGGGCGGCTCCTCGTGAGGCACGCGAACCTCGAGGAGGCGATGAGCCCTCTCCTTGCCTTCCTCGCGGATAGGGTGGACCTTGCGGGGGGCATCGCCGCGCTAGCGATGTCCGACGACGGGGAAGTGAGGGTGGCCGCCGTGGCGGATCCCGCCAACGCCGCCCTGGCAGGGAAGCGCATCGAGCTCGGAGCCGGCCTCCTCGGCAAGGCGCTCGCGACCGCGGGCCCGGTCTTCGAGGCGGAGAGCCTGGCGGTGCCGGTCATGCTGGGCGGGTCGGCGGTGGGAGCGCTCTCCTTCTCGCGCTTTTTCGGGAGCCGCGAGCATACCCTCGTAATCGCGTCGTCCATCGCGGCCCTCGTGGCCGAGGCCCTCGGCTTGAGGCGGCGGCTCGCCCGCGCCGCGACCCTCGGCGACTCGGCCGTCGGCCACGTCGTACCCCAGACTGCCGAGCCCCTTGGCATCGACGAAGGATGGGCGCCCGCGGCCATCGTAGGCCGCGCCGCGCCCATGCGCGAGCTTTATTCCCTTATGGACCGCGTCGCGGGCACCGAGACCACCGTCCTCGTCTCGGGCGAGAGCGGCACGGGCAAGGAGCTCGTCGCTCGCGCCCTCCACGAGCGCTCGGGGCGCGCCAAGGCCGCCTTCATCGCCGTCAACTGCGCCGCCCTGCCCGAGTCGGTCATCGAGAGCGAGCTTTTCGGACATGAGCGCGGCTCCTTTACCGGGGCGCAGGAGCTGAGGCGAGGCCGCTTCGAGCTCGCCGACGACGGGACTCTCTTCCTCGACGAGGTCGGGGAGCTTTCGCAGGGAGTGCAAGCCAAGCTCCTGCGCGTCCTGCAAGAGGGCGAGTTCCAGCGCGTGGGCGGATCGGTCACCCTCAAGACCGACGTCCGCGTGATCGCCGCGACAAACCGCGACCTCGAGCGGGAGGTGGCGGAGGGACGCTTTCGCGCCGATCTATTCTGGCGCCTCAACGTCTTTCCGCTCCGCGTTCCGCCTCTTAGGGAGCGGCGCAGCGACATCGTCCTCCTTGCCGACTATTTCGCCGAGAAGCACGGACGCCGAGCCGGAAAGCCGATCTTGCGCATTTCCAGCCCCGCCATCGATCTCCTCATGACCTACCATTGGCCGGGCAACGTGCGCGAGCTCGAGAACTGCGTGGAGCGCGCGGTGATCCTGTCGACCGATTCGGTCATCCACGCCTATCATTTACCTCCGAGTCTCCAGTCCGCCGATTCGACGGGAACGGGACCTGCCTCGACCCTGGATGCCTCCCTCGCCAGGCTCGAGCGGGAGCTTCTCGTCGAAGCCTTGAAAATCTGTCGGGGCAACGCCGCGGCCGCGGCTCGCCGCCTCGGCATAACCGAGAGAAGGATGGGGCTCGCTCTGCATCGATATGGCATCGACTGGCGCCGATTCCGTACATCTATGTAGTCTTAGATAATGAACTTACGTCGGTGTAGGTTGCCCTTTCTCTTTCTTTTGATCAATTCTTTAGATGGTAACGACATATTTTTTCTGAAGCCTTGGCATGATATTTGCGCTACTAAATGATCAGCTCTCATATTCATAGGAGTGTTACATGTCTGATTGCATCGAATCCAAAACTCTCGGCCTCGCGGAGGTATACGGGGCCAACTGCTTTTCCAACGCAGTCATGCGGGAACGCCTACCCAAGAGCATCTTCTCCGAGCTGCTTAAAGTGCAGGCCGGCAAACGCGAACTCACCCTCGACATAGCCGAAGTTGTCGCTAGCGCGATGAGGGACTGGGCCTTGGAGCGGGGGGCCACGCACTATACCCACTGGTTCCATCCACTCTCCGGTATTTCCGCCGAGAAGCACGATTCCTTCATCGCTCCGACCGGCGACGGCAGGGTACTCATCGAGTTTTCCGGCAAAGAGCTGGTTAAAGGCGAGCCCGATGCCTCCTCCTTTCCCTCGGGCGGCCTACGGGCCACCTTCGAGGCCAGGGGCTATACCGCCTGGGACGTGACCAGCCCGGCCTTCCTCAAGAAGACTCCGAGCGGCACCACGCTGTGCATCCCGACGGCCTTCGTCTCCTATTTCGGCCACGCCCTGGACAAGAAAGTCCCCCTGCTTCGCTCGATCGAGGCGCTCAACAAGCAGGCTCTGCGCGTCCTCGGCGCCCTCGGCATCAAGGACGCGTCTCGCGTCACCCCGACCGTCGGCCCGGAGCAGGAGTACTTCCTCGTCAATCGCGAGCTGTATCGGAAGCGCCCGGACCTCGTCCTCACCGGGCGTACGGTCTTCGGCTCCATGCCGGCCAAGGGGCAGGAGATGGAGGACCACTACTTCGGAGCCATACAGGAAAAGGTCGCGGCCTTCATGCGCGAGCTCAACGACGAGCTCTGGGCGATGGGCGTCACCGCCAAGACCCAGCATAACGAGGTGGCTCCCAATCAATTCGAGCTCGCGTGCGTGTTCTCGAGCTCCAACGTCGCAGCGGACTCCAACCAGCTCGTGATGGAAACGATGCACGCCGTCGCGGCCCGTCACGGCCTGGCCGCCCTCCTCCACGAGAAGCCCTTCAACGGCATCAACGGGTCGGGCAAGCACGTCAACTGGTCCATGGGTACCGATACCGGCCTCAATCTGCTCGAGCCCGGCTCCGACCCCGCTTCCAACGCCCGCTTCCTCGTCTTCGTCTGCGCGTGCATAGAGGCCGTCGATCGCTATGCCCCGCAGCTCCGCGCCTCCGTGGCCACCTCCGGCAACGACCTCCGCCTCGGCGGCAACGAGGCTCCCCCCGCCATCATTTCCGTCTTCCTCGGCGACGAGCTCTCCGAGGTCCTCAACGCGACGGCCGAGGGCAAGCCCTACGTTTCCAAAGAAGGCGGCAAGATCGAGATCGGCGCCGCATCCCTTCCCAAGCTGCCGCAGGACCTCACCGACCGCAACCGCACGAGCCCCTTCGCCTTCACCG
>CAYNFM010000037.1:18906-33493 GCA_964396415.1 uncultured Treponemataceae bacterium | reverse complement strand
AAAAAAACGGTATGCCTGGACGTCAGGTAGCATACCGTAGCAGAGGTTTCCCTCTAAAAAGATTTTCGGCAATGATTCCTAAAACCTTGATCCAAGATTACGAAGTCGCCGGAACCGCGAGATCCGCCGCCGAAAGGACTTCGAGGTGGTAGCGAGCGGACCGGGCCAGCTCGCGGTAGATGAGCTCGGAGCGCTCGAGGCTTTCGCCGAGGTCGCGGGCCTCCCGGCCCACCAATTCGCGTAATGGCGGGAGGAGAAATCCCGCGATGTCCCGCGCCTCGATGTCGAGGAGCAGCGAATCGGTCTCGTCCAGGGCAGCCAGGCAGGAACGGACGTCGCCGCCCGAGGCGAAGGCCCTGCGGCCTTCGCGGGCCGCCTCGGCGGCCGCCTCGGCTTCGCGGGCTATCGACTCCAGCTGCGCGCGGAGGGAACGAAGCCCTTCGGCCACTCCCGACCTGCCGAGCCTTCCGTCGGGGCCCGCCGCATCCGCTCGGGCCCCGGCCATCAGCTCGGCGCGGCCGAGCGCATCTTCGATCTCGGCTCGGCGATCGGGTCCGGCCAGAAGCTCCTCGATCCTGCCCAAGCCCAAGCCGGGCACGGCGAGCGCGCCTGGGCTCAAAGAGAAGGTGGGCGGAGAGCCGGGGCGGGCGAAGCGGCTTTCGAACCACCAGGCGTACAGGGCCATGCGCTCGTCCGTACGCAGCCTCCCGCCCTCCATGGACGGGGCCTCGAAGCATGGGACGCCAACCAGGGCCGCGGCTTGGGAGGAGGAGGCCGGCTCGAGGCGCTTGCCCGATGCGAGGGCTCGCTGCTCGAAGAGACTGGCCCTGGCATGGGTCTGCCCATCGGGGTAGCCGAGATCCAGACCGGCCATCCATAGGGGTGAACAACCCATGATGCGGCCGAGATCCCAGGCGCTCGTCGCGACCGAGCCGCCCGCGCCCAGATGGCCCTTGCCGCCGACGAAGGCCTCTATCCTTCGGCCCAGGGGAAAGAGAGAGCCGCCCAGGAAGGCGCCGCGACGCGACGCGCGAAAGACGGCGGGCCAAGTCGTGGTCTCGGACACGAGGAAAGACGAGGGCGCGGATAGGCCGGCAAGATGGCGCCAGTTCCAGTACTGGGGATCGACGACGACGAGGAAGTCCGGCTCGGGCCCGTAGCGGAGGAGGCTACGCAGGGCCGTATCGACGCAAAGGACCAGGGCCCGCTTAGAGACATCCTTCATATATGGAAGGATCGGATCGAGGCTCGGGCCGGCGGCGAGGACCAGGGCGGGGATGCCCTCGAAGAGACCGGCAAGCGTCTCGACGCCCGGAGACTCCGCTGCCCGAGGGAGGTTGCGCGCCAAGTTACGCACCCAGAGCTTCCCGAATCGGCGTAGGGTATTCTCGTTGACTTCGCCCTTGGCGTTCCAGCGCTCGACGGCCCGCCGCGCGCGCTCGAACCAGGAGGGATCGGTCGAGGTAGCGGCTTTGCTCTCGAGAATGGCGGCCCTAGTCCCGCCGGAAAGCTCGAGGGCGGAGATGAGGGCTTCAGGCTCTCCCCCGACGACGAAGCCGAGCCTCCGGTCCGCGAGGAGGCGGGAAAAATCGCGCAGCCGGAAGGCTGCCGCGAGGGCGCCGGGGTCGGCCTCGCAGGCGATGAGTCGCGGGACCTCGCTTTCGAGACAGGCCTCGGCCGCGTAACCGAGGCCGAGGCCGAGGAAGACCAGGGTATCGGCGGCCGACCCCAGGACCGCCCGGACGAGCCTGCGAGCCTCCGCCCGAGGATCGCGGCTAGAGTGCAAAAGGGGGCCGTCGGGAATCCGGGCGCTCGGCTCGCCCGAAGCCGCGGTCAGCGGCTCGAGCTCGAATCCCTTCGCCGCCCCCACGCGGTCGGCCAATTCGGGGAAGCGCCCGCGCAAGGCGGCGAGGTTGGCTGCGAGGAAGGCGTCGGTCCCTCCGCTCCCGTCGCTCACCGGAACTCCAGGGTCAATTCCGCCCCCGGCGCGACGGGCGCGCCCGGCGACGGGCTCTGGCTGACGACGTAGCCCTCGCCGCTCATCTTGACGCTGATGTCCTTGCGCTCGAGGAGGGGCATGAGGAGGCGCTTGGGTACGCCGGTGAGGTCGGGCATGGTGTCGCCGATCGCGATGGGCTTCACCGGCGGCAGGACGACCGTATCGGGATGGCTGACCGTCGGATTGCTCCCGCGCGGGATATCGGTCAGGTTGAGGATGGTCTCGGCCGCCTCCTTGACGAGGGGCGCGGCGATGCGCCCGCCGTAGTAGGAAGGTCCGAGGGTCGGCTTGACGATGGCGAGGTAGACGATCGCGCGGGGCGCGTCGGCGGGGAAGATGGCCAGGGTCGACGCGATGTAGTCCTTCTCGGAGTAGCTTTGGGTATCGGGATCGATCATTTGAGCCGTGCCGGTCTTGACCGCCATCCGTATATCGGAGACCTTGGCCCGACTGCCCGTGCCCCCCGCGCTCGACACCGTCTCCATCGCGGACAGTATGTTCGCCGCCGTCTCGGCCGATACGGCTCGCCGCACGGGCTGGGGCCCGTTGTCGTAGGCGACGGAGCCGTCGCGCTCCAGCACGCGGCTCACGACGTAGGGCTTGAGGAGGATGCCGCCGTTCGCGATCGCGGTCGCGGCGGCGATCATCTGGACCGCGGACACGAAAATCTCCTGTCCCATGCCGATAGTCGGTTTGGAACGGAGGGACCAGGTCTCGGGCGAGCGGAGTAGACCGGGAGTCTCGCCGGGCACGACGAGGCCCGTCCGCGAGCCGAAGCCGAAGCCGCGGAGCTTTTCGTAGAAATCGGCCTGGTCGACCGTGTCCGTGGCGTAGGCGGCGCCGGCGTTGCAGGAATACTCGAGTATCTTCTGTATGTTGACGACGCCGTGGACGCCGAGGCATTTGATGGTGATCTTCTCGCCCGAGGGCGCGACCTTGTGATAGGCGCCGTCGCAGTAGAACGTCGTGCGCATGTCGGCTCCGCCCAGGTCCAGGACAGAGGCCATCGTGAAGACCTTGAAGACGGAGCCGGGCTCGTAGGGATAGACGCTGGGCCAATCGTACCAGGACTCCGACGAGGAGGACGCGTAGTCATTGGGGTCGAAGTCGGGCATCGCGACGTAGGAGAGCAGCTCGCCCGTCCTCGCGTCGGCGGCGAGGATGATGACGGCCTGGGCCCCCGTCGTCGTCATGGCCTTGCGGGCTATCTCCTCGAGGGAGAACTGCATGTCGGCGTCGATCGTGAGCACGAAGTTCCGGCCCGAGCCCAGGAGCTCGTCGTCGCCTCGCTTTTCGATCCCCGCGAGGCCGGAGTTGCCGTCGCCGACGAAGCCCACGAGGTGGCTGGCGAGGCGCTTCTCGGGGTAGAGCCTGCCCTCGACTTTTTCCACCACGACCCCTGAGAAGGCGCCCGAGTCCTTGGCGTCCTGTACGGCCCGCGCGGCCTGGGGCGCGGCGCGCTTGGCCAGGTAGAAGAAGTCCGAGCTCCCCTTGGACCAGCGATCCAGGATCTCCGACTCGGGGACGCCCGTGATCGAGGAGAGGCGGCCGGCTTCCGCCGGGAAGGCGTCGCGCTTGGTCTCGGGCCGCCAGACCGCGATGTTGTACAGAGGCGAGTCCATCGCGAGGACGCGGCCGTTGCGATCGGCTATCGTCCCCCGCTCGACGGCATCCGACGCGAGGGGCGCCTCCTGGTTGGGCGTGAAGGCGAGGTAGGCGTAGCGTACCAGGACGAGAGCGGCCAGGAGCCCGAGGAAGCCGACTACCGACCAATAGCGCAGCGATCGCCTGTTCATGATCGGGCCCATTTCCCGAAGGATAGCACCCTTCCGGAAACCGCCTCAATCGGTACGGGCCCGTATTCCCGCGAGTCGAGGGACTCGAGCGGGTTGTCCCCGAGGAGGATCAGCTCGCTCGCGGATAGCTCGATCCCGCGACCGAAGCGCGCGGCCTCCTCGGCCGAGAGGGGGGCGTCCAGGCCGGGCCCGACGAGGCGGTCGGCATCGACGGCGAGGGACTGCGGGCCTACGGACCCGACTCGCTTGACTATCGGAAGGCCGTCCCTGGGGTTCACCGCGGCCACGATATCGCCCCGGCGCGGCGCGGCCCAGCGCAGGATATAGCCATAGCCGGATGGGGAGCGCAGGCCATAGGCGCAACGGAGAACGAGGACGAGGGAGCCGGGCTCGAGCGTAGGGCGCATCGAGGAGCCGTCGACGACGGCCGCGTCGAGAACGAAGACCTTCGAAAGCAGGACGAAGAGGGCGGCGCCGAGGATTGCCCACCCCGGATGGAATCTAGAGGACCGCATCGATTCGTTTCCGACTATAATGTCGCTCCCCGGAATTGTCGATAAGACAAGTACGATATCATGGAAAGCATCATAGCCCGACAGAAGATCGGCAAAAGACGCTCAGCCTCGCGCTTCGTGCCCATATCCGGGGCCGGAGAGCGCCGGAGAATCGGCGGCCACCCCGCGTCAAGCATCGCCCTGCAGAGGATCGGCGGCGTCTATTCCCCGGGAGGAGCCCGCTTCCCCGGTCTTCCGGCGAGACTGGCCCTCCTCGCCCTTCGCTCGATCGCGCGGGTAAGGCCGCGACCTTCCCGAATCAAACCCGCGATCGGCATCGGCGCCGGCCTCGCGATCATCTCCCTCGCCGCCTTCGTAGCGACGACGCTCGCCAGGGGACCTTCCTTTCCGATGCCCGCCTCGGGACTCGTCTACGACGACGGCTCCCTGCAGAACCTTCTCCTCGAGTACGTTTCCCCCGAGCTCGCCGACGGCCGCTCCGACGCCGTGCAGGATGGATCCGGCCTTCCTCCCGTTCCCGCTACCCTCGAGCTGTCGACCTATACGGTACGATCGGAGGACAGCCTCGCGACTATAGCCCGGCGCTTCGGTCTCGACATGGGAACCATAATCTCGGTAAACGGCATTTCGAGCGCTTCGAGCCTCAGGCCGGGAGCCCAGTTGCGCATTCCGAACATCGACGGCCTCATACAAAAGGTACGCGCGGGCGACAGCATAAGCTCGATATCCAAGCGCTACAAGGTCGATGCCACGAAGATCGTCGACGCCAACGACCTCGGAAGCGCGCGATTGATCGTCGGACAGTCGCTATTCGTCCCCGGGGCCAAGCTTCCCGACTCGGAGGTGAAGCGGGCCCTCGGCGAAAGATTCGCCTGGCCGGTCAGGGGCCCCTTGAGCTCGCCCTTCGGGTACAGGCCCGATCCCTTCACCGGCGTTCGCAGATTCCATGCAGGCATCGACATCGCGGTGGACGCCGGAACTACGGTACGGGCCGCCATGGACGGGAAGGTCGCCGACGTCGGCTACAACGGGAATTTCGGGAACTACGTAATCTTGAGTCATGCGGACGGCTATCAAACACTCTACGGGCATTTGACCAAGGCGACGGTGACGGTGGGAACGATGTTGAGCCAGGGCTCGGCGCTGGGACTTTCGGGAAATACCGGATATAGTACGGGGCCGCATCTGCATTTCGGCCTCTTCCACCGGAGCCTGGCCCTCAATCCTTTAAAATATCTAAAATGAAGAGGCGTACTAAACTTCGACCTTGCATCGCGGCCCGACACGTGGATATTCTGACTTTAGCGCGGAGACTGGGATGAGAAAGCTTGTCGTACTTATCGTTGCGCTTTTCGCGCTTTTTACCTTTATTCGCGATTTTCCCTCGGCCACGCCGAATGTGTCGCGGGTTTCGCGGGCCGCAGTGCATTCTTCCGTCATTCCGTGAGAATTAGTATGATTCAGTATACGCCCTAGAGGGCAATAGGTGTGATTATGTAGACATAAAAAAGCGCCAGCCGGCCATCTACCGGCTGGCGCTTTTTTAATTCGTTTATGTACCTATCATTAGTAACTACGGAAATCCGTTTCCCGTGATTGGCATGGAATATGCTTCATAAATAGTGGAGCAACAAGATGAAAGCATTTACCGAAACCGACAATTCCGAGGATGGTCTTCGCAGCTATTACGCGATCATCAAGCGAATCCCGCTTCTGACCGCGGAAGACGAGCGCGAGCTTTCCGCTCGCGTATTCAGCGGAGACGAGGAGGCTCGACGGCGATTGATCGAAGCCAACCTGCGTCTCGTCGTCAAGATCGCCCGCGGTTTCGTCACGCCGGATATGCCTCTTCTGGATCTCATCCAGGAAGGCAACGTGGGTCTCATAAAGGCCGCCGAAAAGTACGACGGCGCCCGCAACGTGCGTTTTTCCACCTATGCTTCCTGGTGGATCAAGCAGTCCATCATGCGCTCTCTCGTCAATAGCCGGCGCGCCATTCGCCTGCCCCATCGCAAGGAAGAGCTGCTCAAGCGGATCCAGAGGACTTACAGCGTCCTCACGCAGACTTTCCAGCGCGAGCCCACTGTCGCCGAGATCGCGCGCGAGCTCAGGGTCTCCGAGGAGGCGGTCGCCGACATCATCGGAATGGCCTCGTCCCTCGTCTCGCTCGAGAACGACGGCGGGGAGGACTCGGGCTCCATAATCGACATCTATGAAGACAACAGCTACAGTCCCGACGCGGAGCTCATGCGATCCTGCTCCCGAGAGGAGACCCTCGAGCTGCTCGAGCTTCTCCTCGAAAAAGAGAAGCGCATCCTCATGTATCGCTTCGAGTTCCTCGGCGGCCAGCGCCAGACCCTGAAAACCATCGGCGCCCAGCTCGGCATATCCCCCGAGACCGTCCGCCAGATCGAGAAACGCGCCCTGCGCAAGCTCAAGGAGGGAGCGCCACCGTCCGACCTTTCCTACGTCTCCTAGCGGTTTCCGTCATTGTCCTTGCCCCTGCCCCTGTGATGGGGCTATCATAAGTCGTTGTGACGGCGACTCCGAAGAAGACGACGAGACGTAAGAGCGGGCGCGCGGTCAAGGCGAAGGCCCGTTCCTCGGTCGTGTCATGGCGGGAAAATCGCGTGCTCTTCGCAACTCTAGGCCTGACCGTCGTGGCGATTGCCTTGGCGGCCTTATTGACCGGCCTTTTCCTGCGAGACTCGAGCATCGCCTCGAGCCAGGCCTCGAGCGCGTCGGTTCCCGCCTCCCCTCCCGCGCCAGTCGCGCCTCCTGCTGTCGCCGCGCCTCCCGCGCCTTCGGTCGAGCCGATAGAGGCCCAATCGGCCCTGCCTCCTCCTCCTGTCAGGCCGGTTCCGACTACACCCCCTCCTCGTCAAACCGCGTCCTACAAGCTTCCGCTACGACCCATCCCGCCTCCTGCCAAGGCTAAATACCTGATTTTCATCGTCGACGATGCCGGCTATAGCCTGAAGCAGCTCGAGGCCTTTCTCGAATTGCCTTTCCCCATAACGATTTCCGTCCTGCCCGATCTGCCCGACAGCGAAAAGGCCGCGCAGGCGGTGCGCGCCGCGGGCAAGGAGCTCATTCTCCACCAGCCGATGCAAGCCTTGGGAGGCCAGAACCCCGGTCCCGGCGCGATTCTGCTGGGGATGGGAAGGGACGAGATCGAGGGCATCATAGAAGCCAATCTGAAGACAGTGCCGGGCGCGATCGGGATGAACAACCATATGGGATCGGCGGCCACGACCGATCTGGGCATCATGGAAGCCGTAACGGCGGTTGCCAAAAGACGCGGAATTTACTATGTTGATTCACTCACCACTTCGGGCACCGCGGTCGCCGAGGCCGCCCGCCGAGAGGGAATTCCATACTGGGAGCGAAACGTGTTCCTCGACAACGCGCCCGACCGGGCTTCAATCATTCGGGCCGTCGAGGACGGCAAGAAGCTGGCCTCCAAGGACAGGCCGGCGATCATGATCGGCCACGTCTGGTCGGCGGAGCTGGCGCAGACCCTCACGGATCTCTATCCCCAGCTCGTCGCGGAAGGCTTTTCCCTGTCCACGATCTCCCGCTTCATGGTCCAGGAAGCAGAGGAGGACGATGCGAGTCCTGGGAATTGAGACTTCCTGCGACGAATGCGCCGCGGCCGTCGTCGAGGACGGCTCGCGCATCCTGTCCGACGTAGTCGCCACTCAGATTCCCTTCCACGAGAAATATCAGGGCGTCGTCCCCGAGATCGCGAGCCGCAAGCACAGCGAGTGGATACATGGGGTCGTCTCGCGTGCCCTGGACGAGGCGGGAATGGCCCCGAAGGATCTGGACGGAGTGGCGGCGACGGCCATGCCCGGGCTCATAGGTTCCCTTCTCGTGGGTCTCTGCTTCGCGAAGGGCATGGCCTGGGCCATCGACAAGCCCTTCGTGGGCGTGAACCACATCCTCGCCCACCTCTACGCCTCCAGGCTCGAGAAGCCGAGTCCCTATCCCTTCATCGGCCTTCTCGTCTCCGGAGGGCACTCGATAATCTGCAGGGTCGAGGACTTCGACGCCATCGAGATCCTCGGAACGACTATAGACGACGCGGTGGGCGAGGCTTTCGACAAGGTCGCGAAGCACTACGGCTTCGGCTATCCGGGCGGGGCAGCCGTTGACGCCCTCGCCCAGGGAGGGGACGAGACCGCCTTCTCCTTCCCCGCTCCCTCGCTCCATAAAGGAGAGCACCGCTACGACCTGTCCTATTCGGGGCTCAAGACGGCGGCGATACGCCAGCTCGAGCAGTTCAGGCGACCCGGCGCCGAGGCGAAGAGCGCCGACATCGCCGCTTCCTTCCAGAAGGCCGCGATAGACCTCCTCCTCTCCCGCCTATACAGGGCGGTGGAGGATAGCGGCCTCCGCCGCGTCGTGGCGGGCGGAGGCGTCGCCGCGAACTCCTACCTGCGCCGCGCCCTCTCCGCGCGATCGGACATCGAGGCGATCTTCCCTCCCCTCAGGCTCTGCGGGGACAACGGGGCGATGGTGGCCGGGATCGCCTGCAAGTACCTCGAACGGGGAGAAAGCTCGAGCCTCGCAATGGGCGTGTCGGCTCGGGTGCCTCTCTTCCGCCGCATCGGAAAAGCCTAGCCCCTTCATCCTCAATCGCGGGGGCATCCTCCGGACGTCGAATCGCCGGAGGCATCATGCATAGCCATACCCTGCGTACTCTCTGCGTCATCCTCTCCTTAATCGCCGCGGCCCCGCGCCACGGCTGGGCAGCCGGGACGAAGCTTCAGGCGCGGCAGGGCCCTTTCGTCGAGCTCTCGGCGGGGCCCCTCCTGGGGATCGATCCGGCGCTCAAGGGCTGCTCGATCGATCTGTCCGTCGGGTTAGACATCGCTCCCTTCGAGCTAGGTCTACGCCCGGGGATCTCGTACGACGCGGCGATGGAATCGGGAGCCTTTCGCCTGGACGGGGAGCTCGGCCTGGGCGGCGGGCTCCGCTTCCTCGTCGGGGGCCTCCTGCCTTTCGGACGGATCGGCCTGCCCGATCCGACGGGAAGCTCGGAGGCGCGCATTCCGCTCGAGGCCGCTGCCTGGCCCGATCGCTTCGGCTTTTCTGCGACGATAGCCGATCTCCCATGGCCTGCCCTCGGTACGCGCATCGGCATCGTTGCCGAGCTCGTCTACACGGCCTATCGGCTCCGGACGGCAAGCCCCCTGGCGGGAACCGCCGCATTCGCCGCGGCCATCGAAGGCAGGCTCGCCCTGCGCCTGCGCTGGGACTTCTCCGCCCCGGGCCGCGTCCCGACCGCCGGTCGCGCTCCCTCTCCTTGACAGGCGGCCGGCGGCGGCGTTTCATGGGAAACATGAGCAGCATGACCCTCGCCTCGGGCTTCGAGCCCGACGGCGCCATCGCCGCGGCGGCCGCGATCGCCGTCGGCTCCTCGCTCAAGCTGAAGAAAGGCGAGACCGTCCTCATCGTGACGAACCCCGCGCGTGAAGTCATCGAGATCGCCGCCGCGATGTACGACGCGGCGGCGGCGGTCGGGGCCAAGCCCGTCCTCGTCGCGCAGGGCGTAAAGACGCAGACGGATTACGCCGAGGAGGCCGTGATCGCGGCCTTCGAGTCCAAGCCCGACGTCTTCGTATCCCTGTCGGCGGAAAAGCTGGGCAAGGATCGCGAGGGCATCCGGACGCCCTACGAATGGGACGGCGTCCGGTACGACCACATATTCCACTATCAGCTCAACGGCGCCAAGACGATGCGGGCCTTCTGGTCGCCCGGCCTCACGCGGGCCATGTTCGCGAAGACGGTGCCCATAGACTACGCCGCCCTCAAGGCCCGCTGCAGGGCCGTGTCCGCCGCCCTCTCCGGCGGCCTCTACGTACGCGTCACCAACCCGGGCGGCACGGACATCCGCGTCGGCATCAAGGGTCGCGCGCCCAAGGCCGACGACGGCGACTTCTCGAGCCCCGGCTCGGGCGGCAATCTCCCCGCCGGTGAGGTCTTCGTCTCGCCCGAGCTCGGCGCCTCGGAAGGCATCATCGCCTTCGACGGATCCATCGCGGCCGTCAAGGGAGACATACTGATCCGCGAGCCCATACGATGCCGCGTCGAGGGTGGCTTCGTCGTAGGGATCGAGGGCGGCGAGGAAGCCGCGGCCCTCGAGGCCGCCATCGCGTCGGGCGAGGAAGCGGCGGAGGTCCTGGGTCGCGAGGGCTCAGGGCCCCGAGGGGCCCTGCCGCAGGACAAGGTCGGTCACTACCTTCGCAACGCGAGGAACCTGGGCGAGCTCGGCATCGGGCTCAACCCCTCGGCGGAGATCGTGGGCAACATACTGGAGGACGAGAAGGCCTTTCACAGTTGCCATTTCGCGATAGGCTCCAACTACGACGAGGACGCCCCGGCCCTCATCCACCTCGACGGCCTCGTGTCCAAGCCGACCATAGTGGTGACCAAGGCCAACGGCAAGGAGGTCGTCATCGAGCGCGACGGGGAGCTGTTGGTCTAAGGCCTCCACTCTGCCGTATGTATAATGACAGGGCGCCTTCGGCCGTCAGGTCTTCTTCGCCTTACCCACCGCCTCCGCAAGCTCGACCGATCGCCTGAGCAAAAAGGAAGAGCCACCCTCAAAACTTTGGATGACCTTATCAGAGTTAATTCGTAGTAGTATTATTTCGTAGGAGGTGCCGCATGCGCCAAGTCATCGTCTATCCCGGCGAAGACGGTTACTACGTCGTCGAATGCCCCAGTCTTCCGGGCTGTCTTTCTCAAGGTCACAGCAAAGAAGAGGCTATCACCAACATCAAAGAAGCCATCGAGGTCTACACCCTTGCGCTTCAGGATCAGGGCCTACCCGTTCCCGTCGAGAAGTTCGACTCGATGCTTGTCGCAGTATGAGCCTTCTTCCTCGTCTCTCCGGCCACAAATGCATCTCTACTTTACAGAAGGCAGGTTTCGAGATAATACGACAATCAGGCAGCCATATCGTCGTAAAGCGATCGACCCCATTCGCTCAACTTGTCGTGCCCGATCACAAGGAACTCGACACCGGCACGCTTCGCGCGATTATCCGCCAATCCGGCCTTTCAGTTGACGAGTTCCTCAAGCTGATCTGATCGCGGCCAACGACCCGGGTTCGCGAAAGCAAGCCGGCCCCCCCATCATGAGCGAGCGGTGCGGGGTATTCGACCCACCTGCGAATAACGATCTTCACCGGCCCGCGGGGTCGAGCGATCCGGAACTCGCCCGATCGCCTCGCAGGGCGAAGGCGTAGAGCTCCTTGCGGCTCCCGGCCCCCGTTTTCTGATAGATGCTGTACACGTGGTTTTTTACGGTGTGGGGCGAAATCCCGCGCTTGGATCCGATCTCCGCGTTGCTCAGGCCGCCGAGCAGGTCCACGAGGATGCTCCGCTCTCGCTGCGTGAGCGGCGAGGCTCCGCAGGATACGGCGATCGACGCCGACATCTCGTCGAGCCGAGAGTCCGCGGGGAGAGGAAGCCGCGAGCCGCGCTCGCGCCGCATGCGGGCGAGAAGCTCGAGGGACGAGAAGCAGTACAGCACGAGGGGGGAGAGGGGCAGGAGGGGAAGGAGGGGTATCTCGATCCAGCGGGTGACGCGAAATAGCTCGTCGAGAAAAAGCAAGGTCCCGAGGGGGAGGAAGACGTACAGG
The DNA here is from genome assembly GCA_964396415.1 of uncultured Treponemataceae bacterium. Taxonomy (GTDB): domain Bacteria; phylum Spirochaetota; class Spirochaetia; order Treponematales; family Rectinemataceae; genus UBA1306. Next base: position 21,529 of record CAYNFM010000037.1, on the reverse strand, counting down.
AACCTTTCCAAGGTCTTTCCGTCCTCGGGAGCGAGACGGGATCGGTTGCGGAGAAGCACGAGGAGCGCCGCCGCGAGGGCGGCGAACAAATAGATCGAGGTAGCCGAATAGGCTCCTTCAATATATGGAAAGAACAGATCGCTTCCGCCCTTGAGGGCGAGGAAGGTGTTGGAGGCATAGGCGAGGACCGTGGCGGCGACGAAGGGAAGCAGGAAGCGCTTGGTAAAGTCTATGCCCGACGCGATGAGCGCGACGCCCAGGGCTTGGTAGCTCGCCGTCGCCAGCAGGGCGAAGGACAGGTTCCAGACGATGAAATAGGGAAGGAAGCCTCCGACGAGCCCCGAGCGACGGATGAAGATGCCGACGGCCATGAGAAAGGAGACCCCGACCGAAGCGGCGAAAAAAGCGAAAAGCCGACCTCGCCAGGCTGAATGCGAGTTCTGCGAATAGACATAGGCTATGGCCGTGCAGGGGAGGCCCGTCATGAGGACCAAGGCCGGAACGAGGAATTCGAGCCAGGACACGAGAAGCGCCTCCCCTTCGGTATTTCCTTCCGTTTACTCATGAAATTACTATTTTCTTCTCATGCGCAACAAGCGGCGCATCGTTTAGCCTTGGCGCCACGATCGTTTTTCACTCGGAGGTGTCGCTATGAGGCTTACGGTCATTATCATCGCCGCCGCATTCGCCTTGATCTCCATCGGGAGCGCGCGGGCGCAGGATGGACTTCTTCCCTTGAGGGTCGAGGGAGAGGCGGTATACCATGTCAGCATGTGCGGCGGAGGAGAGTATGCCTTCCGGCTCGATTCCGGCTCCTCCCTCGGCCTGGATCTCGGAGCGAGCTACGGCATTCGGGACGCTTACAATAGCGTCTCGTTGGGAGCCTGCTACTATCCGTTCAGTCCGCGAGCGGTCGGGCCCTATGCGAAATTCACCGGAACCTATGGTTTCGACCAGCCGTCCATACAGGGAGATAGCGGAACGCTGTTTCGACCCTCGATAATTCTCGGATATAGGGCGATAGTCTTCCGCCTGTTCACCGGCAGCGTCGCCGCGGGCGGGGCGTACGATCTAGGCCAAAATATTCCCGAGGCGATCCCTCAGGGCTTGGACCTGGCCGTCACGATCACGCTCGGACTCGCGTTCTAGGACCGCCTTCCGCGCGCTGAAGGCTCGGCAGCTCTCGTTTGTCCGTACCGAAGCTGGCAGCGGCTCAGTATATTCAGAAAATGGAATCTACGCGCGCTACTGAATCCTGGGTCCTCGCGGCCGCCATACTAGCCTCGAGCATGGCCTTCATCGACGGGACGGCGCTGAACGTCGCCATGCCCGCGATTCAAGCGAGCCTCCGAGCCAGCGGCTCTCAGCTCCTGTGGGTGGCCAATTCCTATCTCCTGATGCTGGCCGCCCTCATACTGGTAGGGGGAAGCCTCGGCGACCGCCTCGGGCGCAAGAAGGCCTTCGGCGCCGGCATCGGCTTGTTCGCCGCCGCATCCTGCGCCTGCGGTCTCTCCCCATCCATCGGCTTCCTCATCGCCGCGCGGGCGGTCCAGGGCCTCGGCGGGGCCTTGATGATTCCGGGCAGCCTCTCCCTCATCACGGCGAGCACCGCCCCCGAGCGCCGAGGGCGGGCGATCGGTACCTGGTCGGCGGTGACGACCCTCGTGACGGTAGTCGGGCCCGCCCTCGGCGGCGTCCTCTCGGACCTCGGTCTGTGGCGGGGCGTCTTCCTCATAAACATTCCGCTCGGGATCGCCGCGCTCGTCGTACTCGCGTCGAAGGTCCCCGAGAGCCGCGACGAGTCTATCGCCGGCCCGATAGACGCAGCGGGGGCCCTCCTCGCAATCGTCGCCCTCGCCGCCCTCGCCTACGGCTTCATCGAGGCTCCCGATCTCGGCTTCGGCAGCCCCTTGGTCATAGTCGCCCTGGCGGTCGGAGCAGGGGCCTGTCTCGCCTTCGTCCTCGCCGAGCGTTCACGAGAGTTTCCCATGCTGCCCCTGAGGCTCTTCGGCTCGCGCGCCTTCTCGGGGGCGAACCTGCTTACCCTTCTGCTCTATGGAGCCTTGAGCGCCGCGACCTTCTTCCTCTCCCTCGACCTGGTCCAAACTCAGGGCTATTCCAAGACCCAGGCGGGCCTCGCCTTCCTCCCCTTCGCCCTCATCCTGACGCTCCTCGCGCGTCCGGCGGGAGCCATGGCGGACCGTAGGGGGCCCCGTCTCTTCCTTACTCTGGGTCCGGCCCTCGTCGGACTGGGATTCTTCGCTCTTGCCCTGCCCGGGATAACTCGGGGACCATCGGCGTATTGGGCTAGCTTCTTTCCGGGGATCGCGCTCTTCGGCCTCGGGATGGGCTTTACGGTAGCCCCGTTGACCTCGACTGTCATGGGCGCCCAGAGCGCGCGCTTCTCGGGCGTCGCCTCGGGAGTCAACAACGCGATCTCCCGCGCGGCCGGGGCCCTCGCCATCGCAATCCTCGGCTCCCTGGCCCTCTTCGCCTTCGCCTCGAGGCTTGGGTCTTCCCAAGCCGCGTCGGGGCTCGACGCGCCGGCGCGAGCGGCCCTCGCGGCGGGCTCGCGGGATCTCGGCGCCACCGTCCCGCCTCCCGGCCTCGCCGAGTCGGCAAA
>CAYNFM010000037.1:0-18806 GCA_964396415.1 uncultured Treponemataceae bacterium | reverse complement strand
ACGGAAGTGCGCAGCCCGGCGAGGATCAGGGGCGCGGCCAGGGGGAGCTCGATCCTGAACAGGATCCGCGTCCTGCCCATGCCCATTCCCCGCGCCGCCTCGAGGACATCGGGACCGACTCCGGCGAGCCCGCTCATCGTGTTACGCACGATGGGCAGGATGCCGTAGAGGAAGAGGGCGACGATGGTCGGAGGAAACCCGAAGCCGAGGGAAGGGACGGCCAGGGCCAGGGCGGCGGCGGGAGGGAAGGTCTGTCCCGCGGCCGCGAGTCTCTCGGCCAGCTCGGCGAAGGATCCCCAGCCCGGCCTCGTGGCGAGGATTCCCGCGGAAATGCCCACGAGGGCGGCGAGCAGGCTGGAGACCGCCACGAGGCCGAGATGCTCCCCCACGAGGAAGGCAAGAGCGGCGCGCGGGTAGAGCGGCCTCGCCGTACCCGGGAAGAGGAGGCCCAGGAGACCCTTCAGGGCGGCCTCGCTCGAGGAGAGGAGGATCAGGGAAGCCGCGAGCAGGGCCGCGACGAGCCAGGCGCGGAGCTCGGCCTTGGTCATCGGCTCTGGGCCCGGTCGGAGGCTCGCTCGATGTCGTCCAGGGCGATCTCGCCGACGAGGCGGAAGGCGCCGTCCACGACCGGGATCGTCCGGGCGCTCGAGCCGAGCATCGCGGAGAGGGCGTCCTTGAGGCTCGTATCGAGGTCCACCGCCATGTCCTCGATCCGTTGCGCGGCGATGATGCGGCGCGGATCCTCGGAACAGCCGGCCAAGGCCCGATCCAGGCAGCCGAGAAGCCTTCCCGAGCCGTCGACCACCCACCAATAGCCAGGGTCCTCTCCGCAGAGGAGCCCGGCCAGGTCCTCGTCGACGGAGGCCTTCCTCGCGGGCCTCATCCAATCCCGAATGGCCCGTCTCGAGAGACGCTTGAGGGCCCGGTCCGAGCCGAGGAAGCCCGCGATGAAGGCGTCGGCCGGCGCGTCGAGGAGGGCCTCGGGCGCGTCGTACTGCACGAGGGAGCCGGAGCGCAGCACGGCGATCCGGTCCGCGAGGCGGATGGCCTCGTCCACGTCGTGGGTGACGAAGACGACTGTCTTCCTGAGGCGCCGCTGGATGGAGAGGAACTCCTGCTGGAGCCTCAGGCGGTTCACCGGGTCCACCGCGCTGAACGGCTCGTCCATGAGGAGGATGGGCGGGTCCGAGGCGAGGGCCCGCGCGACCCCGACGCGTTGGGCCTCGCCTCCCGAGAGCTGCGAGGGATAGCGCGGCCCGTAGCGGTCGGGGTCGAGCCCCACGAGCTCGAGCATCTCCCTCGCGCGCGCGGATACGCGGGCCCTGGCCCAGCCTAGGAGCTCCGGCACCACGGACACGTTGGCCGAAACAGTAAGGTGGGGGAAAAGTCCGACCCCCTGGATGACGTAGCCGATGCCGCGTCTCAGCGTATCGGGGTCGATCGATCTGAGCTCCTTCCCGTCCAGCGTGACCCGGCCCTCGCTCGGCTCGACGAGGCGGTTGATCATGCGGAGGATCGTCGACTTGCCGGCGCCCGAGGGCCCGACGAGGACGCAGAGCTCGCGCTCCGCTATGGCGAGGTCGAGGGTCCTGACGGCCCAGACCTCGCCGAAGCTCCGTCCGACGCCCTCGAAGCGTATCACGGCGCGTCCCCCGCCCGAATCGCGGCGATCCTCAGGCCCCTCGGCGTGAGGGCCCGCGCCAGGGAGCCGAAGGCGGCGTCGGCGGCGAGGGCCATCGCCACTACGGGGAGGGTCCCCATGAGGACCATGTCCATCGCGAACTGGCCGAGTCCCTGGAAGATGAAGACTCCCATGCCGCCCGCGCCTATGAGGGCGGCGATCGCGACGTTCCCTATGGCCTGGACCGTCGCCGTGCGGAAGCCGGCGACGACCACCGGCAGGGCGAGAGGCAGCTCGACGCGCAGGAAGAGCTGGGCCTTGCCCATCCCCATCCCCCTTCCGGCATCGAGGGCGGCGGGAGGCACTCCCTCGAGGCCGGCGCAGGCGTTCCTGGCGATCGGGAGCGCCGCGTAGAGACTCAGCGCGATCAGCGCCGGCGCGACCCCTATGCCGCCGATGCCCCAGGACCGAAGCAAGGGAAAGCGGTTGGCCAGGGCCGCCAGGGGAAGTATGAGGAGGCCGAAGAGGGCGAGACTCGGGATGGTCTGGAAGAAATTGAGGGCGAGAAAGCCCGTCGACTTCGCCGTCTTGCCTCGCGACGCGGCCCCTCCTATGCTCAGGCCCAGGAGCCCGCCCGCGATCACCGCGGCCGCGGTCAGGGCGACGTGCCGCCGCATCTGGGCGGCGAAGACGGCGCGTTGCGCGCCCCACTCCCGGACGATCGAGAGAGAGTCCAGGGAGCCCGAGGCCAGGAGAAGCCCGAGGACGATGACGAGGGCGAGCGAGGAGGCGAAGGACCAGGCCCGTCGCGATTCGGGAGAACCGCCGACGCCTCGCGAGGCGACGACGAAGGAAGCGTAGGCGGCGAGGCCGAGGAGCCAGAATCCGGACCCGAGCGAGAGTCGGGCGACGTGGGAGACGCCGGCCAGGCGGGGGGCCGCGAGACCCGTCGCGGCGAGGGCGAGGGCGACGATCGAGACGGAGACGATCGCCGCTCCCCTCCTGCTCGACCTCAGCTCCAAGAAGAGGAAAGCGGCCCAGAGGACCATGAGGGCGGCCAGGATCCAAGGCTCCGCCTGGACGAGGGCGATGCTTCGGCCTTGGGCTATCCGATTCGGCCTCAGGACGAAGAAGGGCAGGAAGGCTGCCGCCGCCGAGCCTGCCGCCGCGAGGCTCGCCGCGGCCAACGCAGAAGCGGCGTATGGGGACTCGAAGCGCGGATTTCGCGCTCCGCTTCCCCTCACTTGAGCAGTCCCTTGTCCTTGAGATAGCTCTCGGCCACCGCGTCGGGGCTTTCGCCCTCGACCGCGACCCGCGCGTTGAGACCCTGGAGGGTCACGAGATCGAGTCCCTTGAAGAGGGGGTCCAGTACGGGAGCGATCGAGGGATAGCGGTCCAGGACCTCCTTCCGCACTATGGGAGTCGGCTCGTAGATAGGCTGGACCGCCTTGGTGTCCGCGAGCACGACGAGGCCGAGGGCCGCGAGGGAACCGTCGGTCCCGTAGGCCATGGCGAAATTAACGCCATTGGTCCCTTGGGAGGCGGCCTGCTCGGTGAGGGCGGTATTGCCTCCCGAGAAGGAGAGCAGCTGATCGTCGGAGAGCTTGAAGCCGTAGGCGGCCTGGAAGGCGGGCAAGGCGGCCGCGCTCGAGATGAATTCCTCCGAGGCCGCGAGCTTGACCGCGCCGCCCCTCACCACGTAGCGCGCGAAGTCATCGAGGCTGACGAGCTTCTCCTTGTCGGCGAGATCCTTGCGCACGGCGATGGCCCAGGTATTGTTGGCGGGCGCCGGCGTGAGCCACACGATGCCGTTATTCTGGAGATCGAGCCGCTTGACGGTCTCGTAGCCCAGCCGCTCGTCCTTCCAAACGGTCGGATCGGTACCCTGGAAAAAGAAGGCGCCGTTGCCCGTGTATTCCACGTAGAGGTCGAGCTCCTTCGCGGCGATCGCCTTTCGCACGAGGTCGGTGGTGCCGAAGCCGACCTTATCCGTGACGGGTATATCGCTAGCCGAGAGGAGGCGGACGATCATCTTGCCGAGCAAGGTGCCCTCGGTGTCGATCTTCGAGCCTACCACGACGGGGGCGGAGGCGCCCTGCGCCGAGATCGTCGCGGCGAGGGAGAGGAAGAGGAAAGCGGATATCGTGACGAGTTTAGCCTGCATCGCACATCTCCTTTGGCCGATGGAGGCTTCGGCTTTGGCGCCCCCCTCCCGCGGCATAATTGGAAATGTACTATTTCCGGACCTTCGGGACAAAGGAGAACCGCATTCACATGCTCGCCTCGGCAGCCTCCGAGCCGATGAGCTCGAGCACCTTGGCCGCCACCTGCTCGGGACTGTCGACCGCGGAGGACCGCGGGGCCCCCGCGCCCGGATACGAAGACCTGGCGCCGATCGCGTTCTCCCCGAAGCGCGTCGCGGTCATCCTGGGGTGAAACACGCTCACCACGATCCCGTCCCTCGCCAGCTCCGCGCGCGCGGTGTAGGTGATGGCGTTGAGCGCGTACTTGGAGGACGCGTAGGCGCCCAGGAAGGGAAAGGAGTTCTTGGACACCATCGAGCCGATGTTGACGATCATGCCGCCGCCGGCCTTGCGCATGCGGGGGATCACGAGCTGCATCGCCCGCAGCGGCGCGTAGACGTTGAGCTCCATCATGCTCCTGTAGGCCTCGATGTCCACGCTCTCGAGCGGGCCGTACAAGCCCTGGCCAGCGTTGTTCACGAGGATATCCACCCTGCCGTGCGCGCTCAGGGCCGCGTCGATCGTCGCCTCGACGTCCTTGGCCTTGCGCATGTCCGCGCGGAGGGTCACGGCTCCCGGCAGCCTCGCCGCGACGGCCTTGAGCCTATCCTCCGAGCGGGCTACGAGCACGAGCTTGGCGCCCCTCTCGGACAGGGCCTCGGCCAGGGCCTTGCCTATTCCCTCCGAAGCGCCCGTTACTATGACTACCTTGTCCCGTATGTTCATGGTTATTCGAAGATACTGACGCGGGCGGGCATGGGCCAGTCGCAGGCGGCGATTCAAATGCTCAGGTTCCGGCGATGGTGAGAATCAGGTCGGTTCCCAGACCGAGGAGGAACCCGACGAGGAGGCCCCAAGCGCAAAGCGGCTTTTTGAATTTACGCGCGGAGCCGAGAAGCTCCAGCGTCACGTATATGATCGCTCCGGCGGCGAATGCCAGACTGAAGACGAAGAGGAGGGTCGAGCGGAAGGAAATGCCCATGATGGTTCCCAGGAAAGTAGGCCCGCCTCCGATCAAGCCGAGGAGGACGAGGAATCTCCACGAGACGGGATTCCCTCCCAACGGAGCGGCGATTCCGAAACCTTCGGTCATGTTATGCAGCCCGAACCCCACGATCAGAACCCAGGCCAGGGACAGAGATCCGGCGGCCGCGGCCTGCCCGATCGCCAGGCCTTCCGACAGGTTGTGGGCCCCAATCCCGATGGCGATGAAGAGCGACAGGGTTTCCGGCCGGATTTCGCGGGCTTGAGCCTCGTGGGGCTCGCTTTTGCCTTGGAGCCTCCCGCTCAGGAGCGCTATGCCCACCAAGCCGACAAAGAGCCCAAGGACGAGAGCGACCAGGCTCGCCATGCCGGGAACGATATTCCCCCCGGGCTTCCCTATCGCGGCCAACTCATTCTGTATGGGCTCCAACATCTTGGAGGTCACATCCGCGAGCAGGAACAAGAGGACCCCCGCGGCGAACATCGACAGGAAAGCCTTGACCTCCCTATCGAGAGACCGCATCCGAGCCAGGGGCAGTCCCAGGAATATCGTGAACCCGGCGATGGCGCCGAGAAGGACGATTGCGGGAACCGGCATCGACTCAATTCCTCCCCGACATTCTCCATATGCGGCACTGCAGATGAGGCCTGCAAATAATATACAAATTCCATAAGGAATCCGTATACGTGCCATTCCTTGAGCTCCCCGGGACGGGTAGAAGGGATGCCGGGCTGGCGCCAGGCAGGGCGCCGTTTGGCTTCTATTACTTTCCTTGTTCAGGATTTCTCGGCTCGATTTCCGGGGCCGCGGGAGAAAGTGTCTATCTCTTTTAGTTGAAAACAAATGGAAGATGACAGCACTTCAATCTAGAGAAGCTTGCAATAGCAAAGTAGACAGAACCTAAATGCATTATTTACATCGTATTGATGGTATTGATGATATGGAAGCGTTGAGTATATTCGATATAATCTTCCCGGGTTCCGCTTTCACGACATGAAGGGGGAATCGGGGCCACGGGAATCGGCATAAGGCGACTTACCTCGAGCGCTGATGTCCGCTCGACGTTCCGCGGAGGAAAGGGGATGACAAAGAATGGAAATAACTCGAATTTATGATAAGCTGTCTGCACCGGCAATAAGAGCATTGGAATCTGCGGAGATCGGGAATTTGGAAGATTTGTCAACTCATACTCGAAAATCGATAATGAATCTTCATGGAATTGGACCTTCCGCAATGAAGATAATCGAATCGGAAATGATGAAAATGAAATTACGATTTGCTCAGGACGAAAATCGGCAAAATAAAGATGAAAAAGGAAAAACCGATCGGATTGATGATTATATCCGGGAATTCCCGGCGACGATGCGAATCAAGCTTGATGAGATGAGGAAGATAATACGAGAGGCGGCACCTGAAGCCGAAGAAAGAATATCATATAAAATGCCAGCCTATTATCAGAATGGATATGTGGCCTACTTTGGCGGACATGAGAAGCATGTCGGCTTTTATCCGACGGGAAGCGGAATTGAAGCATTCAAAAACGAGATAAGCGCATTCAAGAGCTCCAAAGGCGCCGTTCAGTTCCCGTTGGATCAACCGTTGCCTAAAGAACTCGTCATCCGGATGGTAAAATTCAAGATCAAAGAAAATATGGAAAGGGAAAATCGGAAATATCGCGCCAAGTAGAAGAAAGCCGACGCCGAGTTCGACCCGACGGCGCGGAGAAGCCGCAGATGAGGCTATCGATCAATGACAAGCTCTAGCTCGGTACGATGGATTCATTCTGCGCGACGATTTCTCGCCGGCGGACTGGCGACGCGCCTTCTATTGGTCTGCATAGGACTCTACATAGCCGTCGCCGTGTTGGTTACGATAGGCGAGGTTGCGCTGGTATCGGTCCAGTCTCGCGAGGATATCGACAAGCAAATCGATGCGCTCGCCGCGACCTTCGTACCGCCTATCGCGCATGCGCTTTGGAACTTCGATCAGCCCCAATTGGATATTCTCCTCCATGTATTGGCCGATATCCCTGCGATCGGCAGAGTTCGATTAAGCATAGTCGGCGGCGCTTCGAGCGAGCTCTACGGGGTTTCCGAGACAGCGGCCGAATTGAGGAATATGGAGGGAACGTATCCGCTTCTAGGAGGGCCGCGCGCGTTTCTGGTCTCCTATACGAGCTTCGGCCGATCGCAGGCGCTCGGCGAGCTTACCCTCGAGCCTTCTCTAGTAGCCGTATGGAAGCTCATTAAAAATACTATCCTGATGGGGATAGTCCACACGCTCATCGTAGTCGCCCTCCTTTCAGTAATTCTCTTTTTTGCGACCGCGCGATTCGTGGGACGGCCCCTAAGGGATTTTGCGAAGCAGATATCGGGAATCGATCCCATGGCACCCGATCAGGGCCGAGTCGTACTCGGCCCCCGCGCGGGAGCGGAGCTCTCCGCCGTCGCCGATTCCTTCAACTCTTTGCTCGCCGAGCTGCGCAACGCCATCGGAGATCTTCGCGGACGGGAACACGAGATACGGATTCTCAATACGTCACTCGAGTCCAAGATCGCGACCAGTCTTGCGGAACTTGAAAACCTCGAGGTGAGCCAGGCTAAAATTCGAGCCTTTGTCGCGGCTCTTCCGGATATCATTTTCACTTTTGATCGCGAGGGCCGGTATCTCGAATATCAAGCTACCTCCCAAGACCTGCTGATAGCCGCCCCCGATGAATTCCTCGGCAAACTCCTCACCGAGGTCATCCAGGAATCGGGACTAGCCGAACGATTGCTGGCTTGCATTAAAACCGCCCTCGAGGAGCGGCATCTGGTCGTCATGGAGTACGAGGCGAACGTCGCGGTGGGTCGCAGATACTTCGAAGGTCGTTTCGTCCCCTTGGACGCCGAGCGAGTCATCCTCGTTACGCGAGATATCACCGAGGCGAAAAGGCAAGAGTCGTTGCTGCGGGCATCGAACGAGGAGAAGGCGGTTCTCCTCCGTGAAGTTCACCATAGGGTCAAGAACAACCTTCAGGTGATCTCGAGCCTCGTCTCGCTTCAGGATTTTTCTCACCAAGACGATAGAAGCGGCGAATTGAGGAAGGATACTCAGATACGCATAAGCTCGATGGCCCATCTGCACGAGCTCCTCTACGGTTCCAAGGATCTTTCGTCGATCGATCCGGCGGAATATATCGAAGCTATCGTCTCCGAAATGTCCGGATATAAAGGAGCGCCCCTGATCCGCGTAGAGGCACAGTCGGACGTCTTGACGATGGACGAAGCCATGCCCTTCGGAATCGTCGTGACGGAGCTATTAACGAATGCCCTCAAATATGCCTATCCCACGGGGGGGCCGGGGAGAATCGTAGTCTCCTACGTCCATTCGGACAGGGAAAGGAGGCTTATAGTACGGGATGAAGGCGTCGGTCTTCCGCCTGATATGGATCCCGCGACCTCGGTCTCGTTGGGCTTTACCCTTGTTCATTCTCTCGCCAAACAGATCGGCGGAAGAATCTCCATATGCGCGACTAATCCGGGTAAGACCCCTCCGGGGCTCAGCGTCGCCCTCGATCTTCCTTTGGCGACAATCCCCCATCTATCCCGATAAATCGAGGAGATTCCGCCTTATTCGCCCGAGAAGGCCCGCGGAGATCAGTCGAAGTCGGTGATAGCCGGACCCGGCATCGCGACACCGGGATAGTACTCGGCAAGAATTGCCTTGAAGGTGCCATCCGACTTCAAGGAACCCAAGGCATCGTTCCATGCCTTGACGACGCCGGTCGCCGTGTCCCTAGAGGCGGCAATGAACGACTGGGACTTCATGAAAACGAAGGCAAGCTTGACGTCGGTCGCCTGGAAGCCGGCGGACTTCATCGCATCGGCGATGCCGAGAGGCGATCCGGCGTAAGCATCGATTCGGCCGGTCATCAATTTCTTGATATTGTCGTCATTGTTAGTTATACGATCCAGATTGGTAAAGCCGGCTCGCGTCAGGAATAAATCCCTAACGTCGTCACGATAGACGCCGATAGAGTTGATTTTTTTGGCGTCGTTGATGGAGTTTATGACGATTCTCGAATCGGCCCTGACGTAAAAGCCATACGGGCTCTCCAGGATCGGCCCAATCCATCGGAAAAGCCGGTTACGTTCGGCCGTCCGGGCCATCGAGAACAGCAAGACGTTCGGATCATTCTGGACGGCATAATAACCGCGGGCCCAGGTCACCATGCGGATGGGATCATCATTGTGTACCCGTTTTTGGATCTCCCTCACGAGATCCACGGCAAAGCCGCTGAGGCTATTGTCAGGATTCCTGATCTGGCTCGGCGGATCATCTTCGCAATAGATAGTCAGCGGCTGGGCGAGCAGTCCTGTCGAAAATGCCGCCATTGCCAGAAGCGAAATGATGATTCTCCTTATCATGTCAGCCTTCCTTTTATGTCCCGGAATGCCCAGCGACGTGAATGAAGACTCTCCCCATGACAATCTCTATGACAATCTCATCTCGAGGCAAATGTAATTGCGCCCTTCTTTGACTGCAAGGACAATCGGCTGGAGGAGCCAGGATGAAAATCCGGAATGCCGTCGCCGCTCCGCCGCGGTCGGAGCGGCGGCTTAGCCCCGATGCGGGAATGGCAAGGACGAAAAGACGTTGACATGGTGTTATACCGAGGTTATACTGTAAAGGTGAAGACTGCAGTTTCCCTTCCGGATGCACTTTACGTTGACGCGGAAAGGACTGCGAAGTCCATGGGAATTCCCCGGAGCCAACTTTTCGCTCTGGCGCTGGAAGAATTCTTGAATCATCATAAAAAAGAAAGGATCACGGAACGGCTCAATGAAGTCTACGAGAATATCGACGCCGGCAATCCATCCACGATAAAGGAAATGAATCTCAGAGCGATACGAGAATTAACGAAAAATGATACGTGGTGAAATATGGTGGGCGGATTTTGGAATCCCGTTCGGAGGCGATCCCGGCTTCCGTCGACCGGTACTGATCCTTCAAGACGATGCATTCAACGTGAGCGCGATCAATACCGTCATTGTCGTTCCTTTAACTACGAATCTGGCGCTTGAAGCCGCTCCGGGAAATGTCCTTCTTGATAAAGAAGAGTCGGGACTGCCGAAAGATTCGGTAATCGTAGTTTCACAGATCGGCGCCATCGATAAAGATAGATTAATTGAAAAGGCCGCAAAGCTGGGCAAGGGCAGCATCGAGGACGTGGAGAACGGAATAAGGTTGGTATCGGGGATAAAATGATTCTGCCAACGACGGGCGCAAGTCGACTCGGGCCGCAGGGCCCCGCCGGTCAAGCATATAATGCATTAAACAAGGAACGGAAGGCGGAAGGCTCGTTTTAGGAGGCTCCCGATGCTGGTGAATCCGCGCAATGTAGCCATATTCGTCTTCGACGATGTCGAGCTCCTCGATTTCGCGGGGCCGCACGAGGTCTTCGTCGCGGCGGGAGACATGATCCGGCCCTCCCCCTTCTACGTCTACGAGGTAAGCAAAAACGGCGCGCCGATCCTGGCTCATGGTCGGCTTCTCGTTACTCCGCGTTATTCCATCGATACTTGCCCGGATCCGGACATTCTCGTCGTCCCCGGAGGCATGGGCTCGAGGCCCTTGATCAAGGACGAACGCCTTATCGCGTGGATAGCCGAGCGCGCGGCCAAGGTCGAGCTTCTCCTGTCGGTCTGCACAGGAGCCCTCCTCCTCGCGAAGGCGGGCCTGCTCGAGGGCCTGACGGCGACCACGCACCATGGGGCCTTCGAGCACCTGGCGGCGCTCTCGCCGTCGACCCGGATCGTCGCCGAACGCTTCGTCGAAAGCTCGGAGCGCATCATCACCTCGGGCGGAATCTCGGCGGGAATCGATATGTCGCTGTACGTGGTCGGGAAGCTTCTGGGCGAGAAGGCCAGAGCCACGGTCGCGGAAGAAATGGAATACGGAGATTGGAAGACCGGGGCTTAACGCCTTCGTCCTCGATAACGCCGACTCGGGTAAGGTTGGTATTCTCCATTGACATGTCGGATATTTCCGACATATAATCCAGGCATGCATGATACGGCTGTTTTCAATGCGATTTCCAATCCAGTGAGGAGGCGAATCCTAGAATTGCTATTATCCAATCCACGCTCGGCCGGGGAAATTGCCCTGGAATTCGAGCTGAACAGACCGACGATCTCGGAGCATGTGCATGTCCTGGAAAACTGCGGACTGGTATCCGAAGAAGCATCGGGACGAAAGAATATCTTCCATCTGAATCCGGAACCGCTGAAGGAAGTGCTGGATTGGCTGCAGCCCTTCCAGAATTACTGGAACCGGCGGATTGCCGCTTTGAACGAACTACTCGATAAGGAGAAGGAATTATGATAGAGCCCGGTATCATCAAGATCGAAGAATTCATCGCTCATCCCGTAGCGAAAGTCTGGAAAGCGCTGACGGACCCCGCGCTGCTCGCCAAATGGTGGGCGCCAGGCGACGTCCGAGCCGTCGTCGGCCATCGATTCGATCTCGACATGGGAGCTCCCTTCGGGAAGCAACCCTGCGAAGTCATCGCGGTGGAGCGGGAACGCCTATTCTCGTTCTCCTTCGCGCCGGGTACGCTGAATACCACGATCACCTGGCGTCTGGAAGCCGAAGGGAAAGGCACGCGCCTCTTCCTCGAGCATAGGGGATTCGATGTCGACTCAGCCCTCGGCAAAGCCGCTTTCGGCGGCATGGGCTCGGGATGGCCCAAGGCGCTGAAGCGAATCGCAGCCGCCCTGGATGGCGAGCAGTAGTCGGCGCGACGGGCCCGAGTCGGGGATGCCGAAGGAAAACTCACCGTCGGGAACGATCTATGGAATCGATCAGATGCGCCGCTTTCCTGATCGATTCCAAGGATTCCACTACTTTTCACCTTTTTCCCTCTTTCAAGTCTGCCGGAAATTCGTCGGCGGGAATCCAATCCGGACCGATGATTTCCAGCATGTCGGTCATGGCGTAGCCGGCCCTGAAGCACATCGTTCGCCGTTCGTATTTCAGCCCCCATGAATCGCTGAATATCAGCTGGTCCTTGCTCAGGTCGTAGCCGACGATCATTCGGCGATGCCCGGTCGCCTTCATCTTCACCAAAGGGGCCCAACGGACCACGCCCCATCCGACGGGGAGTCCGTGATTGACGGCGTCGATTACGACCTCCCGGAACAAGGCGTATTTCTCCTCGTCCGGTACGGCGATTTGCGTCAGGATCGAGTTCTTCATGTGAATGAAATTGTCCCCGTAAACGAGCTTTTCGCCGTTGTCCGTGAATTCTATGGCATCCGCTCCCGCGGCGACGGCCCGGGTATTGTACTCTTTCAGCAGGGCGCAGGCGTTGCTTCGCGCATCATCCATGGAAAAGAATCGATAGTGCTTGGTGTAGATGCCGAGCTCGACCCCGGTTTCGTCGAGGAGCCTGTCTTCGTCGCCTTGAACCAACTGCGCCATCATCTGCGGTTCGACCTCGGAACCCAGGAAATCCATCTGCCTCGCCAGGGTGGCCGACCAGCAGGCGCCGATTCCCGGAAGCTGGCGGCGCATCGGGATATCCACCGCATTGGCCGTAGCGTCCTGGGGCGAGGGCGCGTGGTGCGCGTCGAAGTACGCTTTCTTGGCGCCGAGGCGTTGGACCATATTTGTGTCCGGAACATCGAGGCGCTCGATGAGCGCGGAGCAATAAGCTCCGTCTTGCGATTGGGAGTTGCAATACAGCCTGATCCGCGCGGCCAGCCCGTTCCACTCGCGTATCTTTATCGTGCGCTGGTCGGGAAAGGTGAAATCCAAGGGAGTTCCGGGCGATTTTAAGGCCGCGGCGATGCTGCTTTGCAGCGCGGCTTCCGACTGGGCTATGCGCTCCAAATCTTTCTCGGATTCGGAATAATCGAACAAGAGGTAGATGTTCTTCAATTTCGCGTTCTCGAAGCGGAAGACGCACTCCGCGAGGCGCGTATCGATGAAGGTGATAGCGTCGCGCTTCTTAAGGTAGCCGCTTATGAGTTCGTCCTTGAAGGCCCCTTGCGCCAGAGTCCTGCCGCTTTTCTCGATGTAGCCGCCGATGGATAGATTCCAGAGATCCGGGGTAGAGATGAAGTCCGCCAAATCGAATTTCGAGGCATTGGCGCTCGAGACGACTTCCTCCTCCGCGGGGGGCCGGTCCGGATCCTTGCCTATGTCGCTCGAGGCAGCGGAAGATTGCGCGGCCGCAAAAGCGGCCATGGATGCGAATAGCGCGGCGATAAGCAGTCCGCTTTTCATAAACCCTCCTCGGATCCATTATTTATTGTCGAAACGATGCTCGAAGTCTTGGATATCCTGAATGACCTGTCAAGTGCCGAAAGCCCTTTCGGCTCGAGCGGATCGGTCCGCTCTTGACAGATATCCTTGACAGTCTACCTTCCAATATCGTATCATCGGCCCATGAAAGACGGATCGCTCGATGCCGAAATACCGAACTTCATGATGGCTATCGGCCTTTTGAGGCGACGCGCGCGAGCGGCGGTCTCCTCGCGGGACCTTTCCTGGACCCAGACGACCGTGCTGGCCCGCCTCGACAGGGACGGGCCCGCTACGACGGCCGACCTGGCGCGCGCGGAGCGGATGAAGCCTCAGTCCATGGGCAGCACCGTAGCGGCGCTGGAGAGGCTGGGCCTCGTGGCGCGCAAGCCGCATCCGACCGACGGACGCCAGCTGATCGTGGCGCTCACGGCCAAGGGCGCCGCCCTACGCAAGAAGGCCAGCGACGAGAAGCGGACCTGGCTGGCGCAGGCCGTCGCCCGGCTCTCCAGGGAGGAGCGGAAGACTTTGTTCGCGGCCGGGGAGATCATCAAGCGTCTGGCGGAAAGCGACCCGCGATGAAGGTCGCGGGCGCGATTGGCGGCTTTCGCGGCTGCAGGGGGATGCTCGCTCATGCCGATGTGGAGAAGGAACTTAATAGTATGCTGGTTCGGGATTTTCGTCGCGAGCGTGGGAATGAGCCAGATCGCGCCGATCATGCCGCTTTTCATAAAGCGCCTCGGAGTCGAAAGCCCGGCTTTGATCGCGCAGTTCTCGGGGATAGCCTTCGGCGTCACTTTCATAATCTCGGCGATCTTCTCGCCGATCTGGGGCCACGCCGCCGACAGGTTCGGGCGCAAGCCCATGCTGCTGCGGGCGAGCCTCGGTATGGCGGTAGTCGTTTTCAGCATGGGTTTCGCGCCCAACGTATACGTGCTTATAGCGTTGCGGCTGGCGCAGGGCGCCATAACTGGCTACAGCACGGCCTGTACCACCTTGATCGCGACCCAGACGGACAAAGAGCACGCCGGCTGGGCCCTGGGCACGCTTTCGACGGGGGGCATCGCGGGTTCCCTGCTCGGACCGATGATCGGCGGCTATATCGGCGATCGGCTCGGTTTGCAGAACGTATTCTTCGTGACGGGCGCGCTGTTGCTGATTTCCTTCGTTACTACCGCCCTATTCGTAAAGGAGAATTTTGCGCGCCAGGATAGGAAGGCGCTCGGGATCGGGGAAGTCTGGAAATCGGTTCCCGAAAAGACCTTGACCGTCACGATGTTCGTGACCTTCTTCGTCCTGTCCGTGGCGCTCTACTCTGTTGAGCCGATCGTGACCATCTATGTCGCCCAGTTGTCCCGCGATACCGGCCACATCGCCCTGCTGGCCGGAATGGTATTTTCGGCTTCGGGGCTGGCGAATATAATCGCCGCGCCGAGGCTGGGAAGGCTTTCCGATAGGATAGGGCCGCATAGGGTCATGCTGGTCGCGCTCGTAGCGGCAGGACTCATTTTTATACCGCAGGCATTCGTGACGAGTCCCTGGCAGTTGATGGGCCTCCGCTTCCTATTGGGCTTGACGACCGGGGGCCTGGTTCCTTCCGTCAATACCCTGATAAAGAGGATCACGCCGGACGCTCTCACGGGCAGGGTCTTCGGCTTCAACATGTCGGCCGGCTATCTGGGCGTATTCGGAGGCTCTGTCCTGGGCGGGCAGGTGGCGGCATGGCTTGGCATTCGATACGTCTTTTTCATCACGAGCGCGCTGCTCCTCTTGAATGCCGCGTGGGTCTACTCTAGAGTGTATCGGAAGCTCGAATTCATAGGAGCGAGGTAATAGAGGAGGAGCGGCCATCGAGAACGGGACGCCATCCATAATCCGACGTCCTTTACCGCGCCAAAGTACCTCCGCCGCTCACATCGACCACGGCGCCGGAGATGAATCCGTTGGAAGCCGCCATCACGATCGCCGCGGCGACATCATCGGGCTTCCCAACGCGCTTGACCGGAAGAGTCTGCGCGGTTTGGGCAAACACTCCGGCTTTGAATTCTTTCGGCATATTGTCCCACCAGGGCGTATCGATTACTCCCGGCCTGACGCAGTTGACGCGCACGGGGGCCAATTCCGCGGCCAGCACCCTGGCCAAAGACTCGATCGCGCCGTTGATGGCCGCAAGGCCGGCCGTTCCCGGCATGGCCGTAGTAGCGGTCGCCGCGCTGACGAATGTCACGGAGCCTTTCACATAAGGCAAAGCCGAGCGGAGCGTAATCAACTGAGCGAAGAATTTGGCCTCGAATCCCGAGCGGATGTCCTCGAGCGCGATCGACGCGATCGGCCCCGCGCCGCGGCCGCCGCTCAAAGTCAGGACTAGGTAGTCGAACGCGCCGACCGCTTCGAATAACCGCCGACAGCTTTCTTCCGACGAGCCGTCGGCCACCTCGCCGCACACATTCCCCAGCCTCCGAACCGCATCCTCGAGGCGAGAAGCGTTCCTTCCGGCTATCACGACCTCGGCGCCGATGCTCGCGAACTGGCGGGCTACCGCTTCGCCGATCCCGGAACTGCCCCCCATAACGACGACTTTCGTGGACATTGACGACCTCCCCTGAGTATAATCCTATTGAGACTGTTCGTCTCGTAATTAAGCCATAATAACGAGACGATCCGTCTCGGTCAAGGAAAATAGTATGATCGGCAAAGGAAGACCTCGGAGTGAGGCGGCTCGCTGCTCTATTCTCGAGACTGCGCTCCGGCTTGCCCGAACTCAGGGCTATGCGCGGATTTCCATGGACCGGATCGCGGCCGAAGCCGGCGTAGGGAAGCAAACCATCTATCGTTGGTGGGCGTCGAAGGCCGCGGTAGTGTTGGAGGCGCTGCGCGAGAACGCCGCGGAGGAGATAGAGACGCCGGACCTAGGCTCCCTTCAAGCGGACCTTAGGGCTTTTATAAAGAGCACGTTCGACGCCAGCCGAAGACGGCCCGGCATAAACGACGTTCTGAGAGCGCTGATGGCCGAAGCGCAACTCGATACCGCTGTCCTCGAGCAATTCAAGAGGGAGGTGATCGATCCGCGCCGGGCCGCGCTCCGCGGCCTTTTGGAAAGGGCCAAGGCGCGCCCAGGGGTTCGCGAGAGCTTCGACCCGGACTTCTTCGTCGATATCGCCTTCGGCATCATCTGGTTTCGTCTGCTGACCGAGGTGGGGCCGCTCGACGACAGCCTGGCCGAACAGTTGGCGACGTTGCTGACAAAAGCGGCTGCCGGGCCGCTCGAAGGGCGGCCCGAGAAGAAAAAGCGCCGAGTATCGCATAGGGCAGGCGATGATGATTCTCCGGGCTCTCCCCGATGACAACGCGATCCTGCTTCTCCCCCGGCGCCTGACGCTTACCTCGGCCTTTCCGGCCGACGAGGAAAACGAAGGAAAACACAGTCGAGTAACCTTCGATCTGGAGCCCTTGGGCGACGAAGTGCGCCTGACCTTGACCCACGACGGGCTCGAGCCCGGCTCGGAGATGCGAAGCGACATCGCGTAGGACTGGCCCAAGGCGCTCTCGAGCCTGAAGACGCTGATGGAGGCCGGGCATCCCCTGCCCAGGCTGTGGTAGACGGCCGATCCGATAGCCGAGCTCCCCCCATGCAGAGCCTTCCCGGCTTCACTCCTTCCGGAGCAATCCCAGCCGCACGAGGCTCTCGGCCGTCGCGACGATGGCGTCCTCGTTCGAGCGCGGGGCCCAGCCGAGGAGGCGCTTGGCCTTCTCGTTGCTGGCATTCTTGGCCCTGCCCAGCTCGGGGACGATCTGCTTGAGCGACGGATCGAGCAGCGAGGCGAGCCGCACCAACCAGTCGGGCAGCACCCTGGTCGGTACCTTCGCCGCCGAGTCGCCCATGCGCGCCCGAAGCAGGTCGGCGATCTCCGGCATGGTCATGGAGTCGCCGGCGGAGGCCAGGAACCGCTCGCCCTTGGCGGCGGGATCGGTCATCGCGCGCAGGTGCAGGTCGGCTACGTCTCGGACGTCGACTATGCCGAAGGACAGGTTCGGAATGCCCGGGACGGTGCCGTCCATGAGTCTCTTCACGAGCTGGATGGAGGTCGAGTAATCGGGCCCGAGCACCGGACCCAACACGCCGACCGGATTGACCACCGAGAGCTCCAAGGCTCGGCCCTCGCCGGCGACGAAATCCCAGGCCGCGCGCTCCGCCAAGGTCTTGGATTTCGCGTAGGCGCTCACGTCGCCTCCCTTCGGGTCGGTCCAGTCCTCCTCGGAGAAGGGCCGGTCCCTGAACTCGTGGCCGTAGCCGATCGCCGCGAAGGAGGAGGTCAGCACGACGCGCCTGACGCCGGCCTCCCTGGCGGCCCTGAGGACGCGCAGCGCGCCCTCGCGGGCCGGGATGATCAGGTCATCCTCGCGCTTCGGCATGTTCAGGGGGAAGGGCGACGCGACGTGAAACACGTAGTCGCAGCCCGCGACGGCCTCGCGCCAGCCGGCGTCGGACATGAGGTCGGCGGCGGCGAAAGCGAGCTCTCCTCCCGGCTCGGCGCCGCCGGCTTTCAGCATCGAGCGCAGCTCGGCTTCGCGCCCGAGCGAGCGCAGGGTCGCGCGCACGCGATATCCGGCGCCCAGGAGGCACAGGATGAGGCGCGAGCCGATGAATCCCGATCCGCCCGTGACGAGGGCCAATTCGCCGCTCATCCCGGGCTCCTGGTTCGTTCTCTGATCATTTATTCCCCTCCTCCTGATTGGCGCGCGGCTCGAAAGATCCCTCGGAAGCAAAGATACTTCCGATCCCGCGCCTCGTGTATCCGAGACTCCTCCCGTCATTGAATCGCCGCCCCCTTTCCCTTACAATGGCCCCCAACAATCGACGATCAGGGAGCGACTAGATGCCCAAGGACCAGACCAGCGAAATCCAGGCGAGCGAAGCGACGGACGAGGCTGCGATCGAGCGCGAGCTCAACGAGCAGCAGCGCATACGGCGCGAAAAGCTCGCCATGCTCCAAGCCGAGGGCCGGGATCCCTTCGTCGTGGTCAAGTTCGACCAGAGCCACCACTCCGCCGAGATAAAGTCGGCCTTCGAAGCCTTCGAGGGCAAGGAAGTATCGGTCGCCGGCCGCATGATGTCCTTCCGGGACATCGGCAAGGCCTCCTTCGTCGACCTCCAGGACCGGGACGGCCGCATCCAGATCTACGTCAACGCCGACGAGCTCGGGCCGGAGGAGTACGGTCGCGTGAAGACCTACGACCGCGGCGACATTATCGGCGTCGAGGGCCACGTGTTCAAAACCCGCCGCGGCGAGATCTCCGTGCACGCGAAGAAAATCATCCTCCTCGCCAAGGCCCTCGAGCCCCTGCCCGAGAAATACCACGGACTCAAGGACACCGAGATCCGCTATAGGCGGCGCTACCTCGACCTCGTGATGAACCCCGAGGTGATGGAGACCTTCAAGCGTCGGACTCGCATCGTATCCGCGATCCGCGAGTACCTCGACTCGCGCGACTTCCTGGAAGTCGAGACGCCCGTGCTCGCGACCATCGCCTCGGGGGCGGCGGCCCGCCCCTTCGTGACGAAGTCCAACGCCCTCGACCTCCAGCTCTACCTCCGCATAGCGACCGAGCTCTACCTCAAGCGCTGCATCGTCGGCGGCATGGAGCGGGTCTACGACATGGGCAAGAA
>CAYNFM010000036.1:0-33517 GCA_964396415.1 uncultured Treponemataceae bacterium | reverse complement strand
TCGAATTCCTCGAGACCGAGCACGACCTCTCCTTCGTCTCGGGCCACGAGTTCGTCAAGCGCCGCTTCAAGAACGCCGCGCGGGCCATCAAGCAGGGGCGGCTCGACGTGCTCCCGATGGGATACCTCATCGCCGGGCCGGTCGGCACGGGGAAGAGCTTCATGGTCTCGGCCTTCGCGGGAGAGATCGGCGTACCCATGGTCAAGTTCAAGAACTTCCGCTCCAAGTGGCAGGGCGTGACCGAGTCCAATCTGGAGCGGGTGCTGTCGATCCTCAAGGCGATGTCGCCGGTGGCGGTGATGATCGACGAGGCCGACGCCTTCCTCGGCGACCGCGACCAGGACGGCGACTCGGGGGTCTCCAACCGCGTCTTCTCGCAGATCGCCTCCTTCATGGGCAATACCGAGTACCGGGGCAAGATAATCTGGTTCCTCATAACCTGCCGCCCCGATCTCCTGCCCATAGACCTGAAGCGCCAGGGCAGGGCCGAGGAGCACCTCGCCCTGTTCTATCCCGAGACCGACGAGGAGAAGATCGCCCTCTTCGAGACCCTCGTCCGCAAGCTCGACCTGTCCATACGGCGATTCCCCGTGGGAGAGCTCCTCAAGAAGTTCACGCGCGAGTTCTCGGGGGCCGACCTCGAGGCCGTTCTCATCCGAGCCAAATTCAAGGCCGCGATGGAGGGCCGCACCTTCATCACGAAGGAGGACATGGACGAGACGATGGCCGACTTCGTGCCGCCCGCCTACCCTCACGAGATAGAGCTGCAGAACCTCGTGGCCGTCGTCGAGTGCACCTCCAAGGAGATGGTCCCGAAGCGCCTGCAGAACCTCAACAGGACCAAGCTCGTGAAGGACATACAGGAGCTCAAGTCCCTGCTCGGCGAGGGGGCCCTGGGATAGCCGAAAAGAAGTGACAGGCCGGGCCTCATGCGTCATACTCGAGGGCTATGGACTCCACGAAGATCGCGAACGGCGTCTGGTTCGTCCGGATCCCGGAGGCGGGGCTTTCGGTCCTCTGCGGATGCCCGCCCGACGTCGTCAAGCACCTGATGCGCCGCGGGGCGATCGCCGAGACCGCGATAAACGGCAACGTCTTCGAGACCGGCCCCAATGCCATACTCCTCTCCGACGTGGCGGTCCAAGGCGGGGCCTTCTGCAACATGGCGGAATTTCCCCTGCTCCAGATGTTCTACCGGCAGGGCCTTGCGGCGCCGGGATTCGACGACGGCAAGGCCAGGAAGCCCATCTTCATCGGGCTGATCTCCCAGCTGGTCGCGCAATCGGCCTATATCCTGCGCGGGACCTTCGGCCTGGAGAACGAGGCCGAGATCGAGGAGGCCGGGATTCGCCCCGAGTTCGCGGCGGAGATCATCCGCTACAAGATGCGCTTCGCCGGAGGCAAGCCGCGGGGGCTCGGGGAAACGGTGGAGTTCGCGCCCACTGACACGGGCCGGGCGGAGCTTCCCGGCGAAGTGGCCGTGATACGGAAATCCCTCAACGTCTACGCGTTCCGGCTCGGCGACGAGGAGGTCCAGGTAGACATGAACCTCGCCCCCGGAGAGACCTACGAGAGCCCCGTCCGCCTGGATTCGCACCGGATCGATCGCGACTACTTCTCGGTCGTGCACTCCGGCGAGGGCAACGGATGGGACAAGGACCGCCCCTGCATGTCGAGCATCGTCGTCTTCCAAGGGAAGATCTACCTGATCGACACGGGTCCCTACGTGCTCGACTCCCTCACCGCCCTCGGCATTTCCGTCAACGAGCTCGAGGGCATCTTCCATACCCACGCCCATGACGACCACTTCGCGGGGCTGACCTCCCTCGTGCGCACCGACCACCGCATCAAGTACTTCGCCACCCGCCTCGAGCGGTCCTCGGTGATGAAGAAGCTGTCGGCGGTCATGTCCCTCCCCGAGAAGAGCTTCGAGAACGCCTTCGAGTTCCACGATCTCGGCTTCGGCAGATGGAACGACATCGGCGGCCTCGAGGTGCGTCCCTTCCTGTCCCTCCATCCGCTCGAGACGACGGTCCTGCACTTCCGAGCCCTCGGGCCCGAGGGCTATAGGACCTACGCCCACCTGGCGGACATACCGCCGGAGAGCGTCCTCAAGGAATACCTCGTCGACGACCCGGAGGCCACGCCCGTATCCGCGAGGCTCTACGAAAGCTCGGTCAAGAGCCTCCACGTCCCCGTGGACCTCAAGAAGATCGACGCGGGAGGCGGCACGATCCACGGCCGGGCCTCGGACTTCGCGGGCGACAAATCCGCCAAGATAGTCCTTTCGCACATCTCCGGGGACCTCTCGGCGGCCGACAAGGAGATAGGCTCCAACGCTTCCTTCGGCCTCCAGGACGTCCTCATCGAATCGCGCGTCGACTACACGCGCCGCTCCGTCGAGCGCCACCTCGCCACCCACTTCCCCGAGGCCGCGCCCGAGGACGTCGGAATGCTGCTCAACTGTCCCCTCGTGAGCCTCAACACGGGACACGTCATCCTCCGCAGGGGGTCGGAGGCGACCGACGTCCACCTTGTCGCCTGCGGCGTCGTCGAGATGATAGACTCGAGCATCGGCGCCCAGCACATGCTCTCGACGGGAACCATGATCGGAGAGGTCGACGCCCTCTCCCGCGGGGCCTCCGCCCGGACCTACCGCGCCAAGAGCGCAGTCACCCTCCTCAGGATGCCCGCGAGGCTCTTCGTCGAGTTCGCCCGGCGCAACTACGACCTCGATGAGATGAGGAGGCGGCTCGAGATCGAGCACTTCCTCCAGGGGACGAGGCTTTTCGGCGAGATGGTGTCCAGCGCCGTGCACAGCGTCATGTCGCGCGGCCTCTCCTCCGCGAGCCTAGACGCCGGGGCATCCCTCTCGACCGCCGACGGAACCTCCCTCGTGGTCGCGCGAACGGGCCGGGCCTCCATCCTGATAGAAGGCTCCGAGGTCGATTCGATCGGCCCCGGCGGCGTCTTCGGCGAGGAGTCAGTCTTCTTCGGAAGGCCGTCGCTGATGACCGCCGCCGTCGTCGAGGCGGGCGAGTTCCTCTCCATACCGCGCGCCGCCATCAAGAACGTGCCGATAGTCGAATGGAAGCTCCTCGAGACCTACGAGCGCCGCATTACGCACTTCGGCCTTTCCCTCGCCGGCGAAGCCGTCGCATAGGGCAAAAGGGGTACCGCATGAGTAAGTCGCAACGAAGCTTCACCCTCGTCATCATAGCGCTGGCGATGGTGGTCCTCAATTCCGACACCAACGTCATGACGCCGACGCTCGCCAGGATCGAGGCCGAGTTCGGCGTCGCCGACTCGACGATCGGCTTCATGATGCTGCTCTTCACCGTCATCGGCGCCCTGGTCTCGCTGCTCTGGGGCTATTTTTCCGACAAGGCCTCCCGAAAGCTCCTCTTCGCGCTCGCGGTATTGATCGGCGAAGTACCCTGCGCCCTTACGGCCTTCGCGCCCAACTACCCCGTATTCTTCGCCCTCCGCATCCTATCGGGCATAGGCCTCGGCGCGGCATTCCCCCTCGTATTCGCGATCATCGGCGACACCTTCGACGAAAAGGGCAGGCCCATGGCCACGGGGATCGTGTCGGTCGCCATAGCCGTCGGCAATATCGTGGGGACCCTGATCGGCGGCTATCTCGGCTCGGGCGGCAACTGGAGGCTTCCCTTCATCGTGGCCTCGGCCCCGAACCTGCTTTTCATCCTCCTCTTCTGGCTCTTTTCCCCCGAAGCCAAGAAGGCGGCGAGCGAGGAGGCGACGCGCGAGCTCGTCGAGGCGGGCCTCGTCTACCCCAAGACGATCAAGCTGTCGGACTACGCGGGGCTCTTCCGGAACAGGACCAACCTCTTTCTCCTTTTCCAGGGCATCGCCGGCACGATTCCCTGGGGGAGCTTCTTCTTCATCAACAAGTACCTCAACGAGAACAAGGGCCTGTCCATCGCGGCGGCCACGAACGTCTTCCTCTGCTTCGGCCTGGGCATGATCGCCGGCACAGTGGTCGGAGGCCAATGGGGCGGGGCCATATTCAGGCGGGCGCCGAGGCGGTTGCCCGTCTTCTGCGCCTTGACCACCCTCGGCGGGGCCCTCGCCGTGATCTACGTGGTGCTCTGGGCCCCTTCCGATTTCGCGATACTCTCGATCTGCGGCTTCGTAGCCGCCTTCCTGGCCGCGATGACCGGTCCCAACATGAAGACCATGCTCCTGGACGTAAACGCGCCCGAGGAACGAGGCGCCATCTTCTCGATCTTCAACCTCACGGACTCCCTGGGCACGGGCATAGGCCGCGGAGTGGCCGGCCTCCTCTCCGGGGCCCTCGGCCTCGCCCTCTCCCTGGCCCTGTGCTCGACCCTGTGGATCCTCTGCACGGTCTTCCTGATGATCGTCGCGATCTACTTCCTGGCCGACGTGGAATCGCTCCGGGCATCCATGAGGAAAGTCGCCGCGGAGATGGCATCGAAGGCGGAGGCTTAGCCCTTCGCGAGATAGACCCTGTCGCCCCCGTTCCCGATCGCGTCCAGGACATCGAGGCAAAGCTTAAGCAGCCGGACGCAATCCGCCCTCTTCGTCTCGTAGCCCCCGCCGCTCGTCTCCTGGCGGATGACCACCGTCCCGTACTCGTCGTCCCCTCCGGCCTCGATCTCGTAGGCGGCGGACCTCACCCGTTTGGCGACATCGTACGAGGGCCCCGCCTTGCCCTTCGTCAGGACGACCGCATACATATACGGCACGGCTCCGTTCGGGCCCTTGTTGACGGCAGTCTGCACCTGGATGCCGACGAGGTCGGCCGGGGGGCGCTTGAGCTCGTACAGGAGGCGGAGGTCCTCGGGTACGTCGGCTCCGGACTTGTCCTTGTCGAAGCGGATGTAAGGCGCGACGGCGACCCCGTCGGCCAGCCGCTCGGCGAGGATGGCGCGAAAGCAGGGCATCTTCATCGCGATGACCGAGGGGGTGTATACTTTGACCCGTCCGAACAAGATGGAGGGCACGAGGAGGACCGCCGCGTTTCCGCCGATGAAGCTCAGATCGGTCCGACCGGTCGCCGCCGCGATACCGAAGAACACCAGGAAGGCGGGGATGCCCAGGCCGAGGGCGAGGCGGGCCGAGACGCTCCTCGTCCGCTTCCGCAGCTTGGCCGATTCGCGCAGTCCGTCGTCCAGCCTGTCAACTTCGGACATCGGAACGGGCCTCCACTCCTCGAGCCCTTGTTCGTCGGGTTTGTTCGTCGCCCTTCGCAGCATCAGGGGCAGCCAACCCGCAGCGACTACGAGGATGCCGGGGAAGAACGAGCCCGCCTCGACGGCGAGCTCGAGGGCGATGCCGATCGCGAAGGCCCCGCCTGCCGCTACCAGCCGAGAGGCCAATCCCAGCTTGAAGTACCTGAAATCGTCGGGCATCACGCCCTCCCTTCCAATTCGCCCTCGCCGGCGTACGCCCAGTAGAGTGGGCAGGCACCTTGGCAGGCCACGAAGCTGTCGCAGGATCCGCAGCGAGGCGGCGCGAAGCGTTTGCGCTTGAAGTAAGCCGCTCGATCCGAGAACCAGATGTCCTCGAAGCGGCGTTCGAGGAGGGACCCGAGAGCCTCGGGCCAGGACGAGCAAGGCAGGATCTCGCCGCGAGGGTTCACGTGGACCAGTCCGTCCGCGGCCGCGCAGTTCTTGTTGCCGAGTCCCCTGGCGACCGGGTTGTACAGGCAGTAGGGAGTCGGACTGTACCAGAAGAAAGTCCTGCCCGCCGCGTGGGCCGCGCGGCGGACCGCGTCGACTGCCGCGCCTACCTCGGAATAGCTCACGAATAGCTCGTCCTCCTCGAGTCCCCGGCCCGCCGGGATGAAAAGGTTCATCGAGAAGCGCTCGATCCCGATGGAGGCGAGGTAGGCCGGCAGGTCGAGGAGGCTGTCGCGATTGAGGGTGGTCAGCGTGCTGTTCGTCTGGACCGGGATTCCCGCCGCGCGGAGGGCGCGAATGCCCGCCGTCGTCCGTTCCCAGGCGCCCTCGACGCCGCAGAGCTCGTCATGGATGTCCGGCAGGGGGCTCTCGAGGCTCACCTGGGCGCTGTCGATGCCCGCGGCCTCGAGCGAAGCCGCGCGCGACGCGGTAGCGAGGCTCCCGTTCGTGATAAGGTTGACTCGAAGGCCCAGGCCCTTGGCGTAGGCGGCGAGCTCCTCGAGATCGGGCCTCAGGAGAGGCTCTCCGCCCGTAAATGAAAAGAAGGGAATCTTGGCCTCGGCCTTGAAAACGCGGATTATGCCCTTCCATGCCTCCGTCGACAACTCGCCGGCGCCGTCCGGGCCCGCCGCGGCCTGGGCCGACGAAGGACAGGACGAGCCGTCGCAGGACGCATAGCAGAAGCGGCAGCGCTCGTTGCAGCGATAGGTCAACGCTATCTCGCCGAGGATGGGCAGGCGCGTGAAGTCGAAGTCGTAGGGCCTCCGGCCGAAACCCTCGGCGGTCGCGGGCGCGCGTCCCTCGTAGGCGGCGCGAAGCTCCTCGAAGAAGGCCAGAAGCTGCTTCGCCCTATTCTCGACCTCGATACCCGGCATTTCGACCAGACGCCCTCCCGAGTCGAGCCAGGACATGAGGCCGAGGGCCGAGCCCCCGAGCTTGTAGACGCGGTTGGGCGGCACGATGAGGACCGCGTCTTCCTCGCGTACGAGGAGCCATGGCCTGATGCCGCGGTAGAAGGACTCTGCCTTCGCGAGTTCCTCGCGCTCAGGTTCCTCGCGCTCAGGTTCCTTGCGCGCGCCTGCCTCGATGCGCGCGCGGAGCCTGCGATCGCGCAGCCTCGTCAATGCGCCCCCCCGGAGACGCAGGCGGAGTGACAAGCCGAATGGCATGCCGAGTGGCAGGCGGAATGGCAAGCCGAATGACAGGCGTCGTGGCAAGCGTTGTGGCAGGCCGAGTAGCAGGCGTCCACGGTACCGCCCGTGGGGCTGAAACAGCCCGTAAAGCAGGCGGCGCTCCGCATGAACTCGGCGTAGCCGGTGTTGATTTCCTTGGGCAAGGCCAGGGCGGCGTAATAAGTCGAATGGCGGCTCATATAGCCGTAGCCGAGCCAGTAGAGGTAATAGGGATCTCCCGAAGCCAGGGAGCCGGGCGTCGAGGCTCTGGCCGCGGCTTGATCGTCCGCCGCCTCCTCGGCTTCCCCTATCTTCTTGCGATAATAGGCTTTGGTGGCTTCGAGATCGCAATCCCAAATCTTTTCCTGGAGCTTCTTGATCGCGGCCTCGAAGAAATCCGCCATGAGCCCGGAAAGCACGCGGCCCTCCGCGTCGAAGGCGGCGAGGAAGCTCTCTTCGTACTCGCTCTCCGCCTTGACCGGGCTGACGATCTTGATTTGAAGAGGGTTCTCGGCTACGAGCTCTACGATGCCTTGACGGCGCAAGCCCTCGACCATGATGGCCGCCGCCCTCGGCAGAGGAAGCTCCATGAGCAGGGCCGCCTCGAGGGGATGCAGGCCCTCGGCTACCTTGCCGGGCACCTGATAGGAGCCTACGAGGATGCGCGGCGGGGACCAGGCGTCCCCGGCCCAAGACATTCCCGCGAGCATCGCCTTCCTGGCCCTGAAGGAAGCCAGTCTTCGGGTATAGAGGAAGAGCGCTATCGCGATCAGCGGAAGGAAGACGGCGAGGTCGACGAGGGGCTTCGCGCGCAGGTTCCGCTGCAAGTAATCGACCGGCGACATCGATTCAGGTGTCGCCCCATCCTCCGCGGCCGCGCCCTTCCCCGCGCTTGCCTCCTCCTCCGTGGCGGCGCCCTCGACGGAGTTTGCCTCGGCGCCTTCAGCGGCCGCGCGGCCGGATTCCGCGAGCTCGGCGGTCAGGCCGAGATAGGCCTCGGGGAAATAGAGCTGGAGACGCTGCTCGCCCTGGGCAGGGACGTCCTTTTCGTAAAAAAGGCCGGTGAGATAGTAGCGGCCGTCCTCGCCCTTCGTTCCGTACCAATCGATCTTGTTCTGCGCATCGACGGCCTTCTCGGTCCGCATGGGGATGGCGGCCTTCTCGGCTTCGCTCAAGGAGGAGGACTCGACCGCGACCGGCAGGACGAGGCGAACGGCTCGGTAATCGAGGGGATCGTCCCAGGAGACCGGCCCCCAATCGAAGAAGACGAGCTTCTCGCCCTTGTCGGAGGTGGTCGCGCCGACGAGGCCCTCGCCGGCGAAGTCGCCGCCGTAGGTCAGGTTGTAGTAGGCCTTGCCGGCGAATCCTCGGCCTCCCGCGAGCACGACGTCGTACTTGCCGCCGCCGAGGTCGGCGATCGAGAGGGCGCTGCGGCTGCCGTCGGGGAGGTCAGCCCAGCAGCGCCGCATGTCCCAGACCGGCTCGAAGGGCTCGCCCTGAAAATAGAAGCCGTGCATCGCCCCGCCCGAGACATTCCATTCGAGGCGATAGGTGATCGTCGCCTTGCCGTCCGTCCTGAGTACGACCGTCGTATCGTCGGAGGCGAGTCTCGCCTCGAGGGCGGTAGCCGGAAGCGAGGCTGCGAGGAGGGTCAGGAAGGCGGCGAGACCGAGACCCGGCAATCTGCTCACTTGAGTTCCTCCTCGATGGCGATGCGGTCGGCGGCCGCGATCTCGCCCGTGACGGCGGCTCGGCGCGTCGCCACGAGGGCGGCCTTTTCGCGGAGGACGCGGGCTGTCCTCTCGGCGGCTTCGGTAAAGGGAACCGCGTCGGGCAGGTCGAAGCGCCTCTCGATCGAGCTTTCGTCGGCCTCCTTCAGCCAGGCGTCGACGAGGGCGAGGGAATCGACGACGGCCGCGACACCCTCGGGGTCATAGCTGCCCGCCCGCGCGCAATCCTCGACGAAGTTGCCCGCCTCGAGGACGAGGAGGTCCCGCGCCGAGGCTATACGGGGCTCGGCGAGCCTGAGGGCCGCCAGGCGCTTCCGGGCATCGGCCGCCTCGGACAGGCGGGCAGCCGCCTTCGCTCCGGCCTCGCGTCCGAGCTCGGCCGCGGCGGCGCGCTGCCCGATCCCGAAGGCGAGTCCCAGGATCGCCAGCGCGGCGAAGGCGCCCAGGGCGATGACCAGGGACAGCGCCATGGTCGACCCGCCGAGGCGGGCCGCGAAAGCGACCCCGACCGCGACGAAGAGGGAGGCGAGGCCGAAGGGGCTTTTGGCGTAGGCGCGGGAGAAGGCTCGGATTTCCATGGGAGGATGCTAACCCATGGCAGGCGACCGGGCAAGTCAATTGCGGCTTTCTCGCGGGGTCGGGGAGACGAAGGCCGACCAGGCCGGAAGCTTGTCGGAAGCCTTCCGGAAATTCCTCGTCGGCACGGGGCTCGAGGAAGGCAGCCGCGCGATCAGGATTTCCCTCCTGGGCGAGAAGGGAGGCGTCCAGGGACATTCCTTTCCTATCTCGAGACCGCCCAACGAAGGCGCGAGGAGACCGACGAAGGCGGAGGCCGCCTTCCCGCCGTTCAGGCCGAGGCGCTCGATCGTAGGCCTCGACGCGATGAACTCGGCGAGGGGGTTGGCCGATTCTCCCCGGATGTCCTGGTCCAGGCTTCCCTCGCGCTCGCAGGCGGCGATCACGTCCCACAGCGCTATGCCGGCCCTCTCGAGACGGCCAAGGCGCTCGAGGTAGGGCGCTCCAGGGTCGAAGCCGAGGATGATGCCCATGAGAGGCCAAAAATGGTTGCGCTCATGCCCGTAGTATTCCCGCCGCTCGAGGGACTTCGCCGACGGGAAGGATCCCAGGATGAGGATGCTCGGGTTCTCGGCGCCGACTGCCGCGAAGCCCCGCAACTGCCTCATGCCGAAGGGAATGCCCGGAGATACTGTTGCGGCGTCGGACGGCGATCCGAGGGCGCGTTCCTGAGGGGCCAGTAAGGATCGCGCAGGAGGAGGCGGCCGAAGGAAACGAGATCCGCGCCGCCGTCCGCCACGATCGACCTAGCCTCGCCGAGTTCCGTGATGAGGCCTACCGCTCCCGTCGCGATGCCGGCCCGCTCGCGCATGGCTCTCGCGAAGGGAACCTGGTACATCGGGCCGACGGCCGGTTTCGCGTAGGGCACGAGGCCTCCCGAGGAAGCGTCGACGAGATCGACGCCCAGAGCCTTGAGCTCGCGCGCATAATCGACCGAAGCCTCGAGGTCCCAACCGTCCGGGACCCAATCGGTGGCCGAGACGCGGACGAGCATGGGCATCGAAGCGGGCAGCGCGCCGCGGACAGCGGCCGCGACCTCGAGCGGGAAGCGCATCCTGTTTCCGGCGTTGCCGCCGTAGCGGTCGCTTCTCGAATTGGACAGGGGCGAGAGGAATTGATGGAGTAGGTAGCCATGGGCCGAGTGCAGCTCGACGAGGTCGAAGCCGGCCTCGACCGCCCTTCGCGCGGCGGAGGCGAAGGCTTCCAGGACCTCGTTCATGCCCGCCTCGTCCAGAGGCCTCGGCGGGGCATAGCCGGGAGCGAAGGCGAGCGGGCTCGGGCCGGAAGTCGTCCATCCTCCCCCTTCAGGGGGAAGCCAGGATCCACCCTCCCAGGGCACGGCCGTCGAGGCCTTGCGGCCCGCGTGGGCGAGCTGGATCCCCGCAGCCGCCCCTCCGGCCTTGATGGCGCGCGCGACGCTGCCCAGGGCCCTGCCGCGCTCCTCATCCCAGATGCCGAGGTCCGAGGGGGTGATCCGCCCCTCGGGAAGGACGGAGGTGGCCTCGATGACGACCAGGCCGGCGCCTCCGATCGCGCGCTCGGCATAGTGTCGGAAATGCCAGTCGCCCGGAAAGCCGTCCTCGGCGGAATATTGGCACATGGGCGATACGGCGACGCGATTTCGCAATTCGAGCGAGCGTAGCTGAAATCCTTCGAAGAGAGGGTCCGACATGAAACCTCCGAGCATGGTCGCAATACGGGCTATTTGGCCCTATGACAATACTCTGATTCGCCGAACGATCCAATACGCCGTCCATAATTCCCGGAAACGACGATTCGACTTGATGAATGCTATTCCAATTCGTATATTCTATTTAGAATACTTCAAATGGAATAGTGAATGGAGGTTCTCATGGCGGAGGAAAAAGTCGGCAACCTTCTCGGCTTGGCCGTCCTCTCCCTCCTTCGGGAGCGACCCATGCATCCCTACGAGATATCCTCGCTGATGCGTGAAAGAGGCCTGTCCGCGAGCATCAAGCTCAACTATGGCTCATTGTACGCGGTCATCGAGGGGCTGAAGGCCAAGGACCTGATCCGCGTCAAAGGAACCGAGCGTGAGGGGAACCATCCAGAGCGGACCATTTACGAGGTCACCGAGGCGGGCGTGGCGGAACTCTCGGAGCGCCTGCGCTACCTCGTCGGCACGCCGGTGAAAGAATACCCGCGCTTCGTGGCCGGCCTGACTTTTTTGGCCCAGCTCGAGCCCACTGTAGTCCTCGGGCTCCTCGACGAGAGGACCCGGTCCCTGGCGGCGGATAACCGCGAGCTCGAGGGAATTCTCGACCAACTCATGAAAAAAGGCATCGATCGGCTTTTCCTGATCGAGATCGACTACCGGCTCGCGATGCAGCGGGCGGAGCTCGAGTGGATCCGCGTCCTCGCGGAGGGAATATCGAAGGGCGAGCTCGCGGCCCGGCGGGGCGGCGGCCTCGCGTGGAAGGCTCTCGCGAGCGCGTAACGTTAAGGAGACTATATGGGACTCGAATTCGAAGGCGAAGCTCCGCGGCTCAGCGGCGTCACGCTCTTCCTGGTGGTGGCCGGCCTGCTGCTCACCCTCTTCCTCGAGGCGCTCGACCAGACGGTGGTAGGGACTGCCTTGCCTAAGGTCGTAGCCTCGCTTCACGGCTTCGACCGCTACGTCTGGACGGTGACTGCCTACATCCTCATGGCCGCCGTCTCCGTGCCGATAGCCGGCAAGCTCTCGGATCAATTCGGGCGAAAGGGCTTCCTCCTCGGAGGAACCGTCCTCTTCCTCGTCGGATCCGCCCTCTCCGGCACGGCTCGGAGCATGGACATGCTGATCCTCTCCAGGGCCATACAAGGCATGGGGGCGGGGACGGGCATCGCCCTCGCGCCGGTCATCATCGCCGATATCTTCCCGCCCGCCGAGCGCGCCAAGTGGCAGAGCCTCTTCGGGGTCGTCTACGGCCTGTCGAGCCTGGTCGGCCCGACCCTGGGCGGACTCCTGGCCGACCACGGCCCACTTCTCGGGAACCTCGTGACCGAGAGCACGCGCTGGCGCTGGATCTTCTACCTCAACATTCCCCTGGGCGCCGCCTCGATGGCGATGCTTGGGAAGGCCCTGCCCGCAAGGATATCCTCGAGGAGCGGAAGCTTCCGGGGCTGGGCCGACCTCAAGCGCATCGACTTCGCCGGGGCCCTCCTCTCGGCGGAAGCGACGGCCTGCCTCCTCCTCGGCCTGACCTGGGGCTCGAGCCGCATCTACGCCTGGGACTCGAAGGAGCTGCTTTTCACGTTCGCGCTCACCCTCGTCCTCTTCTCGGCCTTCTTCCTGGTCGAGCGCTCGGCCCGCGAGCCGATACTCCCCCTCGACCTCCTGAAGAACCGCGTCTTCGCGGCCTCAGCCCTCGTCTCCCTCCTGCAGATGATGATCCTCATCGGCCTCGTCATCTACCTTCCGCTCTTCCTCCAGACCATACTCGGCGTATCAGCCACGGGCTCCGGGGCGGCTCTCACTCCGATGAACCTCGCCTCGGTGGCGGGAGCGGCGATCGGAGGCGGCCTTCTCGCGGCGATAAAGAAGCACCGGCCCATCACCCTCGTCGCCTCCGGCCTGCTCTGCGCGGGAGCCTTCCTGATCTCGACTATGAGCGCGGGCACGAGCCTGGGCCTGGCCGTGCTCTTCATGACCCTGGCAGGCCTCGGCATCGGCCCCTTCTTCTCGGTCCTGACCGTCATCGCGCAGAATTCCCTGTCGGCGGATAGGCTGGGGATAGGGACGAGCGTGCTGCGCTACCTGGGGCAACTGGGCGCGGTCTTCGGCGCGGCCATGATCGGGACGGTGGTGAACGGCGCGCGCTCGGCGGGCATGACACCGGCCGCCTCGATCGGGCGGGGCTTCGCCGTCCTCTGCTTCCTCAGCGTCGGAATGCTGCTGGCGACCTTCCTGATGCGCGAGAATCCGCCCGCCGTCCGACGGGCCGGAGAGACGGAGGCTATCGCCGAACCGGGCCCGGTCTAGACACGGGGCTGCCTTTGCTAGACGTTGAACTTGAAAAAAATTACGTCCCCGTCGGCCACGACGTACTCGCGGCCTTCCTGGCGCAGCTTGCCCGCCTCGCGAAGGGCCTTTTCCGAGCCGAGGGCGACGAGATCCGCGAAGGCGTAGACCTCAGCCTTTATGAAACCCTTCTCGAAGTCGGTGTGGATCACTCCGGCGGCGGCGGGCGCCTTGTCGCCGGCCTTGATCGTCCAGGCCCTGCATTCGTCCTCGCCCGCGGTGAAGAAGGTACGCAGGCCCAGGAGACGGTAGGCGGCGTGGATGAGGGCCGAGAGCCCCGACTCCTCGAGGCCCAGCTCGGCGAGGAACTCGCGCTTTTCCTCCTCGCTCTCGAGGTCCGCGAGCTCGGCTTCGAACTTGCCGCATATGACGACGCAGTCGACGCCGTCGGCCCCGGCTATCCGCCGCACGGCATCGATGTGCGGGTTGCCCGATTTCACTCCGGCCTCGTCGGCGTTGCAGACGTAGAGCTCGCGCTTCATCGTGATGAGGAAGGAGCGACGGACCGCCTCGGCCTCGTCGGCATCGAGGGCGACTGATCGGGCCGGCCGGCCTTCCTGGAGGACGGGGCGGATCTTGGCATAGGCGGCGAGCTCGCGCTCGGCCTCCTTCTTCTTCGCCGGGTCCTTGAGCTCCTTTTGAAGCTTCTCGGCCCGCTTGTCGAGAGTCTCGAGGTCGGCTAAGGCCAGCTCCGTGTGGAGGAGCTCTATATCGTCCGCCGGGCTCACCTTGTTGGAGACGTGAGGCACGTCGGCATCGTCGAAGCAGCGCACGACGTGGACGAGGAGGGCGGAGTCGCGGACATGGGCGAGGATGGGATTCGAGCCTTCCTTCTTCGACGAAACGGAGCCCAGGCCCGCTATGTCGACGAACTCGACCGTGGCCGGCACCTCGCGCTTGGGCTTGAACATCGCGGTGAGCCTGTCGAGCCGGGGGTCCGGCACGGCTATGATTCCGAGATTGGGATTTTTCCCCGAGGAGGAGAAATTCGAGGTTTCTGCCTTAACCCGCGTGAGGGCGGTGAAGATGGTGCTCTTTCCGACGGTCGGCAGACCGACGATTCCGCAGTTAAGGGGCATGTGTGACCTCGCTGGCTGCAAGCCGATTCGATGCGATACTGTATCCGGATCGGAGCCTCGCCTTCAAGCGCCGCCCTGCCCAAGGAAGCGATCCATCAATTCGTGGCCTCGGCCGACGAAGAGACCGCTTTTCCTCGCCTCGATCTCGTCGTAGCGGGAGAAACCGGATTCCCTCTCCTTCCCCTTCTCGTAGATGAGGAAGGGGACGGGCTCCGCAGTATGGGTGCGCAGCGAGAGGGGCGTCGGATGATCGGGCAGGACGAGGATCCGATACGCGCCGAGGCCCACCAGACCGTCGAGAAGGGTCCCTACTACGCGCTCGTCTATCAGCTCGATGGCCCTGACCTTTTCCTCGATCTCATGGTGATGACCGCATTCGTCGGGAGCCTCGATGTGGATGTAGACGAAGTCCTGGCCGGATTCGAGCTCCCGGATCGCGGCCTCGGCCTTGCCCGCGAAATTCGTATCGATGGTCCCGGTCGCGCCCTCGACGTCGATCGATCTCATGCCGGCGCAGATGCCCAGGCCCTTGACGAGGTCTACCGCCGAGATGACCGATCCTCGAAGCCGATGCCTTTCCGCGAAAGAGGGTATCGCCGGCTTCCGACCCTGGCCCCAGAGCCAGATCGAGTTCGCGGCCAGCTCTCCCCTGGCCTTCCGCTCGGCGTTCAAGGGCTGCGCGCGCAGGATCTCGTAGCTTTCTCTCATCATCCCCAATATGGCTTCGGAGCCTTCTCCCCTGGGAAGATGTCCGAGTATAGGCCTTTGGGGTATGTCGTGGGGCGGCGTCAGACCGCAGCCCAGAGGGCCGCCTTTCCACACCATGCAGTGCCGGTAGCTGATGCCGGGATAGAAGGTCCTCTCGTCGGTCCCGAGCCGACGCTGCACCTCCTCGATCAGGATCCGCGCCTCGCTCGTGGCTATCTCGTCCGAGCTGTAGTCCAGCATGACTTTATCGACGTACTCGCCCTCGTCGGAGAGGGAGACGAGATTGCACCTGAACGCGACATCCGTCGGGGCGAGGTCTATTCCCATGCTTACGGCCTCGATGGGAGAGCGGCCGGTATAATAGGCGGCGGGATCGTAGCCCATCACCGAGAGGTTCGCCACGTCGCTAGCGGGCGGGAGGCCATCGGGTACCGTCTTGACCATTCCCAGCTCCCCGCGCTTGGCGAGGGAATCTATATGCGGCTTCCTCGCGGCCTGCAACGGAGTCTTGCCTCCCAGCTCCGGGACGGGATAATCGGCCATGCCATCGCCGAGAAGGACAATGTATTTCATTCCACGCCTCATTTTGCCAACGTCGACATCATAAACGCGCTTGATCCTATCGAATGTAATTCGATCGCTGCAAGGGTCTTGGTCACAGCGAAAAATAATCGCATTTGTTTCATTAATTGAAATATCTAACTTGCTGATTGACACATTTCGCTTTACAGCGCTAGTAGCTCCGTTTAGGATGCTTCGAAGGAGAGATACCATGACCGATCTGGAAGCTCTGTATTCCGCCAATACGAATAATATGAAGAAATCCATCATACGGGAGCTTCTGAAGCTCACATCCCAGCCGGGCATCATTTCCTTCGCGGGCGGACTGCCCGACCCCAAGACCTTCCCCGTCGAGGGCCTGCGCCTGGCCGCGGACAAAGTCTTTCGCGAGCGAGCCGAGGAGGCGCTTCAATATGGCACGACTGAAGGCGACGCCGAGCTCAAGGACCGGCTCATCGACTTCGAGGCGCGCCAAGGCGTCAGGCTCGATCGCGACGATCTGCTCATCGTCTCCGCCAGCCAGCAGGCCATCGATATCGCATGCAAGGTCTTCCTCGATCCGGGTGATGTCGTCATCGCCGGTCGGCCGACCTATCTGGGCGAGATTCAGGGTATTCAATCCTACCGAGCCGAGCTTCTCGGCGTTCCCTTCGGCGCGAACGACGACGGCTTCGATATGGAAGAGCTCCAGAGGCGCTGTTCGAGCGCCACGGCCTCGGGTAGGAGGATCAAGTACATCTACGTGATACCCGATTTCCAGAATCCGACCGGGATATGCTGGAGCGTCGAGAAACGCCGCGAGCTCCTCGAGTTTTCCTACGAGCGCGGACTGCTCGTGGTCGAAGACGCGCCCTACCGCGAGATACGCTTCCTGGGCGAGAGCCTGCCCTCGATATACCAGATGGACCAGGAGGGGGAACGGCGCGAGAACGTGATCGGCTTCAAGACCTTTTCCAAGATCCTGGCCCCGGGCACGAGGCTGGGTTGGATAACGGCGAGGCCGGAGATCATCTCGAAGTTCGTCGTCGCGAAGCAGGCGATGGACCTCTGTTCCAACGTCTTCGCTCAGGCCTGGGTCGCCGAATACCTGAAGACAGGCGCCATCTACGCCCATATCGAGGAGACGCGAGCCCTGTACCGATCGAAGCGGAACCAAATGATAGGCGCTTTGGAGAGGTATATGCCCAGGCGGCCCGACCTGAAATGGACCAAGCCCGAAGGCGGCCTCTTCCTCTGGATCAGCCTGCCCCGGTTCATCGACACCGAGAAGATGTTCCTGTCCGCGATCGAAAAGAAGGTCGCCTACGTCGTCGGCTCGGCCTTCTACTTCGACGCCCCCGAGCGCAACTCGATGCGGATCAATTTCTCCTACGCCTCGCTCGAGCAGATAGACGAAGGAATCAAGCGGCTGGCCGAGGTAATCGGCGACGAGATAGGGAGGCACGAGGGCCTTGAAAGCCGCGACGCTAATCCGCCGCCGATTCCGACGAGTAGCTTTCGAGGGTAAGAACGCTCATGGGCGATCCCGGGCCGGCCGATGCGCTCTCGGACTTGACGAGGTAATGCGGAAACGCGGTCGAATACCAGAGGGAGCTCTTTCCGAAGAAGGCCCCGAAGATCCCGGCCAAGCCGAGCTGCGCCTTCCAGCATTCGATGCCCTTGCCTCCGACGGGGATCGTCTCCTTGCCCGTCACGCTCAGGTCGAAATCGAAATTGCCCGCCGCGCTCGTGCTCAGGAAGACGATCCTGGCTTTCTGCCTAAGGCCCCAGGGGAAGACGCGAAGGGTGTAGACGAGGGATTCCATCACCGATACGGAAATCTCGTCGGGTCCCGTCGGCGCCTTGTTCTCGAGTATCGTCGTCGAGCGCTTCAGCGTAGCATCCTTACCGCGGTTCGTCACTTCGGCATAGCTCGCGAGGAGAGTCGCGGGATCGAGCCTGAGAAGGATATCCTGCTCGGCGGAATGACTCGTCAGCTCGTACCAGCTCTGACCTTTCGAAGCGACGAGCCGCGAGACTACCTCGATCCGGTCCAGCTTGTCGCCGATGGTCCTCGCGTAGACGAAGCGCTCCTGCGCCGGTAAGGCGGAAGCGACCGACGTGGCGCTCTGTTCGGCCCCGAGGTCGGCGGCGAAAAGCAAGGCGAGGATCACGGAGGCGAGCCCGTGCTTCATCGATTCACCTCCTTGTCTATCCGGCCGCTCGGGCGGGAGACACCGGCACGAGGAGGCTGATCCGCCCTCCCCCCTCGGGCGATTCGTCCGCCTCGATGGTCCAGCCGTGGCCGAGAACGATGGAGCGCGCGATATAGAGGCCGAGGCCCGAGCCTTCGCCCGCTGGGCGGCCTTCCCGGGCCGAGCTCCCCCGATAGAAGGGCTCGAAGACCTTTTCGCGCTCGGCCATGGCTATCCCCGGGCCCTCGTCGTCGACGTCGAGGCGGATCCCGTCCCGGACGGCGCCGGCGGCGAGCCTGACCGTCCCGCCTTCGGGCGTAAACTTGAAGGCATTGGAGAAAACGTTCTCCAATGCCCTGGAGAGAAGGTTACGATCGAGCGAGAGCTTGAGCTCGCCTACCGCTTCGAGGCGCGCCTCGAAGCGGATACCGAGCAGGATCGCGTCTTCCCGCGCCTGGCGCGCCAGTCCCTCGAGAAAAGGTCGCAGGTCGGTGGGCTCGAAGCTCATCCGCCACTCTTCGGTCTCCATTTTCGCGAAGGAGATGAGGCCTCCGATCCGGGTTTCGAGGAGCCGGGCCTTGGCGCGCATTATGCGGATATAGCGCTCGAGGATGGCGGGATCGTCGGCCAGACCGTCGTCGACCGCCTCGAGATAGCCGCCGATCGAGGTCAGCGGAGTCCTGAGATCGTGGGAGACCGCCGCGAGGAAGCGCGCCCGCTGGTCCCGGTCCTCGCGCAGCGTGGCGCGCATCCCGTCCATGGCATCCGCGAGTTCCTCGATCTCGCGGATGCCGTGGACGCTTACCGTCGTCTCGAAATCCCCGGCGGCTATGCGGCCCGCCGCCGCCTCGAGCCTCAGCACCGCCCTCCCCAGCTGGGCGGCGACGAGGGCCCCGAGCAGGAAGACGACAGCGACGAGGCCCACGAGGGCGAGGCTGGCGGCGACGGAAGAGGTGACTCGGGCCTCGACCCGCTTCCGGGCATCGGGAAGCCAGGCATAATAGGCGCCGACGGGCCTGTCCTTGAACGACATAGTCTCGGAAAAGAAGCTCGGCGCGGAGAATTCCCTTCGCGCCGCCTCGGCCAGGGCCTCTAGGTCGGGTCGGGCCCCCGGAGGGAATGCCGCGGAGCTCGAGTAAATCACGGCTCCGTCGATCCCCGCGATAACGAGCTCGAAATCGGCTGGGGGCCGATAGCCGCGAGTCAGGACTATCCGCCCGCGGGAATCGACCCGAGCGGCTTTCTCGAGCTCCACTATCGCCTCGCGGCCGTGCACGAAGGGTTGCTCGCGGCCGCTCGTGGCGAGGACGAAGGAGACGACGCCGACGAGGGCGAAAGGCAGTATCAGCGCACCCGCCGCGAGCCCGCCTAGGACGAGCTTGAGGCTGGCCGGCCTCCTGCGGCGCCCCCTACCCCCGCGGCGCGGCTGCACGGGCACCATCATCGGCCCTCGCGACGCGTATCCTCGCGACGCGTATCATCGCGAAGGAAGCGATAGCCCGCTCCCGGGACGGTGACGAGCCATCTCGGGGGGGCGCCGTCCTCTTCTATCTTTCGCCTAACGCGCTGAACGTGGACGGCGACGGTCGAGAGATCGCCGTGCTCGAGGCCCCATACGGCCTTGAAGAGATCCTCGGGATCATAGGTCCTGCCTTCGTTGACCGCGAGGAAGGAAAGGAGCTCGAACTCCCTTCGGCTCAGGTGGACTCTCGCGCCGCCGCGCTCGAGGACCTTGCCCTCGAGATCGAGGAGATAGGGCCCAAAGGCGATGCTCCTGCCTACGGGAGCGCCCGCGCCGTATGCGGCCCGGCGCAGCTGGGCCTTCGCCCTCGCGGCAAGGACCTTGGGCGAGAAGGGCTTCGACACGAAGTCGTCGGCCCCGATGCCGAGGCCGGCGATCTTGTCCTCGTCCGATTCCCGGGCGGAGACGATGATGACGGGGGCCTTGCTGAGTTCGCGGAATCCGCGAAGGAAGTCGAGCCCGTCGGCCCCGGGAAGGCCGAGGTCGAGGAGGAGGAGTTCGGGCAGGCGCCCGGAGCATTCCGCATCGGCCTCCTCGGCCGAGCCCGCTATGACGGGGACGAGGCCTTCCCGAGCCAGGTAGGCCGCGATGAGCTCTGCGATATCGCGATCGTCCTCGACGATGAGGACGCGCGCGCCGGCGCCCTGCGACTCGATTCCCATTGTCTTCATTATACGCGCGCAGGGCAGCGAGGCTCCATACCATCGCGATGAACGGCCGATGAATTCCTTCGAACCGAGGGGATAATCGACGGGCCGTCCTTGCATAGGGGAGGCCCGAGTGAATATCTTATATGGCGAACGCTAAAATCGCCCGCAAACGGCCCATGTGGCCGACCCGCGCGGGACCGCCGCTCGTCGCGAGGGCGCGTAACGCTCGCCAGGGCCAAGAGTCAAGGAGTACGTATGACGATCGTAGAGCTCCAGGACGTCAGAAAAGTCTATCCTCTCGGGAAAGTCGAAGTCGAGGCTGTGAAGGGCGTCTCGTTCAGCATCGAGAAAGGCGACTTCATCTCCATCGCGGGGCCGTCTGGTTCCGGCAAGACGACCATCCTCAACATGCTGGGCTGCGTAGACAGGCCTACGTCCGGCACCGTCGTAATCGGAGGCAGGCCGACTAAGGACTTGAACGACAAGCAGCTGACTACGCTCCGCCACGAGACGCTCGGCTTCATCTTCCAATCCTTCAATCTCATTCCGGTGCTGTCGGTATACGAGAATATCGAGTTCCCCCTCCTCCTCGGGAAGAAAGGCCCCAAGGGCAGGGAGAAGAGCGATTGGATAGAGTACCTCATCCGCGAGGTAGGGCTCGAGCAATGGCGGACGCACAAGCCCAACGAGCTTTCCGGAGGCCAGCGCCAGCGCGTAGCGATCGCCAGAGCCCTCGTGACGAAGCCCCAGATCGTCCTCGCCGACGAGCCCACGGCCAACCTCGACTCGGTCACCGGCGAGCAGATCCTCGACTTGATGAAGAAGATCAACCGCGAGATGGAGACGACATTCATATTCTCCACGCACGACGCGAAAATCGTGGAGCTGGCCGATCATATAGTCCGCCTTCGCGACGGGCTCGTCACGGAGAACGTGCGCCCAGGCAGGGACTCCTCCGCCCATGGCGCCGAGAGGAGCTAGGGCATGCCCGTCCTCGTCCGCATAGCCTTCAGGAACCTGCTCGAGCACAAGGCCAAAAGCCTCATCATCGGCGTCCTCCTCGCCCTGGGGGTGGTCATCCTCATCGTGGGGAACTCCTTCATGGACACGGCCGCCCAGGGCGTCAAGGACACTTTCATCGGCAATTATACGGGAGACCTGTTCATCGCCGCCAAGGCCAAGACCCCGGTCAGCCTCTTCGGCGCCGCCTCCTTCGGCCAGAGCGATACGGTCCAGACCCTTCCCTACTTCGATAAGGTAATGGCTAAGCTCGAGGCAGAGCCCGGGGTCACCGGCGCAACGAGCCAGGTCACCGGCTTCGCGCTCGCGTCCATCAAGGGCGCTCCCGACACCGATACCGGGGAGGGTCCGGGCTTCGTCCTCCTCTTCGGCATCGACCCCGCGAGCTATTACAGGCAATTCACCCTCGCCCATGCGGTCCAGGGCAGGCTCCTGGAGCCCGGCGAGGAGGGCCTCGTCGTCTCGCAGGCGACCGTCGACCGGCTCAAGAAAAGCCTGGGCGTCGCGCCCAAGATCGGCGATACCATACTTCTGACGGGCATAGGCAAATCGGGCTTCAAGATCAGGGCCGTACCCCTCGTCGGCGTCGTGGCCTACAAGACCGAGAGCGAGGCGACCGACTTCATATCCTACGCCGACGTGGACACGGTTCGCCTCCTCATGGGACTCACCCTCGGTACCGACGAGGATACTCCCGTCACTTCCGCTCAGAAGGACCTCCTCGCCGCCTCGGGCGACGAGCTCTTCGGCGGCGAGACCGTGATTACCCAGGGAAAGACCGCTGTCCCGACGGCGCGGCCTCCCAAGGCCGCGGTGCCGGGGAAAGTCTCCCAGGCGGACACCGGCGCCTGGTACTTCGCCATGGCCAGGCTCAGGAATCCCTCGGCCGCTCCCGCCGTCATAGCCTCGCTCAATTCCTGGTTCGCCAAGGAAGGCATCGACGCGCGTGCCGACGGTTGGAAGGCCGCAGCCGGTCCCTTCGCCGCCAGCATCGACGTCGTGAGGATCGTCTTCAATATCGCCATCATAATAGTGGCCGTGGTGGCGGTCATCATCATGACCAACACCCTGGTCATCTCCGTCATCGAACGCACGGGGGAGATAGGTACGATGCGCGCCCTCGGCGCCGGAAAGGGCTTCGTCAGGAGGATGTTCCTCATCGAGACCCTGACGATAGCCCTCGTCTTCGGCGTCATCGGCGCGATAGTCGCGTTCGGCGCGGTCGGGATAATCGATCTGGCCCACCTCAAGGCGACCAACGCCTTCCTGAAGATCCTTTTCGCGGGCAACGTGCTCCATCCCTCCTTGAGCGCTCCCGCGGTGGTCTGGAGCCTCGTCCTCGTCGGCATCGTAGCCGTCGTCGCGCACCTCTATCCCGTATCGCTCGCCCTGAAGATCCAGCCGGTACGCGCCATGCAGACCGAATAGGTGGAAACCATGGAATTGATCAAGCTCGCCCTGCGCAACCTCTCGCGCCAGAAGAAGAGGACCTTCCTCCTCGCCGGCGCCATAGCCTTCGGAATCATGATCGTCACCGTCATCAACGGATTCGTCGGAGCCTTCGTCTCCAATATAAGCGAGAATTTCGCCAATCTGGCCGCCGGCCACATCTTCATCCAGGGCGTGGAGAAATCTCCATCCGGCAAGGAATACGACATCATCCGCGACGACTCGACTCTCCTGGCCGCCGCCAAGGAGGTCGGGATACCCGCGAAATACATCACCAAACGCTCGTCCTTCCAAGGAACGATCATCTTCGCCGGCAAGACCGCCCAGCTTACGATCGACGGAGTAGACTTCGCCGGCGAGACCTTCCTGCCCGAGAGGCTCGT
Source organism: uncultured Treponemataceae bacterium (assembly GCA_964396415.1). Lineage (GTDB taxonomy): Bacteria > Spirochaetota > Spirochaetia > Treponematales > Rectinemataceae > UBA1306. Next base: position 10,803 of record CAYNFM010000036.1, on the reverse strand, counting down.
CTTCACCTCGGGGGGCATGCAAGGCATGTCCGATAAGCTGGGCCTCATCATCTCGGAGCCGATAGCGAAGAGGCTCGACGTCCGGGTCGGCGACAGGGTCCTCGTGGAGATGAAGACCTACACGGGACAGAACAACGTCGGCGACTTTGCGATAGCCGGCATCACCGTCGATCCCGGCATACTGGGATCGATGGCGGGCTACGCCAACAAGGCCTACGTCAACGAGCTCCTGAACCTGGAGCCCGACGCCTATCAGTCGCTCGGCTTCTACCTGCCTTCCCTGACGGGAATGGACAAGTACGGCTCAGCCCTCTACGAGAGCCTGCGCAAGAAGGCTCAGGTCTTCGACAGGGGCATCGCGGACGAGCAGCAGAATTACGTTCGCGCGATGATGAACCAGGCTAAGAAGGAGACCTGGTCGGGCATCAAGTATCGGGTCTTCACGCTCAACGACATGCTTCAGCAGGTCCAGCAGATCGTCAACGTCCTCAATTCCGCCAGCCTCGTAATCCTCATCGTCCTCTTCCTGATTATCATGGTCGGAATAACGAATACCTTCCGGATAATCATGTACGAGCGCATACGCGAGATAGGGACCATGCGATCCATCGGGATGCAGCGCGAGGAGGTCCGAGGGCTCTTCCTCTTCGAGGCGACCTTCCTCGCCGTCGGCGGCGTCCTCGCAGGCATAATCTTCGCGCTCATCATCATGGGAGGGGTGTCCCTCGCCGACTTCGGCCTCAACAGCCCCCTGTTCATCATCCTCAAGAACGGGCACATGACCTTCAGGGTACCTTTCCTCAGGACGGTCTTCGACGTGGTCATCGTCGCGGCCCTGACCCTGGCGGCGGCCTTCTTCCCCGCGAGGAACGCGGCGCGGCTCGATCCGGCCGTGGCCCTGCGTACGGTCAAATAAAGGAGCATCAGCATGAAACGCATAAGGCGAAGCCTAAGGCTCGCGATCATCGTCGCGCTGGCCCTGGGCGCCGCAGCGGCGGCCTGCGCCGCGACGACCGACTACGAGGCCCTGCTCAGGGCGATAGACGAGCTCCAGACCTTCGACAAGCAGGACTACAGCGCTGTCTACGACATCGTATCCGAGAAGCCAGGCGAGAACCCCAGCACCACGCAGGTCAAGATCTTCCGCCGGGACGACCACGACCAGATCGTCATACTCATACAGGAGCCCGAGAGGCAGAAAGGCCAGGGCTATCTCAAGATCGACGACAACGTCTGGTTCTACGACCCTGAGAGCGGCAACTACTCGCACTCGACGATGAAGGAGAATATCAACGGCTCGGAGGCCAAGAACTCCGACTTCAAGAAGTACACCTTCGCCGACGACTTCGACATCGTAAAGACCGAAGAAGGCAGGCTCGGGGTCTTCGACACCTGGATCCTCACGCTCCAAGCCAAGAACGACGAGGTCTCCTACCAGAAAATCAGGCTCACCGTCCGCAAGGACAAGCCCGTTCCATTGAAGGAAGAGGATTTCTCCGTCTCGGACAGGCCGATGCGCACCATCTATTACCTGCCAACCTATGTTCAGGTCGGCGACAAGCTCATACCGGCCAAGCTCAAGATGGTGGACGAGGTGGACAAGGGTACGCAGAGCGTGCTCACCATCTCGAACGTCTACGTCGGGAAGCTGGACGACAAGTACTTCAAGAAGACCTTCCTCGAAAGCGCCCAATAGGAAAGCGGAAATGGAAATCCACCAAGCCACTATCGACGATAAGGCGAAGCGTCGCCGAGACACCTTGGCGAGGCTTATCGCCGCCGCTCTGACGCTGTCGGGCGGCGCCCTGGGCGCCCAGGCGGCGCCCGCCCAATCCCCTTCCGAGGACGATATGTTCGGCGCCCCGGAGACCGTGACGCAGACCGCCAACGTCTCAAAGGAAGCCCAGGGCCAGAGCGACTTCCTCAAGTACGACCAGGTCAAGGTGGGCGGGTCCTTCACGAGCAAGGTCGGACTCACATCCGCATGGGCCTCGCCTTGGAACGGGAGCGAGCGCCTTCTCCCGCCCACGAACGATTACGTCACCCCCGATATTCAGGGAGACGTGACGATCGTCGCGAAGCCGCTCGTCGACTTCGGCGTGAACATGGACTTCCGCACGAGCTGGCCCTTCACGATCGACAACACGAACCCCCTCGCGCCGACGGCCCCCAATATCTCGACGGCCTCCCTCACGAGCAGCGGCACGGGCACCATCCCCAACATCTCGGTCTGGTCCCTCTACTCGAAGTTCAACTGGCTGGACAGGGTCTATTTCAGCGCCGGCCTCCAGCCTCTCGCTTGGGGCGTCAGCAAGGGCTACTTCCAGCCCGCCGACAACGTATTCGCAGCCTCGACCTTCATCGACCCGGCGAACCCGAGCGCCGAGCGCCAGGGGCCTATCTCGATAAAGACCACCATACCCCTGGGCGTCACGAATAATTTCTACATCTATGCCGGCCTGCCCACGACTACCGCCGCGAACGGGTCGACGACCGTGAGCATGGACCCGGGCGACGCCCGCTTTGCCGCCAAGGGGGAATACGGCTTCGGCAACACCGAGCTCGCGCTCGCCGCCTATTATTCCTACAACGACCATCCCCGCGCCCTCTTCATGGGAACTACAGGCATCGGGTCATGGAATCTGTTCGGCGAGGGTATACTCAAATACGGGAGCGAGCGCTACTTCGTATCCACTACAACGCCCGGTCTCGCCAACCCCCTCGGCCTCACCGCCGACCAACAGTCGGGCGATTTCTATTTTTCCGGGACGGTCGGGGGCTATTACTTCGACGCCGATTCCCGCGTCACGATCATGCTCCAGTACTACTACAACGGAGAGGGCCAGACGGGCGCCTCCGCGCAGCAGGTCTATCAGTATCTCGTTTCCGAATTGGGCAATAGCGTCAACCGGTTCGACAATATCAACATCGGAACGCACTACGCCTTCGCCTCGCTCTCGGACACCGATCTCTTTTCGCAGGCCTTGGGCGCCGACAAGCTCGGGGCCTCGCTCATAGTCATATCAAATCTCTCGGATTTCTCCGGCTACATCCTCCCCAGCATCAGCTGGAAGTTCTTCGACTACATGAGTCTCCAGCTCGGGGCCACGTTCAACTTCGGACCGGCGGGCGCCGAATATATCGCCTACGGCGTCGGGCAGCTCTCGAGCCTTTCCGGCTTTCCGAGCGCGCCAGGCGCCGCCCTCGATCTTACCCTCACAGTAGGGACGGGCACTTTCTAGACAAGGGGGTTACCCGCAAATAATCCTCGGAATCGCCGCAACCAGGTCCCCTCGAAGCCGCTCTATAGGGGCGACAGAGAAATTTTTCCCTTCGTCCATCCTTCGAGCGCGAGGTCGGAACCATGCGAGTGAACGTCCCCTTCAAGATCATGAGCCTGTATTCCACCATCTGGATGCGCGCAAAGGCTCGCGTGATCGTCAAGGGCCTCGACGACCTCCCGCCTCGCAGGCACGGCGAGAAGCGCGTCTACATCCTCCTGAACCACTCCACCACCTTCGACATCGTAGCCCTCATGCACGTATCGAAGGAACCTTTCGCGATAATGATGGACAAGGGAGCGTTCAACTTCCCCATTATCCGCCACGTCCTCCACGGGGCGGGCTTCATACCCCTCGACAAGTCGGACTCGAAGCCCGCGGTAGAAGCCTGCGCCAAGGCTCTCGAAGACGGCAGGCCCCTCCTCATCTCCCTCCACGACGGCGATTCGACCCTCGGCGAGCGGGGAAAGCCGAGGACGGGCGGCATCCGCCTCGCCCACCTCGCGGGCGCCAAGCTCTACCCGATCTTCCTGAAGGTAGAGGACGACCGGATCCGCCGACTCAGCTTCAGGGGGGTGAACGGCACCGAGTATCCCTACACGACGTTCCGGAACACTTTCTATTTCATAGAGTTCCTCAAGCCCGTGGATCTTTCCTCGCTTCCTCCCGAGCCGGGCCGCGAGGGCTACTTCGAGGTGGCCGAAGCCCTGGACGCGAAGGCCGAGTCTGTGGAAGAACGCTACGAAGCCTATCTTTCCGACAACCGCGAGCGCTTCGCGCCCCTGCGCCGAAGAGGCGGCTCGCGGTTCAGGGTCGCCTGGTAAGAGCCGATTCGGAGGCCCGGCGTCACCTCGAGCGTCGGAAGAGACCCGCGAGGCTGAGCCTGCTTTCGACGCTTTCGCCGTATTCTCGGACTCGGGTCAGCTCGCTGAAGCGCCGACATTCGACGACGGCGGCCTCGAGACTCTGAACCGGCGCATAGCCGAGCTCGGCGCGGGCCTTGGCCGAGCTGCACACGTTGCGAAGACTCCCGGAAATGACGAAAGACCTCGTCAGGCTGCCCCTCGGCGCGATGCGCTCGGCGACCGCGGCGATGCCGAGGAGGATGGGTCGCGGGAAGACGATCGGGCGTCGCTCCGCCGGCCATCCTTCGGCCTGGGCGATCCTCGCGACGAGACCCTGGAAATCGGCGTAGCCGAGATCGTCCTCGTCCCTGCCCGCTATGACGTAGCCTTCGCCCGGCCTGCCTCTCGCCAGGGCGAGTACGGCTCCCCGTGCGAGGTCGCGCGCGGCCACGAAAGACGTCGAGCCTTGGAAGGAGAAACGGAGCCTGCCCTCCCAGACCTTGTCGATCAGCATGGAGATGGCATGATGGAGATCTCCCGCGCCTACTGCCGTGCCGGGGAATACGGTAACGACGGGAAGACGCCGATCGCGGGCATAGGCCTTGGCCAGCTCCCATCCCGCGAGCTTGGCGTCGATGTAGGCCACTTTCATCTTGGATAGGAAGTCGTACTCTCCCCGGACGGAAGCGTCCACCGCGGCGAGGGTCTCGGCCGGAGAGCCGAAAGAGATCGGCCAACGCGCGTCGCCGTAGGGAGACGAGGCCTCGTCGGCCCGAGTCCCTCCGGGAGTCCCGTCCCGCGCCCCCTCCCCGAGGGCGCAGACCGAGGAAACGTACAGGAGCCTCGAGACGCCGGCCTCGAGGGCGGCATCGAAGACCTTCTTGGTCCCGAGGACATCGGTATCCCAGACCGATCGCCTAGCGGCGGAGCGATAGTCGACGCGACCGGCGAAATGGGCCACGAGGTCCAGGCCCGAAAACTTTCGCACCAGGTCCCCGTAATCGAGGACGTCGAGGTCCTTGACCAGGACTTTCAGGGGGTCGACGAGCCTGTTGGTCCTCGTGCGCGAGGCAAAGGCCGTGATCTCCATGTCGTCGTCGGCGTATTGGCCCCGGACGCGACCTTCGAGGAGGGCGGCTATGAAATTGGCTCCGAGGAAACCGAAAGCTCCGGTCACGCCGATTCTCTTCATTTTACCTCTCGTCAGACGGTTGAACCCGAGTTCATCGACGGCATACTATACACGACTCGGAGGCATAACGTGAATATTCTTGTCACAGGGTCCTCGGGCTTCGTGGGCCGCCGTCTCGTCGAACGCTTGATCGACTCCAGGCCCGGGGACAAAATTGCGGCCTTCCTCCTCCCGAGCGAGGCGGTACCCGAGCCCTTCGCGGGCAAGGTGGAGATACTCCGCGGCGACCTGCGGGATCCGGTCGCGGTGAGAAGGGCGATAGAAGGCAGGGACCTGGTCTTCCACGTGGCGGGATTCATCTCGTACTGGATACTCGACTCGGGAATAATGAAGGACGTAAACGTGGGCGGCGTCAAGGCTATCGTCGACGCCTGCCTGGAGTTCAAGGTAAAGCGCCTCATCCACGTCTCCTCCGTCGGCGCCGTCGGCTTTCATCCCGACGGAAGCCCCGCCGACGAGGATACGCCCTTCAACTGGCCCGAGAGCCTCGGCTATATGACGACGAAGCGCGACGGGCAAAAGATCGTGCAGGACGCCGTTCGCGAGCGCGGGCTCGACGCGGTCATCGTCAATCCGGCATCGGTCATGGGTCCCGGCGACCCCGTTCCGGGCACCGCTCATAATCGGCTTTACGCGGACATGTACGCCAAGCCCTTCTTCTTCGGAACCTTCGGCGGCGGCCTAGCCGTCGTCGACGTCCGCGACCTCGTGGAGACCATTCTCGCCGCCGCGGACAAAGGCGGCAAAGGCCAAGCCTACCTCTCCGTCGGAGCCAATGTCCCTTATTCCCGCGTGCTCGAGCTGATGGCCCGGAGCGCGGGCAAGCGCTTCATTCCCTTCGTCGCTCCCTCCTTCGCCCTCGTGGCCGCGGGCTGGATGGCCGAGACCATTTCGCGCCTGACGCGCAAGCGCCCGCTGATAACCGTCGCCTACGGCCGACTCTCGTCCTGGACGGCCTATTACTCGAACGAGAAAAGCCGCCGCGAGCTCGGCGTCGCATACCGGCCCCTCGAGGAGACGATAGCCGACGGCTGCGGATATTACGAGCGGACCTTCCTTAATAAGCCATAGGCGGCATGGAAGCCATGCGCGAACGATTCGAGGAGGCTTCACGCGGCGCGCGAGGAGATTAGGGGGAAACGGAGAATCTCTCCCTTGCCCCTAGTCCCTCCCCGGGATCCAACCTCGCTCGCTGTACCACCTGCCCGTCTCGGCTATCGCGTCGATCGTGCTCAGGGCCGGCTTGAAACCGAGGAGCCGCTCCGCCTTGGCGGTGGAGACTACCCAGCGGCGCTGGCGCATCTCGAGGAGCTTGTGCCTGTCGAGCAGGGGCGGCCGCCTCAGCAACGGCTTGATCGCCTCGGAGCAAAAGGCCACGACCGCGACCAGCCATTCGGGCACCCGTATCCTTAGTGCCTTCCTGCCCAAGGACTTCTCGACCATAGCCGAGAAGTCGTCCCAATCGTACTCGCCCTCGTCCGCGATGAAGAAAGCCTGGCCGTAGGCGGCGGGATTCAGGATACAGGAGACTATGGCCCGCGCGAGGGTCTTCACGTAGACGAGCGACATGACGTTGCGCTCCCCTACAATGACTCTGAGGCCTCGCGAAACGAGCTTGAAGTACTGCAGGAAGTCGCGGTCGCGGGGGCCATAGACACCGGGCGCGCGGATGATGCTGAAGTTCATGCGGCCCGCATAGCCGCGCAAGGCGGCTTCGAGCGCGGCCTTGCTCCTTCCATAGGGCGTGAGCGGCCTTTGCTCGTCGTCCTCGTCGAGGCAGCGTTCCTCGGGGCAGGGCCCCGAAGCGGCCAAGGAGCTCATCGAGATTATATGTCGAGGCCCGTTCGGAAGGGCGAGGGCGGCCTCGACGAGATTGATCGCCCCGCCCGCATTGACCGCGATGAAGCCCTCCTCCGTCTTCGCCCGCGTGAGGCCCGCGATATTGACGATCGCCTCGCAGCCCGCGAGAAAGGGGCCGAGGCTCGCGCCTTCGGTAACGCTGCCCTCAAAGAACCGAAGACGATCGCTCGCGGGTATCCCCTCGAGCCAAAGCTTCCCTTCCTGGGGAAGGACGAGACAGTTGACCCTATCGCCGCGCTGCAGGAGGAGCTCCACTACATGGCTTCCTACGAAACCCGTCCCGCCGGTAACCGCTATCCTCATTACGCCTCCGTTTCCTCGATAGGACGGGGCATGATACTATTGAATCCTGTGGCCATGCAACGATTCTCCCGTGCCGGTAACTTTGGGGGGCCCGTGATACGGATCAGCAAGCCTTGGGTAAAAGGCGCCTCATACATCGCCCTGGCGGGTTTCTCCTGTCTGCTTTTCTCGACCTTCACTCCGCCGCTGCTCACTCCGGCGATGGCGGCGCGACTGCCGATACTCGGAGGCCTTCCCGGCGACCTGGCCGGCTATTGGGCCCGCTTCTCGCTGTCCTTCCTCCTCCTCGGCGCCGCGCCGGCGATCCTGGCGGCCGCCTTCAGGGAAAGGCCGGCCGATCTCGGCCTCGTCCTGAGGACACCTCTGCTGCGAAAACCTCTCTTCTGGCTCCTCGTGCCCGCGGCCATGCTGATCGGGGCCTTCGGCGCGACTTCTCCCGACCTCGGTTCCTTCTATCCTTATTCGCGTGACCTCGTCGCCAAAGTCCGGGAAGCGGGATTCGCCCCCTTCGCCGGCCATTTCGCCGCCTACTTCATCCTCTACTACGTCCCCTGGGAATTCTTCTTCCGCGGCTTCCTCCTCTTCCCCTTCACCCGAGCCGCCGAAAGGGAAGGAAGCGGCCCGACCGCGATCGCGACCCTGGTCCTCTTCCAGACCATACCCTCGACCCTGCTGCACTTCGGCCATCCCCTCTCCGAGCTCGCGAGCGCGGTCGTCGCCGGCATCGTCTTCGGAGCGCTCGCCTGGAGGACGCGTTCCATCGTGCCCGGACTCATCCTGCACGCGGCCATCGGCCTCGGCACCGACGGGTTCATCGTCCTCAAAGGGGCGGGCTACCTATGACGGCCGCGCCCCGTCTCATCCTCGTCACCGGCGCGTCGGGCTTCATCGGGCGGCACCTCTGCGCCGCCCTTGCCTCCCGCGGCGACTCCGTCCGCGCCCTCTACCGCCGCGAGGAGCCGCCTCCCGAACTCCTCGCGCTGAGCGAGCGGGAACCCACGGCGGCGAATGCGACGGGAGGCCGCGGCCGGGTCGAGCTGTTCCGAGCCGATCTCGGCGATGAGGCTTTAGTGCGGAAAGCCGTGAGCGGCGTCGACGCCGTGATCCACTCCGCGGCCCTCGCCTCGGACTGGGGGAGACTCGAAAGCTTCATCGAGGCCAACTATGACGCGACGATGAGGCTCCTCGAGGCCGCGCGGGATTCGGGCTGCGGCACCTTCGTCTATATCAGCTCCGCGGTGGTCCACGGATTCGGGCCCCACGTCGACAGCACCGAGCGAGGGCCCTACTACCCCCTTAAATACCCCTACCAGATCAGCAAATTGATGACTGAGGAATATGTCCTGGCCCAGAACGCGTGGAGCTTCAGGACTACGGCCATCAGACCCTGCAACGTCTACGGCCCGGGGGACAAGGTATCGACCTACGGCATGTTCGAGGCGATACACGACGGCGTCTTCGGCTACATAGGCACGGGGGAAGCCCTCACCTGCCCGATCTACATCGCCGACCTCTGCGATGGGGTCCTGGCCGCCCTCGACAGCCCCGATACGGGCGGCGAGGCCATTCTCCTCACCGACGGCCAAAAGGTTACCTGGAAGCGATACGCCCTCGCCATGTACACCGCCCTGGGCTCGAAAAAGCGGCCGATGGGCACGCCCAAGCCTCTCGCCTTCGCGGCCGCGTGGATCATGACGGCCGCCGCCCGGGCCGTCCGCAGCCCTTCGAGGCCGCCTCTCACGATGTACCTGATGGAGCAGGCTTCGCGGGACTACCATTTCTCCAACGCGAAGGCGCGCGCCCTCCTCGGCTTCGAGCCAAGGGTGTTCTACGAAGAGGGCCTCGCGCGGACTGCGAGCGCGTACCTCGAAGAAAGGGCATTCTCATCGAGCTTGAAAGCCGGCCTCCGCTAGGCTAGTATCGAGGCGGACAGGGGGTCGAGCCATGAAGGCCCAAAAGATAAGCGATAGGATCTACGCGCTGCACGCCGACGTGAAGACCGAAGACCTCTTCGAGGGGATATGGCCCATACCCGACGGCGTTTCCCTCAACTCCTACCTGATCAAGGGCGAGAAAGTCGCCCTCGTCGATCTCGTACGCGATTGGGGCGGAGCCCCGGCGGCCCTCGAATCCGGCCTTTCCCAGGCCGGCCTGGGCTTGGCCGACGTGGATTATCTCGTGCTCAACCACCTCGAGCCCGACCATACGGGATGGCTCGCCGACTACAAACGCATCAATCCCAAGGTCAGGATATTCGCGACCGCCAAGGGCGTCGAGCTCGTGAAGAGCTTCTACAAGGTCGAGGAGGGCGTCGAGGCGGTCAAGACGGGCGACCGCCTCGATCTCGGGGCGGGCCTGGTCCTTTCCTTCGTTGAGGCGCCCAACGTGCATTGGCCGGAGACCATGCTCACCTTCGAGCCGTCGACGGGCACGCTCTTTTCCTGCGACGCCTTCGGCAGCTTCGGCATGCTCGGCGATCGCATGTTCGACGACGAGTTCAACGCTCGCGAGCACGAGCGCTTCGAGACCGAAGCCCTCCGCTATTATTCCAACATCATCGCGAGCTTCGGGCCCTTCGTGAAGCGCGCGATCGACAAGCTCTCCGGCTTCGACATACGGGTCGTGGCTCCCAGCCACGGCATCGTGTGGAGGAAGGAGCCCGGCAGGATCATCGAGCGCTACGGGAAATACGCATCCTACCTCGACGGGGGCCGCGAGAAGGAAGTGTGCGTCATCTGGGGCTCGATGTACGGCAATACCGAGAAGGGCCTCGCCGCGGCCATCCGCGGCATAGAGGACGAGGGCTTGCGCTTCACGATGCATCGAGTGCCCAACGAGGACGCCTCGTACATCCTCTCGGACGCCTATAAGAGCGAAGGCATCCTGGTAGCCATGCCCACCTACGAGTACAAGATGTTCCCGCCGATGGCCTACGTCCTCGACCTCCTGGCGCGCAAGCACGTCAACGGGCGATCGGCCCTGCGCATCGGCTCCTGGGGCTGGGTGGGCGGCGCCAGGAAGGAGTACGACGAGGCCCTGATCGCGCTCAAGTGGAACTCCATAGAAAGCCTCGAGTGGGCCGGCGTCCCGGACGAGGCCGTCCTCGCCGCCCTGCGCGCGAAAGGCGTCGAGCTGGCCCGCAAGGTCAAGGCCGCGGAGTAGCCGCGCGTGATCATCGACGCGGCCCTGCGAGAAGTCGCCTCCTCCTCGGAGGCGATCGCCCTCGTCACGGTAGCCAGGGTCTCCGGCTCGGCCCCAAGGCACGAGGGCTCGAGGATGGCCGTCCGCCTCGACGGCAGCATCGTCGGGACCGTCGGCGGAG
>CAYNFM010000035.1:9540-33522 GCA_964396415.1 uncultured Treponemataceae bacterium | reverse complement strand
ATGCCCGAGGATTTTCTTCCCCACTTTTTCCTCAAGGGCTTCGAGGCTTACTATCTCCTCGACGATCAATACCTCGATATCCCGGAGAAAATTCGCATCCTCCTCTCCATCTTTCCCGAGCTGATCCTCTTCTTCAACACGGACCGCAGGCTGGGCGACCTCGACTGGGAATCCTACATCCGAGGGCTTCAGCGCGAGTGCGGCGCGAGGGCGAGGATCGGCGTGCTCTACGGAAAGCACGTCGGGCCGGAGCTGCGCCGAGCACTGGAAAGGACCTATCTCTACGACATCGGGATAAACTGCGGCTGCATCCCCATCCAGTACCGGAAATCCGACAACCTCAGTCTCCTCCTCGGCGTCCTCACCGCCAATCAGGCCAACGGCAGGCGCAAGTTCCTCCGCGCCATCTGCGGCGAAACCTGCGAGCTCAACTTCCTCCGGGACCGCGTCAAGATCGAGGGGCGCATCCTCGACGTCAGCGTCAGCCACTTCTCCTGCGAGTTCTACGGTCCCGATCCCGGCATAAAGATGTACGAAAAGGCCACCGATATCCAGCTCAAGCTCGCGGGGACGATCTGCACCGTCGACGCCGTGCTTTTCACCAAGCGCGTAGTCGGCAAAACGGTGGTCAACGTCTTCGTATTCAGGGACTCGAGAGGGAGGGACGGCCTCGATCCCGATATGCTGGCCAAGGTCAATGCCTTTATCCGCGAACGCTTCGAGCGGGGCGTGAAATCCCTGGTCCAGAAGGGCTTCGACGAGGAGATCGCGAGGAAACGGGAAGAGAAGGCGGCGGCGAGGCGAAACGCGAAGGCCTCGACCCCCGCGAGCTCGAGGAGATAGGGCCGGCCGGTCCGTCCCCGCTGGCCACGGCTCGACAGCTTAGGCGGCCATATCCGATAATGGCCTCATGACTCCGGAACTCAGGAAGCGGCTGGACGGCCCCATCACGGCCTTCATCATCGACATGGACGGCGTGATCTATCACGGCAACCGCCTCCTCGAGGGGGCGGCCGAGCTCGTCGCCTGGCTCCGCCGGGCGAGCAAGCGCTTTCTCTTCCTCACCAACTCGAGCGAGCGCTCGCCGACGGAGCTCTCCCAGAAACTCTCGCGCCTCGGGATCGAGGTCGAGGCCGAGCACTTCTACACGAGCGCCCTCGCGACCGCCAGCTTCCTGGCCTCCCAGAAGCCGGGGGGCAGCGCCTACGTGATAGGCGAGCCGGGACTCACGAACGCCTTGTACGACTCCGGCTATTCCATGAATAACGTCAATCCCGACTACGTGGTGATCGGCGAAAGCCGCGGCTACGGACTCGAATCGATAGAGAAGGCCGTGAGCCTCGTATTGGGCGGAGCGAGGCTCGTCGGGACCAACCCCGACCTGAGCGGCCCCTCGGAAGCCGGACTCGTGCCCGCCTGCGGAGCCCTCGTCGCTCCCATCGAGCTGACGACAGGCAAGAAAGCCTACTTCGTCGGCAAGCCCAACCCGCTCATGATGCGGCACGCGCTCCGCCGCCTGGGCGCCACGCGCGAGGAGACGGCCATCATAGGCGACCGCATGGACACCGACATCATCGCCGGCATCGAGGCCGACATAGAGACGGTGCTCGTCCTGTCGGGGGTGACATCGCGCGACGAGATCGGCCGATTCTCCTACGCGCCGCGCCACGTCCTGGAAGGCGTCTTCGAGATACCGGGCAGGGCCGCCTCATAGGGCCAGCAGATCCCTCACGACCTCGGCCGCGATAATGAGGCCCGCCGCCGAGGGCACGAAGGCTACCGAGCCCGGCGGCGAGAGCCGGGCGGGCGTCTCCCGCGAATACACGACCTTGAGCCTCTCGATCCCCCGCTTGCGAAGCTCCTTCCGCATGATGCGAGCCAGGGGGCAGATCGAGGTCGCGGAGATGTCGGCCACCTCCAGGCGAGTCGGGTCGAGCTTGTTGCCGGCGCCCATCGAGCTGATTATCGGGATGCCCGCCCGCCTCGCGCGGACGATCAGGTCGATCTTCGAGGATACCGTATCGATCGCGTCGACGACGTAGGAAAGGCCGGGACGCAGGATTCCCTCGCCGCTGTCGGCGTCGTAGCGGAGCTTGAGCGCCTCGACGCGGATCCGGGGATTGATGTCGAGGACGCGCTCCAGCATGACCTCCACCTTGGGCCTGCCCACCGTGCTATGCAAGGCCGGGACCTGCCTGTTGATGTTCGTCGCGCAGACGCTGTCGTCGTCGACGAGGACGAGCCCGCCCAGGCCCGAGCGGGCGAGGGCCTCGACGGCGAAGGAGCCCACTCCTCCTATTCCGATCACCGCGACCGTGCTCGCCTCGAGCCTGGCGAGGCCGTCGGCCCCGATGAGGAGCGCCGTCCTCGAAAACGCGTCCGACATCTCGAGCCGATCATGTCCGCGTCGAACGGCGCGGGTCAAGGCCGCTTCGTGCTATGCTGAGGTCCTGCAAGGAGGACCCGGGATGGACGCGATCGTGAACGAGCCGAGGCGCAGGGGAAGGATGATAGATAGGATCAGAGGCATGTTCGAGCACAGGGCCGAATGGCTCTATCTGCTGCTCGAGGAGGCGAGGAAGCGAGGGCTCGAATGGGAGGACTTCGCGTCCCCCGCGATCCTCCGATGCGGCCGCTTCCACGGCGAGGCCCTGGCCCGCGGCGTCGCGAGGGGCGAGGGCCTCGTCGCCCTCCGCAGGAAGAGCTTCTCCGGCCTCGGGAAGCGCGTCTTCGAGATGGACATCCGCAAGAGCGATCCCGACGAGCTGAGGGTCGAGTTCCATTACTGCCCCCTCGTGAACGCCTGGAAGAAGCTCGGCGCGAGCGACGAGGAGATCGGCAGGCTCTGCGACATAGCGATGCGCGGGGACGCGGGGATAGCGGATTCCTTCGGCGCCCGCCTCGAGCTGGGCGAGGTCATCGCCAAGGGCGGCCGCGTCTGCAGCGTGAGCTTCCTGCGCGGGTCGGCTTGACGAAGGCGGCCTAGCGGGCCGCGGCGACGTAGCTCTTCCGACGGCCATCCTTCTCGGCCTCGACGAGGAGGCCTGCCTTGGCGAGGCTGTAGAGGATCTTGCGCGCCCTGTCCGCGCCGATGCCGAGGGCCTCGCCGAGGCCCGTCGAGGTCCAGGGCGCCGCCAGCCCCTTGGGTATGATCGAGAGCCACTGGCCCCTGGTGCGGAATGACCTGGAGGACAGCACTTCGACGAGCTCGCGGTCCAGGATCCTGTCGCCCCTGCGCCACCACGAGCCCGAGCCGTCGCGGGTCTTGACCTCGGCCGTCTTGACCAGAAGGGCTTCGACGGTGACGTTTCGGGCCGCGATCAGTCCGACCGCCATGACGAGCTCGTCGAAGAGGCTGAAGAGATCGCCCCGCTTGGGGCTCTTGCGCACGGAAAGCAGCTCCTCGGTCTTGGGATCGAGCCGGCGGATCTCCCTTTCGGACGCGATGGGATGGACGACCCGCACGCGATGGCCGCAGGCGGCCAGGGAGAGGGCCTTGGCGACGATCTTGCCCAGGCTGCCAGTCTGCACCTCGACGAGCTCGCCGTCGGCCCGCACGAGGTCGACGACCTTGCCCCCGACCGCGACCTCGAGACGGTCGCCCGGTCTCGCGAGGTAATTCTTGAGCTGGGCATGGAGGCTGTGCTCCGAATAAAGATTGATGCCGGAGCGTTCGGCGACCGTCGTCCCGCCCTTGGCCCTGCCCCGAATATAGGCCATGGCCTAGGCTCCGCCGACCTGGGACAGCCAATCGTCGCGGAAAGAGGATACCAGCTCCCTCTTTTCCCCGGATCTCGTCTCGTAGTAGGTGCCGCCGAGAAAGCCCAGCGTGAAGGCCCCGGCGGCGATTCCCCAAGAGAGGGCGTCCTCGAGATCGAGGCCTACCGCGAACCCGGCAGGCCTCGCCTTCATCTGCAGGGCCAGGGCGGCGAGAATGCCGCCGGCGAAGGCGTCGCCGCATCCGGTCGTATCGCCCAGGAGTCCTCGCCGGCCTGAGCGCGCGCTGACGGGCAGCTCCCGCAAGGCCATCGGCGCGAAGGGGCCCTTCCCGCCCCAGGCGAGGACGCTCTCCCCCCCGCGCGTTACCGCGAAGGCGCCGACGCCGCACCTTTCGAAGAAGTCCAGGGCCGCTCCCACGTCGCGCTCGCCGGAGAGCCGCAGGGCCTCCTCCCTGTCCATGACGAGGAGATCGCAGGCGCGGTAGGCCTCGAGCGGGCCGGGCCCGGCGCCGGGCGCCGGGGCGGGGCCGCCGAAGGGCCAGGGCCCGGCGCCGTCGCGCCGCTCGGCGCGGAAATCGAAGACCGTATTCACCATGGTGAGGGCGCCCCGCGCTCGCGCGCGGGCGAGTATCCCGGGAAGACCTTCGTGGAGCCCGGGCACGAGCGCGGTACCGCCCAAGGCGACGATATCGGCCTCGAAGAATTCCTCGTCCAGGTCGGCGGGCAGGTATCCCCCCGCGGCGCCGATATCGTTGACGAAGCAGCGCTCGCCCCGCCCCCCGTCCCAGGCCGGATCGGAAAGAACGCAGGTCGACGGCGTGCGCCCGGGCCGCGACTCGAGGCGGGAGCTGTCGAGGGGCGTGCGCGCGAGCCTCTCGCGGAGGATCCGCCCGATCTCGTCGCTTCCGGTCGCGCCGTAGTAGGCGACGGCTATGCCCTCGCCCTCGAGCATCTGGGCGGCATGGATCAGGGCGACCACCGACGGGCCCCCGACGTTCTCGGCCGCCGGCGAAGCTCCGGCGACCGAGGCGAGGGTCTCGGCGAAGGGTCGGCCCGTGAAGCGCTCCGCGTCTTCGGCGAAGACGAGGCGCCCGGGCGAGAGCCCGCCGTCTCCCTCCCTTCGCGAGCGGGCCGCTTCGAAGGCCGCGGAGGAGAAGCTCGCCTCAGGGTACAGGATATCCATCAGGCAACAGCCCGCTCCCGCGATGCGGATCGAAGCCGAGTCCCTCACCTTGGCGTCACCGGTAGCCGGAGTAGTCGGAGACGATGAGGCGGTAGGGCGCCTCGTCCTCCTCGATATCGGGAAAGCGGCCGGCGGGCTCGAAGAAGCGATTGTCGGAGGAGTCGTCGTTGACGGAGCTGACTTCGCCCACCAGGGCCGCGCCCGACCCGCGCTCCGCGTAGAATCTGTGATAAACGCGAGGCTCGAGGCAGACGCTTTCGCCGGGCGAGAGCCGTATCGTTCCGCCCGCCGCGACTTCCCTCGCGGCCCCGTCGACCCGCAGACGCAGCGGGGCTTCGGACAGAGCCTCGTCGGGCGTCGAGGCCCAGAGCCGGACGATGAGGTTCCCGCCGCCGCGTACGATGATATCCTCCATCTTGGACCAATGGAAATGGAGCGGCGTCTCCTGGCCCTCCCCGACGATCATGATCTTTTCCGCATAGGCCTTGACCGGGCCGGCATCGGCGGATCGCTTCGAGTTTCCGTTCCGCAGGGTGAAGAGGAGAAGACCCACGCGATCGAAGTCGCCCGAGCCGAAGTCGGTCAGGTCCCAACCGAGCATGTTGTCGAAGATCTCGGACTCGAGCGGATAGCGCCCCTCCCAATCCTTCGGAGCGCGCGAGGCCCATGGAGGCAGCCGGAAGGCTCGCGAGGAGAAAAATGCCTCGGCCGCGGCGATGCGCCTATTTATCTCGCTTCGTCTCATGAAGGCCCCCTCCGGGCGAGGATGCCACGGAGCGGGCCCATGCGCAAGCGGAGCGAGGGCTTTTCAGTAGATCGAGCGCGGCTCGCCGCCAGACGGCACGGGAAAGCCCAGGAGATGCTCGACAAGGCTCCCCAGCTCGCAGGTAGCGAGTCCAATATACTGATCGGCTCCGCCATAGTAGACATAGAGACGTCCGTCGACGACGACGTTGCCACAAGGGAAGCAGATTCCCTCGTACAGGCCCTCGCACTCATAGTCGCGGTCGGGAACCAATATAGGTTCGGGAGAACGGTGCGTCACGATCTCCGGCCTCTCGGCGTCCAAAAGGACGGCTCCGACCCGATAATGCCCATCGGGGCCCACGGCATGATAGAGCGCCAGCCAGCCCTCGTCGGTCCTGAGAGGTGGCGATGCTCCCCCGACTTTAACCTCCCAATCCCGCTCGGCAGTCAAGAGGAGAGTCAACCTGCGACGACTTGCGAGGAGATCCTCCGTCTTCTCTATCCAGATCGAGGGCTGGGCGCATCCATAGGCCGGCCCCGTCCATTCCATTGGCCGGTGAAGAAGTACGAATTTCCCGCCGACTTTCTCCGGGAAAATCACGACGTCACGGTCGTCGCAGGAAGGATCGGTGAGGTAGCCGGGACGAAGGAAATCCTTGAAGTCCCGAGTCAGGAACAGACCGGTACGGGTCTTGTTGGCGCGAAGCGATGCGGGTGCTTCCTCAGGCAAGCCGCGCGGGAATTCGGGAACGTTGCCTGTCTTCTCCCAATAGCGTCCGGGCTTGAAGGGCCTTGTCGCGTAGGTGCCGAAGTAATAGTCTCCGAACTTTACGATGCGAGGGTCCTCGACGCTTCCGAAATCCCAATCCCCGGGCGAAGGCTCGAATAAAGGCCGCTCCGAGACGCGCTCGAAACTGACTCCGTCGCTGCCCGAGGCGAGGCCGAGGCGGATCGTATGCTCGCGATCTTCGCCCGCCGCCCTGTAGACCAGATAGAAGGTTCCCGTCGCCTCGTCGTACCAGGCACCTGGATTTGTGCTTACGAGGGATTCCCATCCCCGATCGGGATTGGGCGAAAACACGGCCCCTCCCGCATGCTTCTCGAGCTGCATGTACTTCTCCTTGGAGACAATCCGTCAGGACTTCACGGCCCCCGCCGCGATACCGCTGACGATGTGCCGCTGCATCGCGACGTACAGCGCGATGAGAGGCGCGGCGACGAGAATGAGGGCGGCCGTAAGCTCCGGCCAATTGGTCGAATATTGGCCGGAGAACACGTATAGCCCCTTCGTGACCGGGTAGAGCCCCGAATCCGACAGGAAGACGATGGCTCTGGCGATATCGTTCCAAACGCCTATCGCCGTGAGTATGCCGAGCGAGAGGAGGGCGGGCTTGGCGATCGGGACGGCTATAGTCGCGAGATACCTGACATAACCGCAACCGTCCATGATCGCCGCCTCGTCGAGCTCGCGCGGGAGGCCCCGCAGGTAGGCGACCAGGAAGGCGAGATTGATTCCGCCGATGGCCAGCATCGCCAGGATGTATCCCAGCCGGGTATTGTAGAGGCCGATCCTCAGCATGATCTGGAAGAGGGGGATCGTGCCGTCGGGAAGGAACATTCCCATGAGCATGAAGGCTGAGAGCACGGCCGGATGACGTACGTAGCCTCGAGCAATCGGAAAGGCGACGCTGAGGGCGCCCGCGAGCGATATGGTCGTGCAAAGCGACGCGTAGAGAATGCTGTTGGCGAGATTCGCGCCGAGCTTAGCGGCCTCCCAGGCCCTTGGGAAATTCCCGAAGGCGGGGTGGGCGAAGCCGAGCGGGTTCTTCAGGAAATCGATCGGCGATTTCAGCGACGTAGCCGCGGCGAAGAGGAGGGGAGTCCCGTAGATCGCGATCAGGATCGCGACCAGGACCCAGGAAGCCGGGCCCGTCCTCTCGACCCGTCCCGTTGCCTTCATGAGTTCCTTCTCTCGAACCTAGCCGAAAGGGCCCTGGCCAGGATAGTTATCGCGAGGATCAGCAGGAACAGGATCATCTGCATGGCGGCCGCATAGCCTTGCCGGCCGAGGCGGTCGATGCGCTGGGAGACGCCGAAGGCCTCGGCGAATACGGCCATCGCGAGCGTCTTCGTATTGAACTCTCCGCGGGTCGTGACGAGGATTATCTGGAAGGAGGAGAGCGATCCGATGATGCAGACCAGGATATTGACCGCCACCGTCGGCCAGAGAAGCGGGAAGGTTATCCGCGCGAACACTCTCCCGGGAGGCGCTCCGTCCACGCTCGCCGCCTCGTACAGCTCCTTGGGTATATTCTGGAGCCCCGCGATGAAGATCACCATCTCGTAGCCCATCGACATCCAGACTTGGATGAAGATGACTGTCGGCAAGGCGCGGGAGAAGTCCGAAAGGACTCCCCCCTTTATATGGAAGAGTCTCATGAAGGCGGCGGCCGGTCCGTCGATGGAGAAAAACAGATTGAAGCAGAGTCCGGTGACCGTCACGCCCAGGACCACGGGCAGGAAAACCAGAGTTCGATAGACCCCTCTGCCCCGGAGGGAAGGCCTGTCGAGGGCGAGAGCCGTGACGAGGGCCGCCGCCGTCTGCGCGATCGTCGTGGCCAGCGCGTAGACGAGGCTCCGCTCGAAGACATCTCTCGCGTCCCTCGCGTTGCTCAAGAAGAGGAATTCGCGGTAGTTATCCAGTCCCACGAAACTCCAGGCTTTTCCCGGCACCTGCGTAACGTCGGTGAAGGAGAAGAGCGCTGTGCCCAGGGAGGGCAGGACCGAGAAGGCCACGTAGAGGAAGAGCGCCGGCGTCATAGCCGCGACTACGCTCGAGCGGCTCCACGCCCCTTTAGCGATGGCAAGGCCCTTTCCCATGCTCGATCCTCCCTTTCCCTCGGCCTACTTAAGTTTGGCCGCCGCGTCGCTGAAATCCTTTTGGGCCGCTGCGGCGAGTTCCTGGGGCGAAAGCTCCCCGCCCGCTTCCTTGAGGTAGACGGGAATGAAGCCGCGCTGCTCGGCATACTTTCCGACGCCCGTCGGGGCCCGATAGGAAAGCTCCCAGGCGAGGGTAAGTCCCTTCACGTAAGGTACCAGGGAAGCCACGAAGGGATCGCGGATGGAGACGCCGGCCATCGTCGGGATAAAGCCAGTCGTATCTAGGAAGTTCTGGTAATTGGCCTTTTCCGAGAATCTGGAAAGCCAGTCCATGCAGACCCTTTTTACGGAGGAGGAGTCGACGACGGCGAGGAAAGCATCGAATTTGCCCTGGAATTGATTGCCTGCCTTGTCTGAAGGAACGGGGAAATAGCCGAACTCGAAGCTCGGATCGGCCGATTTGATCGTCGGGGCTTGCCATCCTCCATCCGGAAGCATGGCCGCCTTTCCGGCGACGAAGCGCCCCACGACCGAGCCGTAATCGATTCCCAGAAATCCGTCTTCCATCCAGGAGGAGAGCTCCGAGAGCCGCTCGAAGACAGTAAGGCTGCTCTTGTCGGTGAAAGCGCGCGCGCCCGTCCACAATCCTTCAGCCAAGGCAAGGTTGCCGGGCTCGACCGAGGCCACGGCGAAGTTGGCGAGCATGGCGAAAGGCCAGTCATCCTTGGCTCCGCAGGTCATAGGCGCGACTCCTGCGTCCTTCAACTTCTTACAGGCAGCCTCGAGATCCGCCCATGTAGCGGGCACGTCGATTCCATACTGTTTGAAGAGCCGTTTATTGTAGTAAATGCCCGTGATCAGGTTGGCTCCGGTGGAAATGGCATAGACTTTCCCCTTGTAGGTCCCGGCTCTCGCGCCGGTAGACCAGTTCTTGACGAAGCCTTGCCCGCTCAAGTCCGCGAAGACTCCTGCATCCATCTGGGACTGCCACTGCGGCATTTTAAAGCCCTTGGCCCAGGGAACCTGGTCGAGGGAGAAGTAGGAACTGTCGAGCGTCACGATATCGACGTCCTTAGCCGCGATCCTCGTCGCGAGTACGGCGGGAAATTGGTTGGTCTCGACCACCTCGAGCTTGATCTCGACGTTCGGGTTTTTTTCCATATAGGCTTTGTTGAAGGCGGTCAGCGCGTCGACCGTGGGTTGGTTGCTCCACGTGATCATCCTGATCGTCTGCTTTTCCTTTCCCGCGGCGCTCGCGCCCATTACGAGCCCGAAGACTAACAAGAACGTAGCGATTACCGAAGCCATCCCTTTCATACGATGCCTCCTGCAGTCGTGGGAGCTTTTTGCTCATATCCGCGACTTGACAGAAGAATAGCATGTAACTTGATTATTGAAAAGTAAAAAAGTAGCTTGTAAAGTATAAAATTGACGAAATTGTATTTACCGCCCTTCGTTCAAAGCAGGGAGGCTACGGATTTCCTCTCTACGATAGCGGCGTAGATCGAGCTTCTGATTCTGGGTCCCTCCCCGGAATGCAGGGTGAGAAGCTTCTCTACCGCCAGGGCCCCCATCAAGTCTCGGTCTACCCGGACCGTGGTTAGCTTGGGGATGACACAGGACGCGAGGTCGATATCGTCGAATCCGACTACCGAGACCTCTTCCGGGGTCTTGCGACCCTGCTCGTGGAGGACGTTGAGAAGAGCGACGGCGATCCTGTCATTGCCGCAGACCCAGGCGCTGGGAGACGCGACGCGCTTCGAAACGAGAGCTCGAATCTCGTCCTCGGAGCTGAGGAGGGATCGCAGGGGCGAGGAGCTGCAGATGCAGAACTCGGGCTTGAGAGGCAGGTCGGCGAAGTCCAGAGCCTTTCGAAAGCCGACCCAACGATCATAAAAGCTCGCGGTCATCCTGATCGGCGCCACGAAGCCGATATCGCGATGACCGCGTTCGATAAGATAATTCGTTATTTGGAAAGAACCTTCCA
Organism: uncultured Treponemataceae bacterium; assembly: GCA_964396415.1. Classification (GTDB taxonomy): domain Bacteria; phylum Spirochaetota; class Spirochaetia; order Treponematales; family Rectinemataceae; genus UBA1306. The sequence goes on along the minus strand of CAYNFM010000035.1, from coordinate 23,006 downwards.
CATTGGCGGTAATTACCCCCTCGATATCCAGGTCGTCAAAGTAATGATCGACGAGAACGAGTTTCTGGCCGAGCCCATGGAGGAATCGAAGATACTCGCGGCTGACGATCCCAACTAGTATTATTCCGCGATACTCGAGGGCGGTGACGAGATCCGGAAGCGTCAAGCTCTTGTCGTCGGTCTCCGTCACCGTGCAGGTTACGACATTGCAGCCGCGCGCCCTCGCCTCCCGCTCTATGCTCCAATAAAGCCTGGAATAGAAGTATTCGTCGTTGCGGATATATTCGGGAATCATGATGAGGATGTTATTGGCCTCGCCGGTCCGGCTGCCCATCCCCGCATAATTGAGGAGCTTCGCGGCTTGGAGTACAGCCTGCCGCAATTCCTCCCCGACCCCAGCCTTCCCATTGAGGGCCAGCGATACGGCATTCTTGGAAACGCCGAGCTTGTCGGCGATATCCTGCATCGTCGCTCCCTTTTTCATCCTTGTCAAAACCGCCTTCCCATCAATGTCAAGTTAACGACACTATAGTGATTGTCAAGTAGTTTGTAAAGCTAAGAAAGCGGTCCGCTTGCTATCTCATTTAAAAACATGCACACTCGTTTCGTGCCCGAACGAGACATCGACGACCTCCCGATACATCAATGCCTGTCCGAAATCGCGAGTCGACTCATAAACGAGGGCTCCCTCGTCCTCTCCGCGGAGCCGGGGGCGGGCAAGACTAGTCTCGTGCCTCCGGCCCTCGCCGAGGCGCTCGCGGCCCTGGAGGGAGGCCGGGCACAGCGCAAGATCCTCGTCATGGAGCCCAGGAGAGTCGCCGCCGTTTCCGCCGCCGCCCGCATCGCGGAGGTCTGGGGGAAGAAGCTGGGCTCTGATGTCGGCTACCGCGTCCGCGGCGAATCCAGGACCGGGCCTCGAGCCCTCGTCGAGGCCGTGACGCCGGGAGTCCTCGTACGCATGCTCCAGGAGGATCCCGTACTCGAAAAGATCGGCTGCGTGGTCCTCGACGAGTTCCACGAGCGCTCGATCCAGGCCGACCTCGCCTTGGCCTTCCTCGCCGATTCGCGAGAGCTGAGGCCCGATCTGCGCCTGCTCGCGATGTCGGCGACGATCGACGCGGCCAGGGCCGCCGCCTCCCTGGGCGCCGGCCTCATGGAAGTTCCGGGTCGCTCTTTCCGCATAGAGACCCGCAATCTGGGCCTGCCGGAGGGACGCGGCTTCGAGGCGGCCCTCGCGCGAGCCGCGCTCGGGCTCATCGACGAAGCCGGGGGCGACGTCCTCGTCTTCCTTCCGGGAGTCGCCGAGATAGCGCGCGCCGCCGCCGAGTTCAGGACCGCGAGCGCGTCGCGGCCGCTCGGCTCCGGGGGCCGCCGACCGGAGGCCTTCATCCTCCACGGCTCACTTCCCCTCGAGGAACAGCGCCGACTCCTCGCGCCCCCGACCGAGGCTCCGCCTCGCGCCGTCTTCGCCACCTCGGTGGCCGAGACGAGTCTGACCCTTCCCCGCGTCCGGGCGGTGATCGACTCGGGACTGGCGAGGCTGACGCGCTTCCAGCCGCGGGTCGGGTTGAATCGCCTCGTCACCGAGCGGGAAGCCCAGGACCGCGCGGACCAACGGAGGGGCCGCGCGGGTCGCCTCGGACCGGGCCTCTGCCTGCGCGCCTGGCCGGCCTCGGAGACTCTGGCCCTGCGAACCGAACCCGAGATCGCTCGCGCAGAGCTTTCGGCCCTGGTCCTCGAGGCCGCGATCTGGGGTTCGCCGAGGCGGCTCGACCTGCATTGGCTGGATCCTCCTCCCGAGAGCGCGTGGAAGTCGGGGCAGGAACTCCTCCAAGAGCTCGGCGCCCTCGCGGCCGATTCCTCGCCGACGGCCTTCGGCCGGCGCATGGCCGTCCTCGGGACCGAGCCTCGCCTCGCGGCCCTCGCGCTCCGCGGAGTCGAGGCCGGCGAAGCCTGGACGGCCTGTCTGGCCGCGTCCTTTCTTTCCGAGCGGGCCCTCCCGGCGACCGGGGGCGATGCCGCGCGCGCCGGCGGTCGCGAGGGCGGCGGTCGCGATGCCGCCCGCGACCTCGTCTCGGGCCTCGAGGAACTCGCGGCGGGCGGGGAAGGCCGATACGCCTCGCTGCTCGCCGAGGCCCGGAGACTCGCTCTTTCCGCGGGCATCGTTCCCGGCGGCGGCATAAGCGTCGCCGCCCTCGGGTCCCTCCTGGCTGCCGCCTTTCCCGACCGAATCGCCCAAAGGACCGAGTACGGAGGGGCGAGCGCGACTTTTCGGATAGCGGCCGGCCGATCGTTGCGCGCTACCGGAAGTCTCGCCCGATCGCCGTGGATAGTGGCCCTCGACGCCGACGCGGGAGACGCCGAGGGCAGGATTCGCTCGGCCTGCCCCCTCGACGAGGCCGAAGCCCTTTCCGCCCTCGAGGGCCGCGCGAGCGAAGTCGCCCAGGCGGAGTGGAAGGGTCTCGAGCCCAAGGTCGTAGTATCGAGACGCGTCGGCGCGATAGTCCTGGGCAGGCGCCCTTCGGCCCGGCCCCCGCGGGGCGAGCTCGTCGCGCTCTTGGCATCGCGCATAGCGTCGGAAGGTCTCGGCATCCTGCCCTGGGAGGGCGGCTCCTCGGAAACCCTCGCCCGCCTCCGCTATTTCGCGGCCGCCTCTCCCGACTCAGGCCTCGACGAAGCCTCGCTCTCCGAGGCCGCTCTCGCCGCGAAGGCGGCGACCTGGCTCGGCCCCTTCATCGCGACGGAGGGCGGACCCCTCCTGGACGCGGCTTCCCTCGAGCGGGCCGTGGTCGCCTTGGCTCCGCGAAACATCAGGTCTCGGATGGATCGGGAGGTCCCCGAGAGGCTGAAACTGCCCTCGGGCTCCTCGAGCCCGATCGATTATCGCGGCCCCGGCGGCCCCTTCGTCGAGGCGAGAGTGCAGGAATTCTTCGGTATCTCCGCGCACCCGTGGATACTCGGGCGGCCCCTCGTCATCCATCTACTTGATCCGGGCGGCAAGCCGCTCCAGGTGAGCTCCGACTTGCCGGGATTCTGGCGAGGCTCATGGGCCCAGGCGCGAAGGGAGTTGAGGGGACGCTATCCGAAACACGACTGGCCCGAGGACCCCGCGGCGGCGACTCCGAGCAGGTCGGGGATCAAGAGGCGTCCGCGCTAGCGGTCGGCCCGCGGGCGCGAACCATGCAGACGATCATCACGATCGCGGCGGCTAGTATGTACAGGTCGGCCAGGTTCATGATGCCGGTTCGCACGCCGCCGATCCCGAAGTTGATGAAGTCGCGGACCTCGCCCAGGAAGAGCCTGTCGACGAGATTTCCCAGGCCTCCCGCGAGAACGAGGGTAACCGCCGCGAATTCCGCGGTCCGCGAGCCGGTCAAGCCGCGTCGCAGGAAGGCCAAGCCGAAGAAGGCGAGGGCGGCGAGGGGCAGGGCGACGAGGAGGATGGCCCTGAGGGCCGGGGGCAGGGCGCTGCCCAGCGAGAGGAAAGCCCCTCGGTTGCGCGCGTAGACGAGGACGGCGAAATCGCCGACGAGGTATACCGTGCCCTTGCCCGCGAGAAAGGAGTCCGCAAGAGCCTTCGTCCACTGGTCCAGGGCGACGAGGGCCGCGCCCGAGGCCGTCAAGGCGAGAGCGAGGATGAGCTTCGGAGCCGAACGCATTCCCTTCCTCCCGTTAAATAAGCTCTAAGTGTAGCAGAAAAGCGGCCCTTCCCGTCAGTAGGCTGTTTACCTCCCCGCCCGCTCCGTATATCCTGAACGCGTGTACAGTCCCCTGCAGGTCCTCTCGGAAGCCGGAATCTCCGTTCACGAGGCTTCGTTCAGCGCCCTCGACGCGTATAGGGGACTCAAGCCCGCGCCTTTGCGCTTCGCCCTCGCCCTCTGCGCCCTTCAGGATCTCGCGAAGGCCTTCGACGAGCTGCGCTATCCCGGGACCCACTACGCCGACGCCGCGGTAGACCAAGGGGAATCGTCGACAGGCGAGGCGGGAGAAGAGGCCACGGCCGGCGGCACCCTCTACCTGCGTTGCGCGGATTCCCCCATGGCCGTCGAGGCCGCGGCCTTCGCGCCTCTCGACCTTTTGCGCGACCCCGCGCGAGAGGTGTTCCTGGATCCGAGAGGCGTCTATCCCTTCCTTCGCGAGAAGTCGATCGCGATGCGTCCGGCGCCGCCCGAGCAGAGGCTCTTCGAGGCGGCCGTCCTAGTATCCCGCTACCCCTACGAGCTCGAGGCCGACGCCGTCCCGCCCCTGCCCCGCGATTTCGGCCCGGACGCGCAGCGCGACCTCCTGACCCTCATGCTTACCGGCCCGAGCCCCGAGCGCGGGCTCGAGCTCCTGAGGCGATGCGGCTTCGTCGACGCCTACTGGCCCGAGCTGGCCGGACTTTCCGGACTGGACCAGTCGAAGGAATGCCATCCCGAGGGAGACGCCTGGGCCCATACGCTCGAGACCTTCCGCCACCGCAAGCTGCCCGCCCTCGGGCTCTCCCTGGCCCTCCTCCTCCACGACGTCGGCAAGCCCAGGGCCGAACAGGTCGAGGGGAGGATGTTCGACCGACACGCCGAGATCGGACGCTCGGTGGCCGAGCGCTTCCTCTCGCGTCTCGGATTCTCCCGGCTCCTCATAAGCGAGGTCTCCTTCCTCGTGCGCTACCACATGATGCCCGCCGCCCTGCCGCGCCTTCCCGCCAACCGCGTCGAGGGCATCATAGACGACCCGCGCTTCCCCATTCTCCTCGAGCTGTATAAATGCGACGAGCTCTCCACGTTCCGCGGCCCCGACGGCTACTACGAAGCCTGCGCCGCCTACAAGGCCTATCTGAGGAACTCGCGCAACCCCTGGCGCTCTTCCGACGGCAGGAAGCTCGCGCGCATGTACCTGGAGACGCGCTGACCGCGCCCAGCCCGCCTCGCGAGGCCGGCGGACTGCTCGAAACGTTTCGCCGGCCCGGCATAGGGCGCCATTCGGCGAGGCGCCGGCTCACTCGACCGTGAAGGCTACAGCCTGAAGATCGCGGTCGCGGGAGGAGGAGCCGACCAGGGCGCGAAAGGCGCCGTTCTCCACGACCTTGCGTCCTTCGGCATCGATTATCCAGAGCTCCGATACGGGCGCCTCGAGCTCCACCAGCCGCGCCTCGCCCGGCGCCATCGTGACTCGCGCGTAGGCGACGAGCTCGCGGCGCGCCCAGGTCGCCGAGGTGACCTCGTCTTCCACGTAGAGCTGGACGATTTCGGTTCCGGCTCTCGAACCCCCGTTGCGGACCGGAATCCGGACGCGCAGGATCCCCTTGGGGTCCAGACGCGCGTTCTCGATATGGGGCGCTCCGTACCTAAAAGGCGAATAGCCGAGGCCGAATCCGAAGGCGAAGGCCGGTTCCTGAGTCAGGTCCGCGTAGCGCCTGCCGTGCTGTCCGCGGACCTGATTGTAATAGACGGGCTGTTGGCCTACGTGGAAAGGCATGGAAATCGTCAATTTACCGGAGGGATTGATCGCGCCGAAGATCGCCTCGGCCAAGGCCGTCCCTCCCTGCATGCCGGGGTTGAAGCACTCGAAGATGGCCTGGGCCCCGAGGACCGACTCGGGCAGGACCAGCGGCTTGCTGTTTATCAGCACCGCGACGACAGGCTTACCGAGGCCCGCGACACTGTCCGCGAGCTCGACCTGGCCGTCCTGCAATTCCAGGGTCGCGGTCGACCTCTCCTCGCCGACGTAGGCGAGGTTGTCGCCGAGGACGAGAATCTCTATATCCGCGTCTTCCGGAGCGGCCACCAAGCTCCAACCCGCCGGCAGGAGGGTGCGCACGCCGTCGGCGACGGTCGCGACGGATGACCGCGGGTGCTCGGGGCCGCTTGCGCTCGTCATCTGCCCCGAGCCCAGGCTCCAGTCGCCGAGCTGCGCGAGGGGCGCGTCGGCGTTGGGGCCGAGCACCGCGATCTTGCGCGGTCGCGAAGGATCCAGGGGAAGGAGGGGCGAGCCGCCGACCGCGTCGTTCTTGAGGAGGACGAGGGACTCGCGCGCGGCCCGAAGGTTGACCGACCTGTGCTCCTCGCAGGCCACGACCCTGGCTATCCTATCCGGGTCGCTCCGCCCCGGATCCTCGAAGAGGCCCATCCGGAACTTGAGGGCGAGCACCCGCCGGAGGATCGCGTCCAGCTCCGTCTCGGCGAGGAGGCCTCGGCGGACAGCCTCGATGCAGCCTTCGAAGAACTCCGGCGTGGCCATGACGAGATCGTTCCCGCTCTTGATCGCGAGGGCCGCCGCCTCGACGTAGTCGGCGCAGACCCGCTGGTCCTTGACCAGCCGCCCCACGTTGTCGTAGTCCGTGACCAGCACTCCCCCGAAGCCCCATTTCCGCCTGAGCGTCTCGACGAGGAGCCACGTGTTCATGGTCGACGGCACTCCGTCGATGGATTGATAGCCCGTCATGAAGGCCATGCAGCCCTCGGCGGCCGCCCGCTCGAAGGGCGGCAGGAAGTAGGATAGGAGCCTGCGCCGCGTGAGGACAGCCTCGGAGGCGTCGCGACCGCCCTGAGTCTCGGAGTATCCGGCATAGTGCTTGGCCGTGGCCAGCACCGCGTCGGGATCGTCGAGGCCTCCTCCCTGGTAGCCGCGGATCATGGCCGACGCGAACTCGCCGATCAGGAAGGGATCCTCGCCGAAGGTCTCGTCGATCCTGCCCCATCGGAGATCGCGCGCGAGGCAGAGGACGGGGGAGAAGACCCACTTGAGCCCCGTCGCGCGCATCTCGCGGGCCGTGACGCGCGCCGCCTCCTCGAGCAGCTCGGCGTCCCAACTGCAGGCGAGGGCGAGCTGGGTCGGGAAGATCGTGGCGCCGGCCCAAAACGAGTGGCCGTGCATGGCGTCGTCGGCCATGAGGACGGGAATGCCGAGCCGCGTCCGCAGCGAGGCCTCGATGGCGGCGTCGGCGTCGGGTCCGTTCAGGTGGAAGAGCGAGCCCACGAACATGCGCTCGATCGCGTCCCGCGCGTCCATCCGGCCGTCGAGCTGCATGAGCTGCCCGACTTTCTCGGGCAGCTCCATCCGTCCGAGGAGATCGTCGACGCGTTCCCCTATCGTCGCCGAGGAGTCGCGGTATTTCGGCACGTCCATACGCTCCCTATTTTTCCACGCCCGTGACGACGACTCCCTGCATGAAGAAGCGCTGGGTGAAGAAGAAGATCACGACCGGGACCACGCAGGACATGACGGTCGCGGCCTGGACAAGGGCGACCCGCGTGCTGAACATTCCGCTGAACATCCCCAGGCCGACGCTGATGGGATAGAGCTTGGACTTTCCCGCCAGATAGACGATCGGGGAGAAGTAGTCGTTCCAGCAATAGAAGAAATTGAACAGGCCCGCGGCCACGAGGGCCGGGACCGCCTGCGGGATGATGATGCGGTAGAGTATCTGTATCGGGTTGGCGCCGTCGATCCTCGCCGCGTCGTCCATCTCCTGCGGGATGCTCATGTAGAACTGCCTCAGGAGGAAGATGTTGTAGGCGTTCGAGAAGAAGGCGGGCACGATGAGGGGCAGCCAGGTCCCGACCCAGCCGATCGCCTGGAAGACGGTGTAGGTCGGTATGAGGGTCACGGCCGAAGGCAGGATCATGGTGCTCATCACGATGATGAACAGGGGTCCCTTGCCCGGGAACTTGAATCTCGAGAAGCCGTACGCGACGAAGGACGAGGAGAGCAATATGCCTATGGTGTTGAGGAAGGCATAGACGAAGGTGTTCTTGAGGAGTATCGGGAAGCTGATCATGTTCCAGGCCGAGGAGTAATTCTCCTCGTGGGGATCGAGCTTCATCACCGGCTTCAGGGTTCGCCAGTTGCCCTTCCACTCCAAGGGCGCCGCCATGGCGTCGGCGGGATCCGCGAACGTCGTGCTCGCGCGGGTCTTCTCGACGGCCGCGAGCGCTTTCGTCGTGCCGTCGGGCATGGGCACGTAATAGAGCTCGAGATCCTTGCCTTGCAGCTTTATGGTGGCGGGGCTCCTCGGCAGGACCGCCGAGTAGGAGGAAGTGATCTGCTCCACGCTTTTGAACGACATGGCGAAACCGTAGATCAAAGGCACGAGGAAGGCCGCCAGCACCACGATCACCGAGAGGATCACCAAGGCGCGCTTGACGCCTCGTCGCGAGCGCTTCCCCGCCTTCATCGCTTATCCCCCGCGTAGTAGACCCACCTCTTCTGTGTGCCGAAGAGGATAGCCGTGAAGAGGAGGCCGATGAGGAAGATCATCCAGGCCAGGACCGAGCCGTAGCCCATGTTGAAGTAGGAGAAGCTCTGCCGGTAGAAGTAGACCATGATGAAGTTGGACATTCCTCCGGGGTAGCCGGTGCCGTTGTTGATGACGAAGGGCACCGTAAAGTACTGGAGCAGCCCGACGATGCCGATTATCAGGTTGAAGAAGAGCACGGGAGTGAGCATCGGAAGCGTTATCCGGAACATTTGCCTCCACCAGCTCGCGCCGTCCACTTCCGCCGCCTCGTAGAGCTCGGTCGGGACTCCCTGGAGCCCGGCGAGGAAGATGACGAAGGTGTTCCCCACGCCCCAGAGCGTTATCAGCGAATAGGTGAAATAGATGAGGCCCGGGCTGTCGGCCCACCGGATCCCCTTCTGGCCCGTCAGGGGGAGGCCGGTAACGGCCGCCAGGATCTGATCTATCCAGCCGGTCTGGGCATTGAGCGAGCCGAGCCACATGATGGCCGAGGCGACGACGGGGATCATGGTCGGCAGGTAAAAGAGCGTACGGAAGAGGGACTTCCCGAGAAGCAGGCGGGAATTGAGCACGACCGCGATGGCGAGGGCGAAGATGAAGCTGATGGCGAGGCAGATCGGAATGAAGGCGAGGGTCTTGCCCACGCTGGCCAGGGCCTCGTGGTCCTGGAACATCGCGCGCGCCCAGTTGGCCATGCCTACGAAGCTGGCCTTGTCCGGGGTGGCCGGATTGAAATCCGTGAAGGAGAACCCGAGCGACGCGATCATCGGCATCAGGTATAGCACGACGAAGCTGAAGAGCCAGGGAGCTATGAAGAGATAGCCCCAGCGCCGCTCCCATCTACGAAGATCCATCGCTCGCTTGCCCATTCGCGACCTTCTCCCCCGGCTATGATCGCATCGATCGAAAGATGGAGACCGCGGGAGCCATGGAGGCCACGGAAATGAGGACTGGAACGGGATATTTCGATCGCATGCCGCTCATGCTCGACTTCCCCCGTCCATCCTGCGCTTCTCCGTGGCCTCCTCCTTCCCGCGTTCTCCATACCCAGGTTTTACCCGGCGCCTAGACTGCCGGATTACTTCGCCGCGTCGAAGATCTTCTGCATGTCGGCAACGAGCGACTTCTCTTCCGCGGGCAGCGCGAGGCCGGGGGTCGAGGTGAACTTGTCGTAGAAGGCCGAGTAGCGGGTCGTCGTCTCCTGGAAGGCGGGCATCCAGCTCTCGTGGTTCGGGTTGTCGTTGTAGGGGATCGAGTCGAGGACGACCTGCCAGGCTACGTCGTTGTTCGGGAACTTGGCCTTGGCGAAATCGGCGAGATAGGCCTGCTGCTGGCTCTTGGCGGCGGGGAAGCCGCCATACGCCTTGATGAGGTCGGGGTTGCCCAGGAGGAACTCGAGCGCCTTGAATGCCGCGTCCTTGTTCTTGCTGGTCTTTACGATCTCGAAAGTGTCCGCGTGCATCTTGGACGTGATCTTGCCCTTATAGGAAGGCGTGGCGGCAAGGGTCCAGTCGAGCTTGGCGATGTCGGCGAAACCGGCGTACCAGGTGTGGACGGAGGACATCGCGATGTGGCCGGAGGCGAACCAGTCGCCCTTGTCGAGGTAGTCCGAATCCGAGTAGGTCTTGGTGGGATAGAAGTGGTCCTTCCACATGCCGTCGTACATCCACTGCATGAAGGCTTTCCAGTTTTCGGGGATCTGCGCCGTCTTGTTGTCGGCAGCGACGAAGTTACCCGCGCCGAAGAGGGTGCAAACGCCGCGGAGGTCGGTCATCTGCTGTCCGTAGCCCCACTGGACGATCTTGTCCGGGTCGAAGCCCGCTTCGTTCGGGGTCTTGCCGTTCGCGTCGACCGTGAGCTTCATCGCGATCGTACGTAGGGTGTTGACGTCCCAGGGCATCGACTTGCCGTTCGAGTCGATGTAAGGGGCGCCGTACTTGACGGGGGGAAGCGCCACTCCGGCCTCTTTGAAGAGGGCGCGATTGACGTAGACGAAGGAGGGATAGATCGCATAGGGCAGGCCCACGAGTCCCTGATCCTTGGTCCTGAAGAAGTCGACCGTCGCCTTGTCGAACTTGGTGAGGTCCCACTTGTACTTGGTGACGAGGGGCTGGAGATCGGCCCAGGCGCCCTTGAAGCTGTCGCGGCCGCGAATGCCGACGGGGCCGACGATATCCGGAGCGTTGCCTCCGGATATCTCCGTGGCGAGGGTATTGTAGGCCTGGGCGTTCCCGACGATCTCGAGATCGATGAAGATGTCGCTCTGCGACTTATTATAGTCATCGATTACCTTCTTCTCGACGATGACGGTCGGCGCGTCGCCGCCCGACCCGAGGCCGACGAACCACCGGACATGAGTCGGCTCCGCATAGACCGCGGCTAAGAAGACCAGCACGAGCGATGCGATCAACAGTTTCTTCATGGAAACCTCCTTAACGAAACAACTATGTTTACGCAAACATGAACGGGACATTCACCCGCCTGAATGTCTATGAGTGTAGCACCGGTTCCATGTTTGCGCAAACATTAATGTCAATTTAATTCTCTTTTCAAACCGAATTCCCGGCCCCGATCGGAGCGGGCCCGAGACTTCCGCCGTCCACGAACCGCATCGGAAACTCGATTGCCCGCTTCTCCCAGTCATTCCCGCAGATCTGCCCTACGAGAGTATCGACGGCGGTCTTCCCCATATCCACGAGGGGCTGCTCGTACGACGCTAAGGTGGGGGCGCTGATGCGGCCAGCCGGCTCGGCATCGAAACCCACGATGCTGTAATCGCGGGGACAGACGATGCCATGAGCCGCATTCTCCCGGATGAAGTGGAACGCGATGGAATCGTTGCCGGATATCACCGCCGTGGGGCGATTTTCCATGGCGAGGAAGGCTCGGGCGGCCGCGATTCCCGTCGAAGGCACCGAGGATTCGGAGATGAGGCGCCTATGGACGAGGCCCTTCGAGGTCAGCGTCTCTTCGACCATCCGCTCCCGCGCGATGAAGTTGGGGTTGTAATCGCGCGAGGGGTCCACTCCGATGAAGACGAAACCCCGATGGCCCAGCTCGAGGAGTCGGAGGACCGCGTCGCGGGCGGAGGAGCGGCTGTCCGTGTCGATCCAGGAGATCGCCGGACTCTCGATCCGGTCGCTCACCGAGACGCAGGGAATGCCCATCTCCTCGATGACGCGCATCTGCTCGGGGGGAAAGCGCCGCAGGCCGACGAATACCAGGCCGTCCACCTTGCGCTGATGCCAGACTCGCAGGAAGTTGAAATCGCCCTCGAAGTCGTAGTCGGTCGTCAGCAGGAGATCCCAGCCCAACTCGCGGCCCTTGACCTCGACGCCGCTCAGGAGACTCATCACGTAGAAATTATTGTACAGCGGAAGGTCGTACATGCGAGGCGTGACGAAGGCGATGGTGTGGGTCAGGCCATGGTTCAAGGCTTGAGCCTGGCGGTTGGGATGGTAGTTGAGCTCCTTGATCGCCGCCTCGACCCGCGCGCGCGTCTCGGGCCTGACGTTATCGAGGTCGTTGATGACCCGCGAGACCGTAATGAAGGACACGCCGGCCTTCTCGGCCACGTCTTTTTGCGTTGCCATGGGCAAAAGCGAGCATAAACGCTTCGCCGAGGCGGCATCAAGGCCCCTCGACCTCCGCCGTCCACGTTGACCGGCGGCTTCGTCGAGCGTTACCATGTCCCCATGTTCGATCCACGGACCTATTCTTCGCGCCGAAGCGCGCTCCTGGAGGGCCTCGCCTCGCGGGGTATCGGTACGGGCACCGTAGCGCTGCTCGGCAACGGCGAGAGCCCGATGAACTATGCCGCCAATTGCTATAGCTTCCGGCAGGACTCGACCTTCCTTTATTTCGTCGGCATCGCGCTGCCCGGCCTCGCGGCGACGATCGACCTGGCGAGCGGCACGGCGACGCTTTACGGCGACGAGGCGACGCTCGACGACATAGTCTGGACGGGCCCCCAGCCGGCCCTCGCCGAGCTCGCCTCCCGCTCCGGCATCGCGCGCTCGCGGCCGCGATCGGCGCTCGCGAGCGACCTCGCCGGCAAGGGAGGAAGCCTGCTCTACCTTCCGCCCTACCGCGCGGACGCTCGCGCCGAATTGGCCGAACTGACGGGCATGCCCTACGCGGCCGTCGACGGCGGAGCCTCCCTTGCCCTGATCAAGGCCGCGATAGCCCTGCGCGAGATCAAGTCCGACGACGAGATCGCCCAGATGGACAGGGCGGTCGCCGTCACGGTCGATATGCACAGGGCCGCCCTCGCCACCGCGCGAGCCGGCATGCTCGAATCCGATGTCTATGGCCGCGTGGCCGAGGTGGCATTCGCCTCGGGAGGAGGACTCTCTTTCCGCGTCATCGCGACGACGAAGGGGGCCACCCTCCATACGCATTCGCACGATGATCGGCTCGTGGACGGCGGCCTCTTCCTCCTCGATGCCGGCGCCGAAGCCCCATCGGGCTACGCCGGCGACCTGAGCACGAGCTTCCCTATAGGTCCCCGCTTCGACGATCGCCAACGCGGCATCTACGAGCTCGTCCTCCGCATGCATGGCAAAGCCTGCTCGATGCTGAGACCCGGAGCGAATTTTCGCGACGTGCATCTCGCGGCGGCCCGAGAGGGCGTCCTCGGCCTTAAAGAGCTCGGCCTCATGCACGGAGACGCCGACGAGGCGGTATCTTCGGGCGCCTACGCCTTCTTCTTCCCCTGCGGGACCGGCCACATGATCGGCCTCGACGTTCACGACATGGAGGATTACGGCGAGATCCACGTCGGTTACGAGGGCGCCGAGCGCAGTCCTCTCTTCGGACTCAAGTCCCTTCGCCTGGCCAAGCCCCTCAAGGCCGGCATGACCTTCACCGTCGAACCAGGAATCTATTTCATCCCCGAACTCTATTCGATGTGGGAGGCCGAGGGCCGATTCGCGAACTTCATCGATTACCGGGCCGTGAAATCCTGGCTCGGCTTCGGCGGCATGCGCAACGAGGAAGACTGGCTCGTAACCCAAAACGGCGCCAGGATGCTCGGACCGGCCTTCGACAAGTCCGCCAAGGCGATCGAGCGAGCGCGCTCATAAGCGCCAATCGCCTGTTTCCATGAAGCGAACCCGCCTATGTCCCGGGGCTTTCCATTTTACCGAGTCGCCATAAGATCCGACATCGCGCGCTCGGACCACTCATGTTTTGTGCGTTTACCACTGAAAGCGCCGGATTAATCAAGTTCGGGACGGGACCCGCCCAA
>CAYNFM010000035.1:0-9440 GCA_964396415.1 uncultured Treponemataceae bacterium | reverse complement strand
TCGCGACCAACTTGGGCAATCCTCCTCGCCAAGTTGGCGAGGAGCCCTTTTTTTGTCAAGACGCAAGCCGCCTCGACTGGTAAGGGAGTGCATAGTCGCTCTCCGCGAGGCTTAGATACCGCGAACGCGAAATATCGGAAGGGCCCGCGAAGACGCCTGTATGCGTTCTCCCCTCGTGTCCTAGAACGTTTCGTTATTCAAGCGTCAATAAGAGGCCAAGGCGGTAGTCACTCCGCTTTCGATCTGTTCAAGCTCTTCGGTAGAAGTCTTGCCGTCCGCCTTGGATTTGAATACGGCTTTGACCGTATAGCCCGGCACCTTGTCGCTGGTCCACATCTCGACGGTGCCCTGCCCCTCGGCTTCGTTGATCAGGTAATGGTCGGTAGTAAAGCTGCCGCCCTCGACCTGCAGCTCTTCCTTGCCGACGAGATATTTGGCCATATCGGCTCGGCTCTTCGGCATATCGTATTGGGCCCGAGTCGGTTGCGCTTGAGTCTGATCGGGTACGAATTCTCCAATCGCCCCGGTTCCGGGATCTTTGTAGCGCACCCTCTGCACGACGGAATCGGGGCCGACGAGATATTCGTACAGGATGTGGCTCTTGCCTGAATCCATTCTCAGGCGCCACCATTGCGAGGAGTCCGGATTGACTTTCAAAAGGGCTCGTTCGAAGGTAGTGGAATTCGAGGAGCTCCCGGACCCGGAGATGGCCCAGACGGCCCCCTGTCCCGGCGCATAGTTCGAACCGCCGGAGCCGGACCAACCCATGCCCAACATCCCGCTATTCAAGGCGTTGAATTGGTATTGGTAGCCTGCCGCGGCGGCGCCTGCCGGGGGGGCGCTTCCCGCTTGCGGCTGGCTTTGAGCGGGACTCGGCGTCGCGGCTGCGGAAGCCGGCGCGGGCTGCTGCGCGCCTTGTTGCGCTGGTGCCGATGCGGCGGGCTGGACTTTTGCCGCCTCGGCCTGTCCCATGGCGGACGAGAGCGCGCCGCCGAGACTCCCGCATCCGGCCATAAGGAAGATAGCCCCGAGAACGATCGCGGAAGCCGAAACCAACCTACACGCGAGCCTTGGCCGTCTTTCCATTTTCCCCATCTCCCTTCGGCTTTCCAAGTTCTTGAATTTGAAATTACTATCGAATCGCGATAAAAGGAACACGGCGAAGACCGATTGCCTTTAATAAATATCGATCTCCCTGATCCGGCCCATGCCTGTCCCGACCTCGTAGAATTGGACCTCGAACCATTTCTCCGCGTCGTCCGGCACGTCGACGACCGCGAAAGTCGGATAATCGCGCCCTCGGGGCCGGGAGATGGAGCCGGGATTGAGGGCGAGGACGCCGCGAAATTCCTCGAAGTATGCCCGATGGGTATGGCCGAAAAGGACGAGCTTGGCGCCCACGGCCTCGGCGGCGATGACGATCCGGCCAAGGTCCTCCGTGACCCCCTCGTGATGGCCGTGCAATAAAAGGATGGGCCGATCGGCGCTGCCTATGAGACGCCGGGGCCAGAGATCGGGGTCGGAATCGCCGTTGCCCCGCACCCCCTCCACGCGGGGCAGGATGAGCTTCGCGTGTCGCGCGGCCCGCTGAACGTCCTCTACCCCGTCTCCCATATGCGCGATGAGATCGACCTTGGAGGCGAATCGCCGTAATACGATCGTCAGGCTCGATATATCGTGATGCGAATCGGAGACGGCGAGGATGCGCATGGCCTCGAGTATAGCCCGACAGACGCATTCGATGGAATTCACTATTATATAGGCCTAGGCGTAAGGAGCGAGAATGGCCGAAGTATTCGCGACGATGTTCCAGGACGAGGCCCTCGTGGTCAGGAGCCTCATCGAATCGACCGGCATCAAGGCCGAGATCTCGTCGGAGCATTTCATAGACTTATATCCGATCTTCTTCCCGCAACAGGGCGGAATCAAGATCGTCGTGGCGGAGGAGGACGAGGAGGACGCTCTCGCGGTCGTGGCCCAGTATCGCGAGCCCAAGGCGCCGCCCTCGCCGGATCCTACATCGTGAGGAGCCGGGCGACGGGCGACAGTCAGGACGGTCCCGCCACGGGCGCTACCCGAACCGCCCCAGGCGGCGCTACACTCCCCCCATGGCCAAGAAATCGAGTCCCGCAGCGACCGTCATCATCGTCGTCCTCGCCCTCGTGCTACTCTATGCCCTCAACCCCTCGACCGAAGATTTCCGAGCATGGAGATCGGCTCAGGCCGAGGGCGCGGCGGCGAGCGGCGCCATGGGCGGCCTCATCGGCAGCCTCAAGAGCGGCGTAGGAAAGATCGCGGGGGCCATGAGCGGGGTCACGGCCGCGTTCTATTCGCGCAAGGACTTCCTCGTCTGCAGCACCTACTCGCTCGGCCGCGACGAGTATCTCGGCATCGCCCACCTCTTCATCAAGCTCAGGTAGGACGCGCCTCGCGCGGCCGTGCGAATCAGAAGACGCTGATCCTCGCGCCGAAGGAGAGCTTGGGTATGAAGCCCCCGGCGACGACCGACGAGAGCACCCAGATCTGGTATTCGGTATAGAGCGAGAATTTCCTGAAGGCTCCCGATCCGCTCAAGGTCAGCTTGGGAAACTCGAACTGCCCGAAGACCGAGCTGACCAGGAGTCCGCCACCGCTCTGAGTCTGAGTGAAATAGGTGAAGTTGGCCCCGAGGCCGAGCGAGGTCGACAGGAAGCTCCAATCGGGACCGAGGAGCGAGTCGAAGGGCAGGTAGAATATGTTCGCTATCAGCTTGGCCCCGAAGACGGTGCCGTAAAAGCTTTCCTGATTGCCGGAAGAATCCGTAGTCGGCGCCTGCCCGTAGAGGGCCTGGAGCTTGACGTTGTCGCCGAAGAAAGTCAGCCCGAGCCCCGTCTCCCAGGTCGTTCCGCCGAGCACCTGACCGTCCACGTAGAGGCCCTGTATGAAGGAAGGAACCTCATAGCTGGCCTTGTCCCCCTTACGTAGGGCTATCCCCACCGATTGGAGGCCGATTAGGTCGTAGGCCCTTCCCGAAAGGGCCAGGATCCCGTTGAATCGTCCGCCTTCGGAAGGACTCAGGACCTGGACCTCGGGAGGAGTCTTGTCGAGGAAATACATGGCCTTCACGGACGAGGTCGTGCCGTCGGCGTATCGGGCCCGGGCTATGACGCGGAGGGCTCCTTCCTTGTAGTCCTGGGTCTCGAGCCTGAAGCTCCAATGCGTCGTTCCCTTGGCCGGCGCGAAGGTCCTCCCGTCGTCCAGGCTGACCTCCACCGCCGCGACGGCGCGGGACTTCGCCGCCTTCGCGTAGGCCTCCATGGCCTTCTTGTCCCCGGTAGGCGGAGTAGCGTCCGTCGTCCATCCCGCGGTTCCTCGGAGGTACGGCCGGTAGGACAGGTATTTCCCGGAAGGCAGGGAGTCGATCGAGACCCAAGACCCGAGGGAGCTCCACTCGATTCGCGTCTCCGGACTCTCGATGACCCTGCCGTCCTTCGTAGTCGTCCGCGCCTTGAGAGCGTGGGGGCCGTCGCCGAGGGCCCCGGCGGGCAGGTCGAGAGAATACCAGCCGAGCTCGTCCGGATCGGCGGCGCCGAGCACGTTCCCGTCGGCCAGTACCGAGACGCTGCCCGCTCCGGACGCGACCTTGGCTTGGCCCTGGATCTTGAGGCGGGCCGAGGGCCGCTCTCCCTCCACGGGGAACGCGATCGATATCGTATCGACCGGGACGCCCCCGACCACGTTCACGTTCCGGGACGCGAGGCCCACGTTGTCGGCGCGGTCGACGACGACGAGGCGCACGGTATAGACGCCCGGCTTCAGCGAGGAGATGTCCACGGCGCGTTGCACGATCTTGTCAGTGCCGAGGTCCAGGACGATCTGCGGCGGGGAGTTGGCCCCGACGGGCGCGATCTCTATCCGGGACGAGGCGACCGCCAGGTTGTCGGAGACTCGGCCGGACACCGCGATCGTCGAGGCTTCCTCGTCGCCGTCCCGCGGCATGTCGAGCTGGGCCTTGGGCGGGGTGTTGTCGACGGTGATCATCGTCGCGTAGAAGCCCTCGGTATCGTAGCCGTCGACGGGCCTCACCGCGATGGCGTGGATGCCGTCCGAGAGCGTTGTCGTGTCCAGGTCGAGGCTCCATCTCTCGGTGCCGACCGGCCTATCGTAGCTCGTCCGATTATCCACCGAGACGGTCACTTCCTTGATGCCGTTCGCGTCCGAGGCGGTTCCCATGAGCTTCACCGTCCCATGGACCGGCTTGGAGATGGAGGGCGCGGTCATGAGGGCGACGGGCTCCTCCTTCGATATCCTGTACTTCCTCGAGACGACGTCGCTCTGGACGCCGTACATGTCCTCGGCCTTGGCCTCCACGAGGTGCTCGTTGTCCGTGGTGTCCTTGAGGGCGATCGGCACCGAGAAGCCCGTGCCCGGCATGTCGAGCTTCGTCCATCCGCCGCCGTCTATGCGGTAATAGACCGCGGCGACGCCGACATAGCCGTAGGCGACGCCGCTGATGACGAAGTCGCCGCGCAGCACCTCCATCTCGGAGGGCGCGTGGATCTCGACGATGGGCTTATCGGCCTCCTTGTCCACGACGACCGTCGGCGCGAGGATGGCCTTGTTCCCGGCCTTGTCCGTCGCGACGAAGCCTCCTCCCTCGGCGAGGGGCATGTCGAGATGCGAGAGGTCGAGGTCGCGGGAGAAGGTCCCCAGGCCGACGACGTCGTCGCCCTTGGCGTTCGCCTTGGCCAGGAAGGAGACGCTCGCGACTCGTCCCGCGTCGCTCGCCTCGCCCACGAAGGTCGTGAGCCCGTGCACTTTCTCGCCCACCGCGGGCACGACCTGGGTAAGCGCCGGCGGCACGGTATCCTTGTTGATGAAGCGCAGGACGCGCGTTTCCAGGCCGGCCTTGTCGCGGACAATGAAGTCGAGTCGAGTCGCGCCGTCGGGCGCCGCCGCAAGGGGGAGGACCGCGTCGAAGGAAGCTTCGCGCCCGTCCGCGACGGCGGGAAGGGGCGCAGGAGCCGTCACGGGCGCGACCTGGGCGGCCGCCGGCGCATCCGCGGAGGCCAACGCCAACTTCGCCGACAGCGGGTTTATCGCGACCTTCGCCGGCGGGGGGATGGTCGCCGGCTTTACGGCCGCCGCGGCCTTTTCCGCTACGGCTGCATCGAAAAGCGTCGTCGGGTCGCCGCCGTCCACCGAGACCTTGACGAGGTCGATCCCCTGGGGATCGGTGGCCTTCCCCGCCACTCTGACCTCGCCCCGCGTCCAATCCCCGTCCGAGGGAGCGGCGACTTCGACGGCCGGCGGCTCGGCGTCGACGGCGGCCGAGAAAGGCCCCCATGAGAAGCTGTCGCCGTCGACCGTCTGGACCGTCAGCGTAGCGGAGGGGACGACGCCCGCAGCCGCAGCCGCGATGGAGACCGAGCTGCCGTCGAAGGCGGCGGCGAGCGAGGGAGACTCCGGCGATATAGCGACGGTCTTGATGGGACGGCCGTTGAACCGCCCGACCAGCTTGTCGCCGGGCGCGAGGAGGAAGCTCGTCTTGCCGTCGGCCAGGACGATGCGCGAGTCGGCGAAGCGCAGACCCTCGGCGTCGTCGGCCGTCGCGGCGGATGGCAGTATCTTATGGAGCTCGAGCTTGGCCGTGCCGGTCATGCCCAGGATATCCTTCGCGATAAGGTCGATCGCCACCCGGTCGTAGGCGAGCCCCGCGGGGATCGGAGCCGAGAATGAGACGGCGCCGCCCGCGGGCTTGCCGAGGGAGGCTAGTATCGGAGCCCCGCCGTCGATCGATACGGAGACCGAAGCCAGGCCGTTGGGAGCACTCGCGCTTCCCGCGATGGCGCTCGAGGCGCCGAGCGCGAAGTCGCCGCCCGGCGTCCAGGGCGAGGAGCTCTTGCCGTCGCTTATCTTGAAATCGCCCAGCGCCGGAGCGGGACCCTTCAGGGTGAAAGTCTTGGCCAGCTTGGTAAGGCCCGATCCCGGGTCGCCCGCTTCGATGGTGATGGAATGCTTGCCGGCGCCCAGGGCCGAGAGGGAAAGGGCGAAGGCGCCGGAGGGAAAGGAGAGGGCCTCGCCGCCGTCGATCGACACGCGCGCCGGAACCGCTCCGGCGCTCCCGGTCGCGAGGCCGGCGACGAAAGCATCGGCTTCGAGGGGAGCGATGTCGCCCTTCGCGTCGACGATGGGGGAATCAAGCCGAATCTTGGGCGAGGCGGGCGCGTAGCCGTACTTCAGGGCGAGGGCCGCCTGGTTGCCGGCCGGATCCCTCGCGGTTATTCCGATCGCCGCGGGAGCGGCCTTCGCGGCCGTCCAGCCAGGATCGATCATGCGGGCGAAATATCGTCCGCCCGTCTCGACGCCGAGACTCTCCTTGGCCGCCGGCCCCGTGGCCTTGGCGCCGGGAAGGCCGGCGATTTCGCCGAAGGCCAGGCCATTCTCGTCCTCGGCCTTGACGACCAGAGGGAAGGGACCGGGCATGGCGCTCACGCCCTTTTCCGGATAGATGGCCGCGAGGCTCGGCGCCTTCGTGTCGACGAGGCTGTAGATCGGACAGAAAAAGGAATCTCCGGCGAAGTCCTCGATCTTGAGGACCCATCGCGCCGCCCCGTTCTGAAGCTTGGAGGCTTCCGACGCGAAGCCGAAGGGGAGTGCGGACTTGGCCGACTTGGCGTCCTTGTTCGAGGCGAGGAGGCTGTAGGTCGCGCCTCCGTCCATGCTCAGGGAGACGGCTTTCGCCTGGCCGTCGACTGTCGCCTGGCCCTTGAGGGATAGCGCGCCAGGCACGAGGAGCCGAGTCGCGAAGCGCTGAGGCAGGGGCGAGCTCGAGTCGCCCAAGGCGTTGAAGTCGGCCTCCGAAAGCCCGGGAAGCGTAAGGGAGACCTTGAGGGAGCCGGCGGTCCCCGCGAGCTCGACCTTCGCCTCGCCGGTCGAAGGCTCGATCGAAAGGGATCCCATCGCCTGCGCTCGCGCGGGAGGCGGACCGACCAGTACCTTGGGCCTGGCGACGGTCGCGTTGCCGGCCTTGTCGGTGACCCTGTACGCGGCATCGGGGTTGGCCGCCAAGTCCGCCCTATGGACGAAATAGCGGCCGTCCCATTCGATGGGGGAAAAGCTCTTGCCGTCGGCCGCGTATTCCACGGAGGCGATGTCCGAGGCGTCGTCGACCGCGGCGGCCACGTCCTCGGGCCCCCAGACGGCCGCCCCCTCCTCGGGCGACAGGAAGCGCAGGACCGGGCCCGCGGCCCCTCCGAAGCTTCTATAGGCTCGCGCGACGTTGCCGCCGGCGTCGGTGGCCTCGACTTCGATGGAAATAGGCCCCGCGGGCAAGTCGGAGGAGGAGAGCTCGATCGAGAAGGAGCCGTCCGGCTTTACCGCCGCCTTCGAGCTCTGACCGTCCGGGAGCCTTCGCCAGCCGAGGGTGACCGCCCCGGCGGCGTCTACCGCCTTCCCCGCTATGACGAGTTTCGAGTTGAACCAGGAGCCCTCCGCCGGAGAGTCTATCGTAAGGGTCGGGGGCGTCGAGTCGGTGACGAAGACGAAGGGGCCGGCCGAGAATTCATGGCCCGTGGAAGTCTTGCCGATAAGCCGCGTCGGAACGCTCGTCCCGTCCTTGGCGGCCGAGATGGTCACGACGCGGCCGTCGTAGCTCGCGGCCACGAGGTCGGTGACCGGATCGAAGCGCAGGCCGGAGAGCTCGCCCCCATAGAAGGCGCCGAGGACGGGCCGAGGCGGCGCGCCCGGGCCGAAGACGATCCTGCCGTCCGCTCCTACGCGGGGATCCGAGAAGCGAAATCCCATATCCTCCCTCGCGACGGCATAGTCGGTCACGTACAGGAGCGCGTCGCCCTCGAAGCCGTTGCCCGCGCTATCCTTGACCCGCAGGGCTATCGGCGCGAAGCCGTAGGACAGGGAACGGTCCAAGGCGATCCTGAAGCGCCAGGAGCCGTCGGCAGCCTTCGCGAGCAAGGCCGGCTTCGGCGTCCCGCCGGCGATCGAGTACGTCGCGGAAGACGGAAGGTTCGGCGTGGAGACGGCGCCTTCCAGGAATTCGCCCGAGTCCACGCTCACCTGCGCTCCCTGGGCGAAGTCCCTCGAGGCTTTCGCCGACGTTATGCGGTCGAATTTGACGGCTCCGGGACCGTTGTCGAGCGCGAAGGGGAAAATGGTCGGGTCGCCCGCGTGTCCGTCGGCGTCGACGGGTACCAGGCTCAAGACGTGCTTCCCCGAGGACTCGGGCGGAAGGGCGAGGGAGAAGGCCTCCGTGGAGGATGCTTCGACTGGAGCCTTGCCATCGATGGACCAGCGGAAGCCGGCCGCTCCGTTATACGCCGCGATCGATCCCCAGATGACGTCGCCCGTGCGCACTACGGTCCCCGAGGAGGGGCCGAGGACCTTGAGCGCTGGCCGATCGCCCTTGCGGTCGATCTTATAGGCCTTGACCAGCCGCGTCGCGTTTCCGATCGGATCCTCGGCGACAAGGGTGAGGGTGACGCCGTCCCCCTTCGCCTTGTCGACGTCGAAGTCCTTGACGAAGAAGGGATCGCCCTTCGTGAGGGGGATCTCCCCTTTCTCCCCGGTGCTGAGCTCGTAGGACAGCCGCTTGACGCCGAGGACGTGCCGCACCGCTCCGACCAGCGAGAAACGGGCGTGGATCGATTGCCCCGCCGCCGGCCTCGCGACCTCGATGACAGGCTTCGTATTGTCGACGAAGACGAGGTAGGCGGCGGTAGAGCTCGTTCCGACCTTGGCGACGCTGCGAAGGTCGAACACCTTGGGTCCGTCGCCGAGCTTCTTCGTGTCGACGGGCCAGACGAAGGAAGGGCGCAGCTTGTCCTTGCCCAGCTTGAGATCCACCTTGGCCCAGGTCTTGCCCTCGTCCTGGGATATCTCGAGCGAGCGGACGCCGTTGGCGTCGAAGACCGTGCCCGTCAGGCGGATCTGTCCGGACACCAGGGACCCGATGGCCGGCTTGTCGACGGTCGCGACGGGCTGGTTCCGGTCCAGGTCGAATCTGACTCGCGCTACCGGCCCGACGAGGCCGTTCACGTCGACGCCGCGGACGTCGAGCGTGCGCCTCCCTTCTTCGATGTCTTTGGTCTTGAGATAATAGGACCAGAACTCCTTGCCGTCCGCCTTAACGTATTCCCCGCCGTCCAGGCTGAACTCGACGTGGTCGATGCCCTTGGCGGCCGCGCAGGTGCCGACGATATTGAGATCCCCTCCTACGCGCTGGAGCTGGATCGGATTGATTATCGAGACGATGGGAAGGTCGGCCTTGGGGTCGATGAAGATGTTCATCGGCGCCGCCCGCGTCACGTTGCCGGCCTTGTTCCTGGCCTCGACGATCAGGTTGTATTTGCCGGGAGCGTAGCCCGAGAGATCGAGGCTGTATTTCCAGTTGTCCAGACCGTCGACGGGAGTGAGGGCGTTGCCTTTGCCCTGGGCGGAAAGGG
>CAYNFM010000034.1:0-33929 GCA_964396415.1 uncultured Treponemataceae bacterium | reverse complement strand
CCGATGGTACTGCCTTAGGGTGGGAGAGTAGGTCGTCGCCAGGCTTTTTTTATTTTATATAAGATCGTATTTTATGCCTCAAGCTTGCCCGCCCTATCGAAAGATGCTACACTTTCACGGAATTGGTGTTCTATGGAGGGAGGCATATGGCCGAACAGGACACGCAGATCCAACTCGTCACTTTCCAAATAAGCGAAGAGCTATATGGCGTCGATATCATGGACGTCAAGGAAATCGTGCGAGTTCAGGAAATTCGGGCTATACCCAACGCTCCCGGCTACGTTGAAGGTCTGTTCAATCTACGTGGAGAGATCATCCCCATTATTTCCTTGCACAAGAGGTTTCACCTCAAGAAGGCACAACTCGACGAAGACGAGGAATTGCTTTCCGGTTTTATAATTATCGATATAGACGGCATGAAGCTCGGCGTGATCATCGATAGAGTGGAGCGCGTCATGGCCATCGAGGCTCAAGATATCCAACCTCCGCCCCAGATGCTCACGGGAATCGGGGCCGAATATATTCAAGGCGTTATCAATAGGGAGAGCGGCTATCTTATCCTCCTCGATATTCGCAAGCTCTTCAGCGCCAAGGAGCTCAGGAAGATCGAAGAGATACGACGATAGACGGAAATATCAAATCGATGAGCATACCCGTCTTCCGTACCTATATCCGTCGAAAAGACATGGATACCGTCCTCAATTGCCTGGCTACCGATTCGGTGGGCCCAGGCGAGTACTTGGACCGATTCCAAAAGACGGCACGCGAGCTTCTCGGCTTCGAATTCGGCTTCGCGGTGCGAAGCCCCGCTTCGGCCCTAGGCTTGGCGCTCGATTCCCTGGCCTTGGCGGAAGGCGATACGGTGGCGCTTCCGGCTTTGGCCCCCGCCTATTATGCCGCCGTGCTCGCTTCGCGCGGGCTCGAGTCGGTATTCGTCGACTCCGTACAGGATTCGGCCGAGCCCGATCTTTCCCGGGTCGCCGCGCTTGAGCCTCGACCGAAAGCCCTCGTGCTGGAGGAATCTCTCGGTATCCTGCCGGATCCGGAAACGGTGGCATCCTTGGATATCGTCGTCATCGAGGATATGTCGAAGGCTATAGGGGCGTATCGTGGGCAGTCGCGGGCCGGAACGCTGGGGCGAGTCGCCTTTCTCGGCTTGGAGCACGATTCGGTCGTTACGGCGGGAGGGGGGGCTCTTCTCGTCTCGTACGGGAAAAGAGAAGGGCAGGTGCTCCGCAATCTCGCGGAATCGATCGATCCCGAGATCATAATGACCGATTACAATGCCGCCCTGGGCCTGGCGCAATTCCGGGACATGGAAACCGCTATCGCGCGCAGGCGGGAGCTCGCGGTCCTCTTCGCGCAGTCTCTCTCTCGCACTCGACACCGCATCCTCTCTCAAGGCGGGGAGGGCGAGCCGGGCTACTGGGCCTTTCCGGTTTCCGTCGCCTCCAACGTCAAGGACGTCAGGGCCTACGCCAAGAAGAAGGATGTCGATACGGAGCTAGCCTTCGATGGCAGTCTCCTCGCAAAGGGATTCGTGCCCGAGGGCCTCTGCCCGAACGCGAGGTCCATGGCGATGCGTTGCCTTCTCTTCCCGCTGCATCAGCGAATCGGCGTCGCCGCGGCCGAGAAGATCGGCAAGGTCCTCGCGACCTTGCCCTAGCCGAAGCCGAAGGCTTCGGCTTTGCGGTTTCGCGCGTGACGCGAAACCCGCTCAGATGGAGGGTGCATGCCTGAAGGCGCAGGGCGCGTCCTGATAATCGCTAATCTCGAGAAGGAATCGGCCGCCGTCATCGCCGATTCGCTGCGCTCCTCCCTGACGAAGCTCGGCTATGATTCCGAGAGCTATTTCTACATAGGAGATCCGGATGGCCCCCCCAATGCGGAGGGCTGTGTCCTGATCGTATCCTTGGGCGGCGACGGGACCGTTCTTTACGCGGCGCGAGTGGCCGCTCCCCTGGGCATTCCGATCTTGCCCGTCAATCTCGGCCGACTCGGCTTCATCGCGGAAATCGGCGTGGGCGAATGGCCTTCGGCCATCGCGAAATGGGCCAGAGGCGACTTATCGGTCTCGAGGCGCCTGATGCTCTCCGTCGAGGCATGGCGCGACGGAGAGCGAGTGGCGTCTTTCCGCGCCATGAACGATGCGACGGTATCCGCCCAGGGCATAGCGAAGCTCATAGGCTTCGGCATCAGCCTAGGCTCCTCAACTTCGGTCCGTTATCGGGCGGATGGCGTCATAATCGCCACGCCGACGGGCTCGACGGCCTATAACCTGGCCGCCGGGGGACCGGTCCTCCATCCCGAGATGGAAGCCATGATAGTCAATCCGGTCTGCCCCTTCACCCTCTCCAATCGGCCCTTGGTCGTACCTGCCGCGGAAGCGGTCGAGATATTAATGGAGGAAGGCAGGCGGACCGGCGCGATGCTTACGATCGACGGACAGGAGACTTTCACCCTGCGTTCGGGGGACCTGATCCGGGTTTCCGGAGCGCCTGAAAAGGCCTTGATCTACATTTCCGAAGGCTTCGCCTTCTACGAGCTCCTTCGCTCCAAATTGGCTTGGTCGGGAGGGCCCGGTGCTTGAGGAACTGACGGTTCGCGATTTCGCGCTGATAGAGCGGCTTTCCGTGAGCTTTACGGGAGGGCTCAACATCCTCACCGGCGAGACGGGGGCGGGAAAGTCGCTCCTCGTGGGGGCCATCGGCTTCCTGCTCGGCGCCAAGGCGGATACGAGCGTGATACGCTCCGGCGCCGAAGAAAGCCTCGTCACGGGAGTCCTCGACGTGTCGCGCAATGCGGAGGCCCAGGAGTGGCTCCGCCTGCACGGTCTCGAGCCGGAGGAAGGCAAGGTCCTCGTCAGGAGGGGGATAAAATCCAATGGCCGCGGGTCGGCCTATATCCAGAACCAGAGCGCCTTGCGTTCCGATCTCGCCGAGCTCACGTCGCTCCTGGTAGACCTCCACGGACAGCATGAGCACCAGTCTCTCCTCCTGCCCGAGAACCATCGCAGGCTGCTCGACCGCTATTCCCGAATCGAGGACGAGGTGAAGGACTTCGCTTCTCGCTTCGCGGTCCTCGCTGCCGAAAAGCGGGCTTACGAATCCGCCTTGGCTTCGGAGGCCGAGCGAAACCGCGAGATGGACTTCCTGCGCTTCGCCGTCGAGGAGATATCGAGGGCGAAGCTGAGGCCGGGAGAGGAGGCCGAGCTCGAGGGGGAGGAGAGGCTCCTTTCCCAGCACGAAAAGCTTTTCGCGGCCGTGGAAGCGGCGCACTGCGCCCTGGCCGGCGGCGACGAGGGCGAAGGGGCGATAAGCTCGCTCCGGCGATTGCGTTCCGGCCTCGAGACCGCGGGTTCAATCGATCCGGGTATCTCCGATCTGGCGCGCCGCTCGGATGACGCCTTTTACGAGCTCGAGGACGTAGCCGATTCGCTCAGGCATTACCTGGGCTCGTTGAGCTTCAGGCCCGAGCGTCTCGAAGAAGTCGAGGGCCGTCTCGCCGACATCCGCAAGCTCAAGAAGAAGTACGGCGCCACGGTGGAGGACGTCCTCGCGCGTCTCGTCGAGGATCAAGGCCGGCTTTCCAGGCTCGAGACCTGGGAAGAGGACAAAGGCGAGATGGAGCAGAGGATCGTCGCCCTGGAGACCGAGGTGTTCGCGTCCGCCTTGGCGCTTTCCGAGAAGCGAAAGGCGTCGGCCGCGAGCCTTCAAGCCCGGATCGAATCCATAGTCCGAACCCTCGGGATGCCGAGCGCGAGATTCTACGCGCGCGTAAGCCGCAAAGATAGCGACGGGTCCAGGCCGGTGGTCGGGCCCTATGGGGTGGACGAGGTGGAATTCCTGATCGCGCCCAACCCCGGCGAGAGCGCGAAGGCGCTCGCTCGGATAGCCTCGGGAGGCGAGCTTTCCCGCGTCGCCCTCGCGGCGAAGACGATACTCGCCGGTACCGACTCGGTGGATTGCCTGATTTTCGACGAGGTCGACGCCGGGATCGGCGGCGAGGTGGCCGTGGCGGTAGGCGAGCACTTGAAAGAGCTCGGCAAGTCCAAGCAGGTGCTTTGCATTACGCATCTAGCCTCGATCGCCGTTCGCGCCGATAATCATTACAGGGTCGAGAAAGACGTCTCCGGGGGAAGGACGAGCACCCGTCTTTCGAGGATGGAAGGGCGCGTCAGGGCCGAGGAGATAGCTCGCATGCTTGCGGGAGACCCCCACGAGGAGGCTTCGATCGCCCATGCGACCGAGCTCCTCCGGAAGTACGGGAATTGGCGGGACGGCTGATGGGGAAAATAACGCAAGAGCAGCGCAATCGGTATTTCGAGAAGGTCAAGGAGCACCGGAAGACCATCGAGGCGGGGCTCGCGAAGGAAAAGACCCTGCTCGATCTCCTATCGAAGGACGAGACCGGCGCGGGCTACAAACGCCTCACTCTCGCGAACGACGCGCTCGATCTCTGCTCCTGGTACATGCTGGTCAACGGCCTTTCGGTTTCCCTGCTCGGCATAAAGAACGAGGATTACCTTCTCGAGGCGCGCAAGACCCTGGTGCGGGCCATCAAGTACGTCGAGGACGCGGTCTCGGCCTATCTCGACGTCCCCTTCTCCGATTACGAGGCGAAGCTCGAAGAGATACGGGACTACGACTCCGAGGGGAGGTTCCGGCTCCTGCGCAAGCTCGGCTTCGCGGTTCAATCTCTGGAGGACTCATTCGGCGAGAACTCGAAGTACTCGGCCTCGTTCATAGAGCTATGGGGAAAAGTAGCGACGGTCGGGAAGAATCTCGTCAATCTCAAGACGGCCGTATCGGACATGGATTTCGACTCGCCGGTTCGCGAGACGGTGATAAGCCATCTTGCCCTCGTCAAGCAGCTCTTCCAGCGCTGCGCGGACAGGTATCGCGAGCAGTACGAGCTGTATACGCATAAGGTGCAGGACTTCAGGGCGGCGGTCATCTTCCTCCAGGCCCTCCGGAGGATTCATTTGATCCTCTCGGAGAGGGACGAAGCCGAAACCCTCAAGCGCAAGGTCGAGATATGGTCGACGAAGCTCGAGGCGGACCTGAAGAAGGCCGAGGAAGCCAAGAAATAGGCTGGTCCGGTCAACGCCTCGCCAATTCATGAAGGGCGTCATGCGGGAACAGCCTGCCCATCGTCGTGATCACGAGATCCTTGGCCGAGTTGCCGAATACGACCGCGGCATCGGCCGGCAAGAATTCGGAGAGGACCTGCCTGCACGCTCCGCAGGGGCTTACCGGATACTCGGCATCCGGAGTCGCGACGACGATCATCGTGAACTCGCGCTTCCCGGCCCCGACGGCGGCGGCGAGAGCGTTTCGCTCGGCGCAGGTGGTGAGACCGAAGGATCGGTTCTCCATGTTGGTTCCGGTGAACACGGCGCCGTCGGAGCATAGCAGGGCGGCCCCGACGGCGAAATGCGAGTAAGGCGAATAGGAGGCGCGGGACGCGTCGAGGGCAAGGGCATAGAGATCGCCGATTTCCATACTGATGCTTCCTGATCGGTTGACAGCTTCAAGCGCTACTATATACCATTCTCCGGGGTCGGTGAAGCTCGCGCGCGGTTCACGCATGTCGCGCTTCGAAAGGCGCGTCGGGTAGGCATGGAAGAGACAGGCAAGAGACGGCTCTCGGTGGCGGGAATCGTCGTCGCCGGAATAGCGTATTTCCTCGTCAGCGCTTTCCCGCTTCAGAAGGAACTCGTACTTGCGCCCGGATGGATGCGTAGCCTCGCCCAGGCGCCGGCCGGACCGATCGCGCAATTGGCGACGGCCAAGAAGGGCGGCGCGGGGCCGGCCCAATCGGCGCCGATACCCTTCCGGCTGGGAAATCGCTACGGCTACTTCACCGCGGAAGGCTCGATCCTCTTCGCGGGGACGGCCTCCTATGGCGTCGCCCTTGCCCCGGACGCCTTCGCGACCTACGATCGCCTCTCCGAGGGCTTCACCGTTTTCTCGCCCGACGGTACGGCCACCTCCCGCGTGTCTTTCGTGGGCTACCCCTTCTTTGCCGCGGGAAGGCGCTTCGCGATCTCCCCCGATCAAGCGACCGTCGCCGAGCTTTCGAAGAGCGGCGCGATAGCCTGGACTTATCAGTTCGGCTCGATAGTGACCGCTTTCGATGCGAGCCCCTCGATAGCCGTCTTCGGTCTCATGGACGGCAGGATCGTAGGGCTGGACCCTTCCGGATCGGTTTTGCTCGATTTCGCTCCGGGCGGTTCGCGCATCGCCGGCGTATACGGCGTAGCCGCCTCGCCCGACGGCCTTCTCGTCGCCGCGATCACAGGCCTGGACAGGCAACGTCTCGTCGTGATGGAGAAGCGCAGCTCCGCGTATCGAGTCGCCTACCACCGTTACCTGAGCTCCGATTATAGGAGGCCCGTCTATATCGCGTTCACGCCCGACGGCAACAGGCTCGCGTACGAGTCGCCGTCGGGCGTAGGCGTATACGATCGTTCCTCTCGCGGCGAAACGGCGATCTCGGTTCCCGCTACGTCGCGCCTCGGGCTTACGACGATGAACGGGAAGCTGATGGTCCTGCTTTCCGGGAACGGCGATGAAAAACGGCTCGTTTGCGCGGCCCGGCCCGATCGGCGCGTCGTCGATCTCGTCTTGAAGGCCCAGCTCGCCTTCGTGGAGACGAGAGGCGACTCGATCTATCTCGGCATCGACGACGACATAGTCCGAATGGACCTGCGGGAGCGATGACGATGGAAAGACAGGGCGGGTCCATCGGCCTCGCGCTCGCGGCCTTCGCGCTTCTCGGCGGGAACGCCTTCGCCCTGGATTGGCCCTTGGCCCCTCCGAGGATCGCGGCCACCTTCGGCACCTTCGCGAAGGGACGCGTCAACACGGGAGCGGCCCTCTCGGCCGATGACGGCATCGTCCGCGCGGCCGAGGACGGCGAGGTATCGTTCAGCCTCGATGAAGGAATGAATCCCTCGGGCCTCCCGACGCCCCTGGGCTCCTTCATCGTCCTCGAGCATCAGAAGGGCATGGCCGCGGTCTACTCCCATTTGGCTCCCGATTCGCGGCCGACGACGGGTCTCGTCAAGGTCAACGGCGGCGATATGCTGGGGAAATCGGGGAGCTCGGGGTGGATCGAGGGTCCAGGCCTCGTTTTCCAGGTCTTCGATCGACGAGCCGATTCATGGGTCAATCCTCTCCTCGTGCTCCCTCCGCTCGTGATCGACAAGCCGCCGGTCATACGCTCCTTGGCTCTCTCGCGGGCCGATAGAGTCTATACTCTGGGCGAGACGGCCTCCTTGCCGCAAGGCACGTATAGAGTCTCGGTCGACGTCGCGGACCTCGGGGACGCGACGTGGACGATGGGTCCCCTCGCGCCCTACAGCATACGGCTCGCGATCGACGGAGACGAGGCGGTAAACCTCGTCTTCGACGTAGCCAAGGGGGTGGGAGGCAGGCTCATGTTCTTCTCGGGAAACCCTATTCCCGCGGGCGATCTCAAGACGAAGGAAGGGCGCTACTTCCTCACGGAGCGTCTCTTCCCCAGGGGTCGTACCTCTATCGAAGTGCATGTCGAGGACGCCGCCGGCAATAAGCGCTCGGCATCCTGGTCCGTCCTCGTGGAGTGAGCGTATCGAAACGGTGAAAACCTTCTCGACTCCCCCGGCCCTCGAGCCGCGGCGAAGCTTGCCCTGCTGCCTCTGCGAAGGCGAGGATTTCTCGAGGAAATGGGACTGCGGCGACTTCGCATTCGTGCGCTGCCGCGCATGCGGCCTGATCCAACAGAATCCGCAGCCGGCAGCGGCGGCGGTGACCGCCCGCTACGGCGAGCGCTTCGGCGCTACATACCTGCGATACGAAGAGGCGAATCAATACGCCTATCGGGACCTGGAGCTTCTCGCCCTTCGCGACCTCGGGTTGGAGGACGAAGCCTTCGTCGCGAGGGCCTTCGCGGAAGGACGCAAACCTCGAATATTGGACGTAGGCTGCGCTACCGGGGCCCTGCTCGCGGCCTTGCGCGATAGAGGCTGGGACGTCCAAGGCGTAGAGATTTCGACCGCTCAGGCAAGCTACGGACGGGAACGCTATAAATTGCGGATCCACGCGGGCGACATCGAATCGGCCGCCTTTCCCGCCGCCGGCTTCGACCTGGTCCACGCCTCGCACTTGATCGAGCACCTGAACGACCCAGGGGCCTTCCTCGACGAGGCCGCGCGGGTGCTGGCGCCCGGAGGCAGCCTCGTGTTGACGACGCCGAACGCCGACGGCCTTCAGGCGCGGCTTCTCGGATCGAAATGGAGGAGCGCGATAAACGATCACCTCTACCTGTTTTCCCTGCGGAATCTCGCGGCCATGCTCGAATCGCGGGATTTCACGGTCGAGAAGTCCGTGACGTGGGGCGGCTGGGCCAGGGGACTGAAGCCCGCCTTCATCAAGCGTCCCTTGGACTACCTGGCGAAAAGCCTCGGCTTCGGCGACGTGATGGCGATCCTTGCCCGCAGGGCTAAATAAGGATCGCCATCACGAGTGGTGGCCATTCTCGCCCGCAGGGCGATATAATCCGCCGGATGGACTATTCCTTCGTTCGGGGCAGGGTCGAGGCGATCCGCGAGAGGATCGAGGCCGCGGCCCTGCGCGCAGGACGCTCCGCCTCCGCGATCGAGCTGCTCGTGGTGACTAAATTCCATCCGATCGAGGCGGCGATAGCGGCGTTCGACGCGGGCCTGACCGCTTTCGGCGAGAGCCGGGTCCAGGAGGCCGAAGCCAAGTACCCGGACTTCCTCGCCGCGAGGCCCACGGCTCGCCTCGACATGATCGGCCATATTCAGTCCAACAAGGCCAAGAAGGCGCTCGCCATCTTTTCGCGCTTGCAGTCCGTCGACTCTGCCGAGCTCATCGTCCAGCTCGACAGGCGCGCCCGGGAGGCCGAGCTGAAGCGTGAGATACTTCTCGAGCTCCATACGGGCGAGGCGTCGAAAGAGGGCTTCCGCGGCGCCGACGAGCTCTATCGGGCCCTCGAATCGCTGTTGTCCATCGAGGACCGGAGACTCGAACCCAGGGGCCTGATGACGATGGCCCCGGCCTTGGCGGCGCCCGGATCCGGCGTCGCCGACGAAGCCGCGGTCAGGAACTCGTTTGGAATCTTGCGCGCGACCCTCGATGGCGTCCGCTCGCGCTTCGGCGCTGATCTCGGCGGAAAAGGCTTCGATATTCTCTCGATGGGCATGTCTGGAGACTTCGAGCTCGCAGTCGAGGAGGGCTCGACCCTCCTGAGGATAGGGACCGCCCTATTCGGAATGAGGGCGGCTTGACCTGCGTCATGCGCCGCCGCGGCCCCATCGCGATCTTCGTCCTGGTCCTCGTCGCCGCGCTTTCTCAAGGCGCCCATGGGCAAGCCGCCGCGACCGCGCCCTCGACGGGCGCAGCGACTACGCCCGCATCGGGCGCGACCGCCGCGACTCCTTCCTCCTCCTCGTCGCCCTCCGCGGATTCGCTGCTGGCCGGCTCCGCGATCCCCGAAAATCCCTTCAGGCGCTTCGAGATTGTCTCCCTCGGCGCATTTCCGATAATGCTCTTCTATTCGGGGTTCTTCTTCGATCTCCAGCGCTATTTCGCGAACGACTTCAATTCCCTCTACGCTCCCTGGCCTTTCCAGAGCTCAACCTCGGCCCCGCTTACCGACGCGGATCGCTATACGAGGATAGGCGCCGCTCTCGGAGCCTGCGCCGTCGTAGGGCTTATCGATGCCTACCTGCATCATTTGAAGGTAGCGAAGGCCGAGCGCCTTCGCGAGGCGACCGAATCGGACGCGCCTCCGCAGATCGAGAGTCCCGGGGGGGCATCGCCCGCCCCCGAACCTTGACAGGCCTAGAGGCGCGAGAATACTATTCCTTTCCGTGGCGACAGATGCGAGCAAGGCCCTAGTCCTTTTCGAGGACGGTAAGGAGGAAATCGAGCGAGAGGCGAGGATGATCGCCGAACGTCTCGAGGAACGAGGGCGAAGCGCGATCGTGAAAAAAGCTTCCGGCGTCCAGATATCCGAGATCCTCGCTTCCGGCCTCTATATCTTCGGCTCCGGCTCCCCGGGCGCCCCGTCGTACGCCGAGCTCGCTCGCGTGTTCAAGGGCGTCAATCTGGCAGGGAGGAAAGTCGCCTTTTTCGGCTCGTCCGGCGCAGCCGTCGCTTGGCTGCGCGGCATTTGCGCCGATACCGAGGTTTCCGTCGCGCATTCCGACTTCGTCGGTCGTCCCGAATCTGCCGCCCTCGCGGCTTGGCTCAAGGGCGTACTGGCGAGCGCTTGAGGGGTTCCCATGACTGAAGGCTTCAATCTCGACGACGCGATTCGCAAAGTCCCGGACTTTCCCAAGAAGGGCATACTGTTCTACGACATCACGAGCATACTCACGAATCCCGATGCCTTCAGGTTCTGTATCGATTCGATGGCCGAGATTTACAAGGGCGAAAGCCTGGATGCCGTCGCGGCAATCGAGTCTCGAGGCTTCCTCTTCGCCTCCCCGCTGTGCGACAGGCTCAGGCTGCCCCTAGTACTCGTCCGCAAGAAAGGCAAGCTTCCGGGCAAGACGCGCGCCAGGAGATACGAGCTCGAATACGGGGAGGCCGAGATCGAGATGCACGAGGCGGACATTCCCGAGGGCGGGAGGGTCCTCATCGTCGACGACCTGATAGCCACGGGCGGCACGGTCAAGGCCGTAGGGGAGATCCTCGTCGAGGGCGGAGCCGTGCCCGCGGGCGTCTTCGCGGTCGTGGGCCTCCCCTTCCTTCAGTATGAGAAGAATCTGGAGGGCTTGCCCATCAGGACCCTCATCGAGTATTTCGGCGAGTGACAGGACCCGCAAGGAGTTGGAAATGGTGGAAGCTCTCGCGAAGAATCCCGCGTGGAAGGGCCGCCGCGGCCCCCTCGTGCTGGTGATAATGGACGGAGTCGGCTATGGCCAGTACGCGGAGGGCGACGCCGTCGCCGACTCCAAGATGTGGGCCTTCAGGGCCATGGAATCGGCCTCGCCCCATACGAGGCTCAAGGCCCACGGTACGGCGGTCGGCCTGCCCTCCGACGACGACATGGGCAACTCCGAAGTCGGCCATAACGCGATCGGCTGCGGCCGCGTCTACTCGCAGGGCGCGAAGCTCGTCTCGGGCTCGATCGCGACGGGAGCGATGTTCGAGGGCGCCACCTGGAAGAAGCTCGTCGGCAACGTAAAAGGGACCGGCGGGAGCCTGCACTTCATCGGACTTTTCTCCGACGGCAACGTGCATTCGCATATCGACCATCTCAAGGCCATGATCGCGCGCTGCGCGACGGAGGGCGTCAAGCGGGTCCGCGTCCATATCCTCCTCGACGGCCGGGACGTCGGCGAGCAGAGCGCCCTCGAGTACGTCCGGCCCTTCGAGTCCTTCCTGGCGTCGCTCGACGCGAAAGGCTTCGATTATCGGATCGCCTCGGGCGGAGGGCGCCAATACGTCACGATGGACCGCTATAACGCGAATTGGGAGCAGGTCAAGCGCGGCTGGGACTGCCACGTCCTCGGCAAGGGGCGGCAGTTCTCGAGCGCCGAGGCCGCTATCGAAGCCTACCGCGCCGAGCAGCCCAACGTCATCGACCAGGACCTCCGCGAGTTCGTGATCGTCGACGGCGCCCCCGGGAGCGCTCAGGCGAAGCCGGTGGGCACGATCGAGGACGGCGACTCCGTCGTGTACTTCAACTTCCGCGGGGACCGCGCCCTCGAGATAACGGCCGCCTTCGAGCAGGACGACTTCGACAAGTTCGACCGCGTCAGGCGGCCCAGGGTGGAATACGCGGGCATGATGCAGTATGACGGCGATGCCCACGTGCCAAAGCAGTACATCGTCGAGCCGCCTTCCATCGAGCGGACGATGGGCGAGTATCTCGTCGCCTCGGAGGTCAAGCTCCTGGCCATCTCCGAAACGCAGAAATACGGTCATGTGACCTATTTCTTCAACGGCAACCGGCAGGGCAAGTTCTCCGAAAGCTGCGAGGATTACGTCGAGGTGCCCTCCGACCGCGTGCCCTTCGAGGAGAGGCCCTGGATGAAGTGCGCCGAGATAACGGACAAGGTGCTCGAGGCCATCGAGTCGGGCAAATACGCCTTCATCCGCCTCAACTACCCCAACGGGGACATGGTCGGCCACACCGGCGTCTATCAGGCCGTCGTCGCGGGAATGGAGGGCATGGACCTCCAGCTCGGGCGACTCAGGCGCTCGATCGAGAAGGCCGGAGGGGTAATGATCCTCACGGCCGACCACGGCAATTCCGACGACATGTACGAGCACGACAAGAAGAGCGGAGCGGTGACGCGCAAGGCCGACGGTACGCCGCGGGCCAAGACGAGCCATTCGCTCAATCCCGTCCCCTGCGTCCTATTCGATCCCGAATGCCGGGGCGAGTACGAAGCCGCGTTGCGCGAGGGCTTGGGAATCTCAAGCCTGGCCGCGACCTGCATCGAGCTCCTCGGCTACGAGGCGCCCTCGGGCTACGATAAATCGGTCCTCGTTTTCAAGGCTTGAGAGAGGGGGAGCGGCTCAAGCCCGCATGACCCGGCGACGTCGCCGCCTGCCGAGAAGAAGGAGAGCCGAGGCGCCCAGCCCGATCGCCCCGCTGAGGGTCATGCAGAAAGCGGGTCCCGCGATCTCGGAAACGGCCCCGGCATAGAGGGCCCCGATGGGGGTCACGCCGCCGAAGACCAAGGAATAGATGCTCATCACCCTCCCGCGATGCTCATCGTCCGAGGCCAACTGGATCGTGGCGTTCGTCGATGTAGAGAAAGATATCGTAGCGAAGCCGGTGAGGCCGAGCAGGACGCAGGAGAGGGCGTAATTACGCTGGAGGCCGCAGGCCAGGATGGCCGCGCACATGCCCAAGGCTCCGCCGAAGAGCCTATACGGCCTCGGACCCGATCGGCTTCCGAGGGCGAGGGCCAGGGCGGCGATCAAGGAACCGATACCCATGGACGTCATGAGAAAGCCGTAGCCCGAGGCGCTCTGTCCGAGGGATATCTTGGCGAAGGTCGGCACGAATACGTTGTAGTTGATCACCACGGTCGAAATGGCGGCCATGAGGATCAAGGGCAAGGCGATCTCGCTTTTTTTTCGGATATAGGATAGTCCCTCGCGCGCGCTCGAGAAAACGTCGCGGATGTTCATCATCGGTCTCGTCGAGGCGAGCGAGGGCGCATCGATGAAGAGCAGCGCTCCTATGACGGCAAGGAAGGAGAGCGCATTCAGGAAGAAGCATGGCGCGATGCCGATGACCTCGATCAGGAGGCCGGCGATGCCCGGACCGAGTATGCGAGCCGTGTTGAAGGCAGCCGAATTGAGGGAGACGGCGTTCATCAGGGCGTCCCGACCGGAAAGCTCCATCACGTAGGCTTGCCGGGTCGGATTGTCGACCAAGGTGACCATGCCCAAGAGGAAGGCGAGCACCAGAACCATCCAATATCGTACTATATGGGTGGCAGTAATCACGGCGAGCGCGAGCGCGAGGAAGGCAAGGGCGCTTTGAGTGATGATGATGGTCCTGCGCTTCGGGAATCTGTCGACGAAAGGGCCGGCGAACAGCGAAAGGAACATCATGGGAAGGAACTGGATGGCGCTTACGACGCTGAGCTTCGCGGCCGAGCCGGTGAGATCGAGGACGAGCCAAGCCTGGCCCACGTTCTGCATCCAGGTGCCGATGACAGAAACCAGCTGTCCCGTCCAGAATATCCGGAAATTCCGTTGCGCCAGCGCGGGAAAATATCGATCCCTTATGTGCAAAAGCCTCACGCCGCCACTGTATACGCATCGATGCCGTTGAGCAATCCGGCAGCCTGCCCGCGCTACGGGCGCCCGGTTCAATCCCCCATCGCCCTTATAAAAAGCCACCGCGAAGGCGGTGGCTTTGGGCGCTGAGGGGATCGAACCCCCGACATCCTGCGTGTAAAGCAGGCGCTCTGACCAGCTGAGCCAAGCGCCCTAATGAAGAAGACAAATCGCGAGCGATTTGCCTTCTTCATTGCGCGATCTCGCTCGCGCGGAATCGCGACGGCAGTCCAAAATTAGCATGTGCCCGCGCAAGGGGTCAAGCGCATCCGCTTGTCCTCGATCCCTTACGATGCTACCATAATTTATGGAGATCGTCGGCATAGGCAATGCGCTCATGGACGTCATAGCCTTCGTCGACGAGGCCTATGCCCCCAGGCTGGGATTCCACAACAATGCAGTCGCTCATATCGACCGGGCAAGGCTCGGAGCGATGCTTGCCGACCTGCCCGACGCGGCGGTCTCGGCAGGGGGCGGCGCGGCGAACGCCGTGCGAGCCGCGGCCTTTCTCGGCGCCCAAGCCGCCTTCTCTGGCATGGTCGGAGAGGACGATCTCGGTAAGAGATATGCGGAGGAGCTTCGCGCCTCGGGGATCGAGTCCTTCCTTTCGCTTTCCGACGCGCGGACCGGCGTGTATTGCGCGCTGATCAGGCCCGACGGAGGCAGGACCCTTCTCGTTTCGCCCGGGGCGGCTGTCGAAATCTGCCTCGAGCCCCCGCGCGACGCTCTTTTCAAGCCTGGCGCAATTCTCTATATCGAATGCTTCCTCCTTCGAGACAGGCCTTTCCTAATGGAATGCCTACGACGCGCGCGAAGCGTCGGGATGGAGACGGCAATCGATCTCTCGAGCCGCGAAATTACCGCGACCAATCGCGAGTTCATTCTCGCCATCCTTCCCGAATATTGCGATGTGCTATTCGCAAACGAGGACGAGTTCGTCGCCTTGACCGATCTTCCCCTGCGCGAGGGACTCGAGCTTTTCGCATCGTGGGACATAGAGGTCGTCGTGAAAAGGGCCGAGCTCGGGGCGGTCTGGGCGAGCGGGGGACGAATCGCCAGCAGTCCCGTCCGGGAGATGCAGCCGGTCGACCCGACCGGAGCCGGCGATGCCTTCGCCGGAGCATTTCTCTTTGGCCGATCGAAGGCTCTCAGGCCCGAGCGATGCCTGCGGCTGGGTAATCGCGTCGCGGAAGAAGTTCTCGGCGTGCCAGGCTTCGGGGTGGATCCCGAGCGTATCCTACGAGCGGCCCAGGACATGCTTGGCTGATATCCCTTCCAACTCGAGATAAGTTCATTTTCTCCTCAAAACCACTCTTTTTGAGGGCAAAACCTTGCCGAGGCGGCTTAAAAAGGCATAATTTTAAGCGACAGACACGAAAGGACGGTACAACATGGCTGAAAACGAAATAGTCCCAATCGATCAAATACTGCCGAATAAGCTCCCTATCATTCCTCTTTCCGGTAGGCCGATTTTTCCGGGCATCTTCACTCCGATCATGATCGGAAATACCGAAGACGTAAAAGTGATCGAGGAGGCTTTGACGGCCGATGGCATGGTTGGCCTCGTAATGATCAAGAACGAGTTCGAGCGCCCCAAGGCCGAGGATCTGCATGCCGTGGGCACGGTGGCCAAGATCGTGAAGCGGATCAACCTCCCCGACGGGGGCGCCAATATCTTCATTTCTACGCTCAAGCGCTTCAGGATAAAGAAATTTCTCTCCAAGGAAACGCCGATCGTAGCCGCGGTCGGCTATCTCGACGAAGAGGGTGACGATACCGACGAGATCAAGGCCCTTACGCGCGCTCTCTTGGGTGAGATGAAGCAGATATCCGAAAACAATCCCCTTTTCTCGGAAGAGATGCGCCTCAACATGATCAACATCGATCATCCCGGCAAGATCGCCGACTTCATCGCCTCGATCTTGAACATCGACAAGAACGATCAGCAGAGGATACTCGAGACGACGGACGTGCGCGAGCGCATGGAGAAGGTCCTTATCTTCATCAAGAAGGAGCAAGAGCTCCTCAAGATCCAGAAGCGCGTCCAGCAGGAGATAAACGAGAAAATCGAGAAAAGCCAGCGCGAGTACTTCCTCAAGGAGGAATTGAAGGCGATCAAGGGCGAGCTCGGGATGCCGACCGACGCCAAAGGCTCCGACTATCAGCGGTTCAAGGAAAAGATAGACTCTTTCGCCTTCGAGGGCGAAGTGAAGGAGCAGGTCGATCAGGAACTCGAGAAATTCAACCTTATGGACCCCAACTCGAGCGAGTTCATGGTGACGCGCAATTGGCTGGATCTCGTCTGTTCCCTGCCGTGGAAAGTCGACGTTTCCGGGGACTTCGATCTGAAGAAAGCCCAGGAGATGCTGGAAGCCGACCATTATGGGCTCAAGGACGTGAAAGACCGCATCGTCGAGTATCTCGCGGTGCGCAAGCTGAAGAAAGACGCCAAGGGATCGATAATCTGCCTCGTCGGTCCTCCCGGAGTCGGAAAGACGAGCGTCGGGCGCTCCATCGCGCGGGCGCTGGGCAAGGGTTTCTTCCGCTTCTCCGTGGGCGGCATGCGCGACGAGGCCGAGATAAAAGGCCACAGGCGCACCTATGTCGGCGCCCTGCCCGGCAAGATCGTACAGGGTCTCAAGATAACCAAGAGCCGCGATCCCGTCTTCATGATCGACGAGATCGATAAGATGGGCGTTTCCTACCAGGGCGATCCCTCGAGCGCCCTCCTCGAAACCCTGGACCCGGAACAGAACTTCTCGTTCCGAGACCATTATCTCGATCTCCCTTTCGACCTATCCAACGTCTTCTTCATCTGCACGGCCAATACCCTGGATTCCATACCCCCTCCCTTGATCGACCGGATGGAGATAATCCAGCTTTCCGGCTATATCGATTCGGAGAAGCTCGAAATCGCCAAGCACTACCTGATCCCGAAAAGCCTCGAGAAGACCGGTTTCAAGCGGAGCGCCGTGCGCTATACGCGGGACGCGCTGCTTTTCATCGCCGAATGCTACGCCAGAGAGGCGGGGGTACGCAACTTCGAGAAGTATCTGGACAAAATCCATCGCAAGCTCGCTAAGATCGTCGTCCTCGAGGACAAGGGAGGAGAGAAATTCCCGATCGACAAGGCAGCCGTACAGAAGTTCCTGGGCAAGGCGATATTCAACGAGGACGACATCAAGCAGGCTACCAGGCCGGGCATGTCGGTAGGGCTCGCATGGACGAGCATGGGTGGGGACACCTTGATAATCGAGGCAGTCGCCAATCCGGGAAAGGAAGGCTTCAAGCTCACTGGTCAAATGGGGAGCGTGATGCAGGAATCGGCGGGGATCGCCTATACTTACGTCCGTCACATCGCCTCGGAAAAATACACGATCGGAGCGGAATTCTTCGAAGGCAGGCAGATTCACCTTCATATCCCCGAGGGGGCGACTCCGAAGGACGGTCCTTCTGCCGGCATTACTATGGCCACTGCCCTGCTTTCCTTGGTACTTAATCGGAAGATCAAGGACCGACTGGCCATGACCGGAGAGCTTTCTTTGACCGGGCAGGTCCTGCCTATCGGCGGCTTGCGCGAAAAAACGGTGGCTGCCAAAAGGAACAAGATCAAGGAAATCATCATCCCTAAGGGAAATGCCAAGGATCTCGATGAAATTCCCGATCACGTCAAGAAGGGCCTTGTTTTCCACCCCGTGGAGAGAATGGAAGAGGTTATATCCATCGCAATTGGGGATTAAGTCTTGATTCCAAGCTCTCGTTGGCATAGGACACTTTCTACATACCACCTTCGTCATAGTAGCATTTAAAAAATTTCACTACATTATTGTAGGTAGGCATAAGACTAATGCTTTCTTAACTCTAATAATCTATTCTTGTCAGATAAGGGGGAATAGATTTATTTTTGGACTCGACTTTGGTAATACCGCATATTCTACAATGGAATATTAAAATTAAATTGATTTGTTACAGGAAAACCTTAAAAGCTAATTCCGAAATCGAATAATTGGCATGCAGTTTGCAGGACTTCCGGCGAACGCATTCGTGATGTTTCGCTATGGGAGGTATCAATGGCTTCAACAGGTGAACGGGGTCCAGCGATGAAAAAGACGCTCGGATTGACCGGCGTCACAGTCAACGCAATGGCGCTTATCGCGCCCGGCGCTTTCCTCTGGATGACCTATCAGCTCCAGGCGGCCAGCGCGGATGCGGCGGGCAAGAGCACCGCGATGGATATGTGGACTGGAATCGTCGGGGCGCTCATAGTCGCCTTCCTGACGGCTATCGCCTTCGCCGAGCTCGCTCGCCGCTATCCGGACGCAGGTACCGGCAGCTCCTATTATTTCGCGGAAAAGGCCTTCCTCGACCACGCCGACCCGAAGCGCCGGAGATGGGCGCGCGTCGCGAAGTTCATTACCGGTTGGGCCGCCCATCTATTCTACTGGGTTTACCCGG
Organism: uncultured Treponemataceae bacterium; assembly: GCA_964396415.1. Classification (GTDB taxonomy): domain Bacteria; phylum Spirochaetota; class Spirochaetia; order Treponematales; family Rectinemataceae; genus UBA1306. Next base: position 15,654 of record CAYNFM010000034.1, on the reverse strand, counting down.
GCGTAATGGTCGCCTTCATGGCTACCTTCGTGACCTATATCGCAGGGGTCTTTGGCGTGAATCTGCCGATCTGGAGTCAGGTGGTGATCGCCTGGGCCTTCGCGGCCATCGTCGGGTACATTGCGATCCGCGGCATCTCGGGTTCCACGGTGGCGGCGGTCGTGATCAACGTAATCCAGTTGGCCGCGCTGATAGTCTTCAGCGTCCTGGCCATACTGTTCAGGGTAAAGAACCCGGCCCACGTCGCGCCGACGGGCTGGTACCACGCTAGCGGCGTCTCGATCATCACGCCGCATAGCCTTTCGGGCCTGCTCTTCCAGTCGACGATAGCCATACTGATCCTGGTCGGTTTCGAATCGTCGACGGCCCTCGGCGCCGAGGCGAAGAACCCGAAACGGGACATCCCGCGCGGCGTGCTGCTCTCGCTGGCCATCCAGGGTCTCTTCGCCTATCTCTTCGAGTATTTCGCGGCCAACTACGCGTTGAGCGACAAGCTCGTGTCGTCCGATGGCAAGTTGAGCGGCATAGGCGCCGCCGCCGCTTCCGGAGCGCCTATCGGCGACATGGCGATCCAGCTGGGCAACGCCTTCCTGGGAGGGAACGGCTTCGCCTTCATGCTCATCATCGCCTTCACGGTGGCCCTCGCCATCCTGGGCACGACGCTCTCGGCCATGAATACCGGCGTTCGCATCAGCTTCGCGATGGCGCAGGACAGGGAGATGCCCGACATCATGGGCCTCCTGCACGAGAAGCATGCGACGCCCCATACGGCCCTCTATCTCATGATCGTCGTATCGGGAATAATAGGCACGGTAGGCGTCCTGGGCGGGGTCGTGACCTTGACGGCCATCACCCTGGCCTCCAACCTCGGGACCTTCGCCCTCTACGGGCTGATCTGCTTCATCACCTTCATCGCGTTCACGGGCAGGAAGGAGTTCAGCGGCCTGAGGCACGCGATCGTCCCCTTCTTAGGCATCGCCGGGAACCTCCTCATGGTGGTCGTAATCTTCGTGATAGGAATCATCTCGGGAGGGGATACGGCTAAGGAAACGTACATCGCCCTCGCGATCTCGGTGGGATGGCTCTTGGTCAGCGTGATCTACTTCGTCGTAAGCAGCCGACGCAGGGGACAGGCGATCCTCCCGGCCGTCGCGAAATCCTAAAGGCGACACGAGCGGGGGGCGGCGGGGCTCCAAGCCGGGATCGAGGATCGATCCCGGAGGGGGACCGCCGCCTTCCCGCGCCGCGGATACGAGGGTAAATGACGTTAGGGATTGCTCCAGGCATCGATTTCGGCGGCCTCAGCGAGACGGGTACCGTCCGGGAAGAGAACCAGGACTCGATACGCGTACCGGATCCGAGTCTTCCCCTTGAGAGAGGCCTTCTTTGGGCCCTGGCCGACGGGATGGGAGGGCTCTCCCACGGGAAGCTCGCGAGCTCGCTCGCCCTCGAGGTGATATACGAAGAGTTCTATGGGGCGCAGAACCCGATACCGAGGAGCCTCGGCAAGGGGATAGAGTCGGCCAATGCCAAGCTGCTCAGCAGGGCCACCGGTCTGGGCGCCGCCCGGATGGGCACGACGGTGACGGCCGCGATCGTTAGCGGAGACCGGCTCCACATCGGCCACGTGGGGGACAGCAGGGCCTACCTGATCAGGCAGGGCAGGGCTCGGTGCCTGACTAGCGACCATACGATGGTCGGCGATCTCGTGCGCATGAAAGTGCTGTCGCCCGATAAAGTCCGCAGTCACGCTCAGCGGTCGATCCTGAATCGCGCCGTCGGGCTCGAGCTCTTCGTCCGCGCGGACATCCTCGAGCTCGGTATCATTGACGGCGATAGAATCGTGCTCTGCTCCGACGGGCTGTGGGGCTCCGTCGAGGACGATGAAATCGGCGAGCTCGCGCTCTCTCGGGACGATCCCGACGAGGCCAGCAGGGAGCTCGTCGACCTCGCGCTCGATCGCGGCTCAGACGACAATGTCTCGGTGATCGTCCTGAATATCAATCGGACTGCCCCGCGCCTCGAAGAAGGCGCGCGGTCGGAGAGTCGGGAGCGGCCGAAGGGTCGCCGCGGATGGCTCGCCGCATTGACCAAGCGCGGAAGGAGTGTGATAATATAGGCACCTTTATGCTGCAGATCGGGGACCAGTTCGATCGTTTCCAGATACTGGGCCACCTCGCCCAGGGTGGCATGAGCGATATCTACCGCGCGTACGACGTCGTCTCGCAGTCCGAAGTATCGCTGAAAATCCCCGATCAGATGATGATAGGCGATCCCGCGCAGTTCGAGCGATTCCAAAGGGAGCTCGAGGTCACGAACAGCCTCCGCCATCCCGCCGTCCTGCGCGGGCTGGGCTCGGGCAGCTATAATCGCACTCCCTACATCGCGACGGAATTCGTGGAAGGCAGGTCCCTGCGCGAGATCCTCGAAGCGGAATCGCCCTTTCCCCAGGACAAGGCGCTGTCCCTGTTCAAGCGCATAGCGGAAGGGATCGCCTATTGCCACGAAAACGACGTCGTGCATCGCGACCTGAAGCCGGAGAACATCCTCGTCAGGCCAGACGGCCAGCCGGTCATCATCGATTTCGGCCTGGCGCTGACCAAGAAGTCCCATCGCGTAACCTACGCGAACCTCACGGCCACCGCCGGGACGCCCGAATACATGGCGCCCGAGCAGGTGGAGGGCCAGCGCGGCGACGCGAGGACAGACATATACGCCCTGGGGATAATCCTCTTCGAGATGCTGGCGGGAAGGCCGCCCTACGAAGGCGACAATAACCTCGCGGTGATGGGGCAGCACCTGCGCGGCGACGCGCCGAGGCTGGATCGCGAGGCCGCCGGAGTTTCGCCCAACGTGGCGGCGATCGTCGCCCGCTGCCTCAGGCGGGATCCCAAGGACAGGTACCCGGACGTCAAGGCCCTCGTCGACGCGCTCGATCATCCGGAAACGGCGGACCTCTCCCTCCTCGAGCGGTCGAGCGGATCCCCTGGCGCATCCGCCTTCTTCCGCTCCGCGGGCTTCAAGGGATTCTCGATAGCGTTGGCCCTGCTCGCGGCCTTCACGGCCCTGGCCTTCCTCTTCCAGCGGTTCCACAGGTAGCGGCATGGACGCGGCGGCGAAGACCAGGTTCGAGATCATGTCGCGGATCCAGAGGGGCGGAGTTCGCTATATAGAGCTGCAATTCACCGACGTCGAGGGCATGGTCAAGGACATCGTGATTCCCGCCCAGGAGATCGACGAGTCCCTCGTCAAGGGCATCTGGTTCGACGGCTCGTCGATCGAGGGCTTCGCCCGCGTCGCGGAAAGCGACATGTACCTGGTCCCCGATCCTTCGACCTTCGCCGTGCTTCCATGGCAAAAGGGAGCCGAGGCGACGGCCCGCCTGATCTGCGACGTGTACACTCCCGACGGCCAGAGCTTCGGCGGGGATCCGCGCGCGGCCCTGAGGCGCGCGACCGGCGAGGCCGCCAAGATGGGGCTCGCGTTCGCCACCGGTCCCGAGATGGAGTTCTTCCTGCTGAGGCCGGGCGTCGACGGCGCCTTGGTCCCGCCGGCGCCCCACGACGACGCCGGCTACTTCGACGCCCCCTCCGAGGCCGTGGCCGAGCTAGGGCGCCAGATGATCTCGGCCTTGGCCGCGATCGGGATCGACGTCGAGGCCATGCACCACGAGGTCGCGGGAGGTCAGTACGAGATCGACTTCCGCGACTCGGGAGCCTTCGCGACGGCCGACAACATCGTCACGTTCCGCGTCGCGCTCAAGGCGATCGCGAAGCTCAACGGCTTCTACGGGACCTTCATGCCCAAGCCCATGGCGGGCATGAGCGGCTCGGGCATGCACGTGCACCAAGGCATGCGCTACGCGGCCAACGGGCGCGACGCTTTCCACGACTCCGGCGATCCCCATGGGCTCTCGAGCCTGGCGAAGCATTTCATCGCGGGGCAGCTCGCGCACGCCAGGGGCGCATGCGCGATACTCGCGCCCCTCGTCAATTCCTACAAGCGGCTCTTCGCCGGCTACGAGGCGCCCGTCCACATCAGCTGGGCGAGGATCAATCGGGCCGCCCTCATTCGGGTGCCGAGGGCTATCGAGACCGGAAATACCCGAGTGGAGCTGCGCTGCCCGGACCCGAGCTGCAATCCCTACCTCGCCTTCGCGGTAATGCTCTCCGCGGGGCTGGACGGCATACGCCGGGAGCTGCCCTTGGCGGAGGCGAACGAGGAGAATCCCTACGCGACGCAGCTTCCGGGCTACTCCTCGAACGAAATGCTCCCTATTTCGCTCAACGCCGCCATAGACGCCCTCGAGGACGACGAGGTCGTGTGCGAGACTCTGGGGCCCTACATCGCGAGGCGCTTCATAGAGGCGAAGCGGCTCGAGTGGGAAGAATCGCACAGGGAAGTCACCTCTTGGGAGCTCGAGAAGTACCTCGGCAGGTATTGAGCTTCCCCGCCCCGACTCCGTCGGGCTTTTACGAAGGCCCATCCCGATAAGCGCCCTCGATGAACTTTCGGTATTCGCTATGGACGTTCTCGAAGCGGAGGTCCAGAGCGGACCGGAACTGCTCGACCGTGGCCTTGGCCCCGAGCATGCGGCGGGCCAGGGCGAGGACCTGCTCGGGATCCTTCGGCAGGCGGTGAGTCTGACGGTCTTCGTAGATCTGCAGGAAATGCTCCACCCTGCGGAGGAAGACGTAGTCCTCCGCGAGCCTCCCCGAGACCTCCGCGGGCAGGATGCCCGCTTCCTCGAGGGCCGAGAGACCCTCGAGGCTGTTAGCCCGCAGAAGCCCCGGCGCCGAATGGGCGTGGATGAGCTGCAGGCCCTGAACCAGGAATTCAACGTCCCTGATCCCCCCTAGGCCGGTTTTGACGTCTCTCCCCCCTCCCATGCCGCGAGAGAGGTCCCGGATGGCCTCGCGCCGAAGCGAGTCGATCGACGCGACTACGCGATCGGGATCCCTGCGCGCGACGAGCGTTCCGCGCGCCGACTCGAGGAACCTCGCTCCCAATTCGAGGTCGCCCGCCACCGGCCGCGCCTTGAGGAGGGCTTGCTGCTCCCAGAGCGCCGCCGGCTCGGCATAGTATCGAAGGAGGGCGCCGAGCTCGTAGACGAGCTGTCCCGAGGAACCGTAGGGCCTGAGCCGCAGGTCGACGCGATAGGCGTATCCACCCGCCGTGTGATCCGAAAGATCGGACCTGAGCCTTTCCATCATCGAGGTCGCGGTCTCTTCGCCCTCCTGTCCGCCTTCCGAAGCCTCCCATAGCCCTAAGAGGTCGATATCGGAGCTGTAGTTGAGCTCCCTTCCCCCGAGCTTGCCGAAGGCCAAGACGCAGAAGCGCGGGACGGGGCTTCGCCCCTCTTCGAGAGCGGCATGGCGGATTCGCCCGAGCGCAGCCTCGATCATGCAATCGGCCAGGGAAGAAAGCTCTTCCATGACGAGGACGGTCCGCGTTCCGAGGCAGATATCGCGCGCGCCGATCCTCAGTATCTCCTTGCGCCTGAAGGTCCGCAGTCCATCCTTCCACTCCTCCGCCTCAGACGAGGCGCGCGACAGCCCGGAGAGCTCGAAGGCGATGTCGCCGTTCGTCCTGCGCGAGCGCAAGGTACGCGGGTCGCTGACGTAGTCGAGGAGGGCGGGCTCCATCACGAGGGTGTCGGCGAGGAATTGACTCGTCGAGAGGATGTCGAGGAGTATCTCGAGCCGCTTGGGTTGGGCGAGCATCTGCGCGAGGTGCGAGGCGGGATCGGGAACGGAATCGACGAAGCGTTCCCAGTTGTTGAGGGCCATGTCGGGGTCCGGCCTCTGCGACAGGATATCGCAGGCCAGGATGGCGAGTCTCGCGAAGCGTAGGCGCCTCGGCGACGAGGCATCGAGACTCTCTCGGCTGTCCGCGCCCGTCCCGGCGATATTACGTAGGTTGACGAAGGCCCTCGCGGGGTTCTTGAAGCCCTTCGACGAGAGTATGGAGTCCCTCTCAGCGTCGTTCGAGGCTCCGGAGAGAACGAGGTCGGCAGCGTTGGTCGGCCTCACCGTATAATGGTCTTCTCCGCTGAAATGGCGGTCGGCGAAGGCTCGCACATCGGCCGTCCTGGCCTCGAACTCGAGGCTGAGCCTTCGCGCCGGGCTCAGGTCGCCCTCGGCGACGTAGCCTATCCTACGGGCGAGGTGCGAATACTCCTCCGATCCGTCCTCGGGAAGGAAAAGATCGAGGGCCGAGCCCCTGAGCATCCTGAGGCCGTTGATGAGCATGCGCAGGAAATCGTAGTCGGCGGCGAGCTCGCGCGCCTCTTCCTCTCCCAGCAAGGCGATCGAGGCGAGCTCCCCGATCGCCTCGTGTATCCTCGGCGTACGGAGCCGGCGGTCGGTAGCGCCGTGCCTGATCTGAAGTATCTGCACCGCGTACTCGAGGTCCACCAAGGCTCCCGAGCTGAACTTGGCGTTAGGCCTCCCCGTCTTCGTCTTTTCACGCAGCTGTCGTTCCCGCAGCTCTCGGAACTCGACGATATCGAAGCCTTTCGCCGAGTAGACCAGCTCGTCTCGCAGGCGCTCGACTCGCTCGCCGAGGGTCCCGTCGCCGCCTACCGTCCGGAGCCGAACGAGGGCGAGCCGCTCGTAGGAGTGGGCCGGTCCGCCCGGGGCGTAGTAGGTGCAGAAGCTCTCGAGGCTGCAGGCGAGGGGACCCGAGGCGCCATAAGGCCTCAGGCGGAGGTCTATCTGGAAGATTCCCTCCCGCTTCGCCCGAACGTAGCCTTGGACCGATCGGACGAGAGCGCCGAAGAACTCGGCGTTCTCGACGACCTTTGGGCCGGCCGTCCGGCCGGAGTCGTCGTAGACGAAAAGGAGCTCGATATCGGAGGCATAACCCAGGGCCGCGCCGCCCATCTTGCCAAGTCCCATGACGGCGAACTTCGCAGGGAAGCCGGCTGCCGTGAGAGGCTCGCCGAATCGCCGGGCGAGGGAGCGATAGGCGTAGGAAGAGGCCGCGTCCACGACCAGCTCCGCGAGGACCGTGAGCCTTCGGCTCAAGGTCAGGAAATCGGCGCGCGGGCCGAGGATGTGGTCCATGTCGTAGAGGAGTATCTCGCGGTCCTTGAAGGCGTTGAGGGCTGCGACGAAGGCTTCCTCCGAGCCCGAGCCCGAACCCGAGCCCTCGAGCGCCGAGCCGAGGCGGCGCGGCAAGGTATCGAGCGGCTCCGAGAATCCCCCGCCCTCCGCGCGCGGACCGAGCATCGGCAGGAGGGTCTCGTATTGCTGGCGTATGAAGTCCTCCCACAGGAAGGTGCTGGCCCCCAAGAGGCGCGCGAGGTCGCCCATGACCCTTCCGCTCGAGAGCATCTCGAGCCAGCGTCCCTGTTCCGGCACGGCCAGGACCTCCGCCACGAGGTCCTCGAATCGGAGGATAGCGGCACGCGGATCGCCCGCTCCTCCGAGAAAGGAGGTGAATTGCTTGGTAAGGAGGACGGAGAGCTTGATTCGGTCGATGCGTACCGGGTCGTCGATAGCCCCGCCGGAGGCGTCGGCGAATTCGAAAGCGTCTTCTATGCGCGAGCCGCGCGTCCTTATCGTGACTCTCTCGATCGAGACTCCTTGGAGGGAGAGCGCCGCGCTGAAGGCGAAGAGGAAGAAGGGCGTGTCCTCGGACTCGACGCGCAGGCGGACGAGGTCGGGGCTCTTATCCTCGACCTCGATGAGGACGGGATAGAGGAGGGTCCTGTCGGGCGCTCCGATTTCCTCGAGGGCCGAAGCGGCGAGCTCGGCGACGGCGCGCTTCGTCCTGGCCTGGGAGTCCGCGCCGCCGCGCTCGAGGATGAGGACGACGCGCTCGAGCCTCTCGGCGAGGGCCTCCGGCCAATCGTCGCTCCAGAGCTCGCGCTTTACCCTGCCGGCGAAGGAATCGATTATCTTCCGCCGATCCGGCTTTCGCTGCGTAGCGTCCCTCGCGCCTTCCCGATTCCTTCCCACGGGACCGAAGGTGAACACGTCGCCCTCGAGGATATCGAAGCCCATCGACGAGAGGACGCCGGTGATGTAGGAGAATTCGGAAGGGTAATCGAAGGCGAGCACCGTGCAGCGCAATCCCGTCTCCGGGTCGCCGCTCACGATCGCCTCGACGGGCCGCTCCGGCGAGAGCCTCGCCAAGACGCGTAAATGGTCGGCCGCTTCTCCGGCCGCGAAGCGCTCGAGGTACCTGCGGCCCAGACCCGAGAGCTGCTCCTCGACGCGCCCCGGCGCGAATTCGGGGAGGAGCGAGGCTATGGCCTCCGCGGTGGCGCCCATGCGGCTAGTATGGACGAAGCCGCGGGCGGCGCCAAGCGGAGGGCCCGGCCGTACGGAGGATCGGCCCTCCGCGCGGTCGGGTCGCGATACTCACGATCAAATATCGAAATAGAGCATGAACTCCCAGGGGTGGGGCCGCAGGTCGAGCGGGAGCACCTCGTTCTTCATCTTGTAGTCGATCCAGGTCTCGATGACGTCCTGCGTGAACACGTCCCCTTTAAGCAGGTACTGGTGGTCCTCCTCGAGGTGCTTGAGGACCTCGCGAAGGGAGCCGGGAGCCTTGGGAACGGCTGCGAGCTCCTCGGGCGGCAGGTCGTAGATATCCTTGTCGAGAGGCTTGCCCGGATCGATCTTGTTGACTATGCCGTCGATGGCCGCCATCAGCATCGCCGAGAAGGTCAGGTAGGGGTTGCAGCTCGGATCGGGGCACCTGAACTCGATCCGCTTCGTCTTGGGCGAGGTCGAGTACATGGGTATGCGCACCGACGCGCTCCTGTTCCGGCGCGAGTAGGCGAGGTTGACCGGGGCCTCGAAGCCGGGCACCAGACGCTTGAAGCTGTTCGTCGTCGGAGTGGCGAAGCCGAGGATGGAGGGCGCGTGCTTGAGGATGCCCCCGATGGCGTAGAGGCCCATCTGGCTGAGGCCGGCGTAGCCGTCGCCCGAGAAGAGATTCTTGGACCCGTTCCAGAGCGAGAAGTGCACGTGCATGCCGCTGCCGTTGTCGCCGAAGAGCGGCTTGGGCATGAATGTGACGACCTTCCCGTATTTCTTCGCCGTGTTCTTGGCGACGTACTTGTACTTCAGGACGTTGTCGGCCATGGTCAGCAGCGTGTTGAAACGCATGTCGATCTCGGCCTGACCGCCGGTCGCGACCTCGTGGTGCTGGACCTCGATGGGGACGCCGATGGACTCGAGGGTCAGCATCATATCGCTGCGGACGTCCTGCAGGGAATCGTTGGGCGGGACGGGGAAATAGCCCTCCTTCAGCCTGATCTTGTAGCCCAGATTGCCCGGCGTCTCGACGCGCCCGGTGTTCCACCTGCCTTCGGCCGAGTCGATGTGGTAATAGCCCTCGTGCTCGTTCTGGTCGTAGCGGATGTCGTCGAAGATGAAGAACTCGCATTCCGGCCCGAAATAGGCGATCTCGGCGAGGCCCGTCTGCTTCAGATAGGCCTCGGCCTTCCGGGCGATGTTGCGCGGGTCGCGCGTGTAGTCCTCGCCCGTGAGGGGATCGCAGATGTTGCAGATCATCACGAGGGTCTTGGCCTTGAGGAAGGGGTCCACGAAGGCCGTGTCCGGCACGGGCTTGACCAGCATGTCGCTCTCGTTGATCGCCTGCCAGCCGCGGATACTCGACCCGTCGAAGCCGAGTCCCTTCTCGAAGGCCTCCTCGTCCAGTTCGTGCGTCGTGATGGAGAAGTGCTGCCACAAACCGGGGAAGTCCATGAACCTAAGATCGATGACCTCGATTTTCTCTTTCTGAATGAAAGAGATGATGTCGCCTGGCGTCTTCCCGATACCCATCCGAACCTCCTTATCGCATTTGAGCAATCCTAACAGGACTTCAAAAGATAGAGCACGTTTCGTGCCTCATTATCGATGATTTCATGAAAATCACAAGGGTTCAATGAAAAGCGAAGGCATCCTTCACATTTAAAAGCCTTTATGCCAATGAAACTTAGAGAAAGAATTCGCGGTCCCTGAACCGGCACGGCGCGATAAGTACGATAGGAATTTTTATTTACCGCGGTTGTCCTACAAAAATGTTGGTTTATAAAAAAAAACTTCATAGATGAAGGTTAATCTTTCGCCTTGCATCATCGGCGGTCTTGCATCGAGGCTGATGAATAGGGTATAGGAGATGGAATGCTGAGGATCGCGATGGAAGGCGACTCGGGGGCGATCGCCTCAATTTATCGTCCCTACGTCGAGAAGAGCGTAATCACTTTCGAGGAAGTTCCGCCTTCCGCCGAAGAGATGGCTTCCAAGATAGCGAAAGTGGGCCGGTCTTTCCCCTTCCTCGTCTACGAGGACGAGGGAGAGATTCTCGGCTATGCCTATGCGACGCGGTATCGCGAGCGCGCGGCCTATCGCTGGTCCCTCGAGGATTCCGTATACCTGCGCGAGGATTCGGTCGGGCGGGGGATCGGCACGTCCCTTCTAACGGCCCTGGTCGGGATCCTGAGGGAACTCGGTTACGTGAAAACCTACGCGGTGATCACGCCGCCCAACCCGGCGAGCGTGGCTCTCCATGAAAGACTCGGCTTCTCGCCTCTCTGCCGTTTTTCGGATACCGCCTTCAAGCTGGGAGAGTGGCAAGCCGTCGACTGGATGGAACTGACGCTGCGGGAACCGATCGCCCGACCCGAGGAGCCGATGCCTTTTCCCGAATTCGCGCGGACGAAACCGCTACGGCTCGCCGAGCTGCTCGCCTCGCGGGGAGCTTCCGTATCGCGATAGCAGCATTGTCCGCCATTCTCGCCATGGCGCTCTTCCTGCCTTTCTTCGTGAAGAAAGTAGAGGACAATCTCGAGCTCTTCCTCTTCGCCATGGGCGCCCTCGCCCTCACGGCATCGTCGAGGTGGACCTTCTCCATCATCCGGGAGGCCCTCCTAGAGCCCATACTGATCAGCGTCGCCGTTCTCGTCGCGGGCCTGCTTTTCCGCATATTTCGTTCCTACGAGCGGCGGGCTATCCGCCGGGCGATCTCCGCTCTCGGCGCCAAGGCTTTCGCCTTCGCCGTCGTCGTCGCGCTCGGAGTAGTCACCAGCCTCATCACTTCAATCGTTGCGGCGCTCCTCCTCGTGGAAATCATCGATTGCCTGCGCCTGGACCGCGAGGATGAGATCAAGATCGCGGTGATTGCCTGCTACGCGATCGGCATAAGCGCAGTCCTTACTCCCTTAGGCGGCCCCCTGGCCACGATCGTGATCGCCAAGCTCGAAGGAAGGCCGTATAACGCGTCGTTCTGGTTCCTCTTCGAGAGACTCTGGCCCTACATCATACCCGGCATTTTCGGGTTCGGCGCCCTGGCCGCGATCCTCGTCAAGGGCGGTCAGGGGGACGGGAGGCTGAAAGAGGACCGCGAAGAGACGTTCAGGGACGTATTCCTGAGCGCGGCGAAGACCTATCTCTTCATCGTGGCGCTCGTATTCCTCGGGGCAGGCTTCGAGCCCGTCATCGACGCCTATATCCCCAAGGTGCCTGCTGTCGGCCTTTTCTGGATCAACTCCCTTTCCGCGATACTCGACAACGCGACGCTCGCGGCCGCCGAGATCGGCCCGACGATGAAGACGGACCAGCTCGCCTTCGCCCTCGTCGGCCTGATCATAGCGGGCGGCATGCTGGTCCCCGGCAACATAGCGAATATCATCTCGGCGGGCAAGCTCAGGATAAAGAGCGGGGAATGGATGGCCGTCGGCCTCCCTATAGGCGCGGCCGCGATGGCGCTCTACTTCGCGGCCTTGCTCGTCTTCGGGACCTGAGTCTCGGCCGGAGCAATGGTCTTCACGCCTTCACCTTAAGGAAGGGAGGGCATGTAGTCCTTCCGACCGGCGAGGAGCTCGGGCCGTCCATCGTCCTTCGCGAATCTCGAGATCGTAAGGCCCCCCGAGCTTTCGCTCGAGGGCCCTCTTCAGTCGGCGCGAGGTGTCGGCGAGCTCGCTCGGAATGCGCGCGTCGCCCATCGCGGCGCCGCTCGTGAGGAGAGTCTCGGCGAGGAGCTTGGCCGCGATGAAGCGGTCGTACTTGTCGACGGCGAAGGAGAGAAAGGCGGGCAGTATGCCCGCCACTTCCCAGGTGACCTGCTCGGCTTGGGAATAGCGGCCCGCGTCTTTATCCTGGTCCGTAAAGCGCACCGGGAGCTCGCGCCCGATCTCGTCCAGCCTCGGCACGAGCCAGTCGAGGTCGAAGAGGCCGATGGCGCAGTTGAAGAGGATCGACGCGCCCTCCGACTCGAGCCGCTCGACCTCATCGAAGGAGATGGCGGGCCCGATGTCGGCCACGGTGCGTCGGACGCCGTGTCGGGCGTCGCCGGCCGTCTCGACGAGGATCCCGCCCTTGACGTCCATCGGCGTGCGGAGCGAGAAGTCGAAGGCGGCGGGGAGGCCCGAGAGGGCGAGGATGGCTATCTCGACGGGATCGGGCAGGTAGCCCAGGTTATCGACATTGCCGATGTACGCGAAGCGGGCGCCCGAATCGCGAAGCGCGCGCAGCGTCGGCGCGAGGACGCGAAAGCATTGGCCGTGGCCGCCGGGTAGGGCGATGGCCGAGTCCGGAATCCCGCGCGCCCGGTCGAAGACTCGCTTGGGCCTGCCTTCGGAGGAGTGCGTATACGCGGCGATCATCGGCTGGACTCCCGTCTTCCAGGGCGCTCCGTCGAGCCCGAGCTCGCGAGCGAGGGGCTCGATGAAGGGATGGCCTCGATACTCTTCGTAGGCCCGGGCGATCCGCCCGTCGTTGGAGACGCTCGACATCTGGAAGAGGGGCATGAAGGAGTCGTCCACCTTCTCGCCGCGCTCCTTCGCGCGGAGGGCGGCGACGAGGCGCGCGCGCATTTTGAGCGCGAGGAAGCTCGCGCCCGGAGCGCCATCCGGCTCGAGATAGGCGGGCGTGAGGCCCTTCGGCTCGTTCCTGCACAATGGGGCGAGCATGTCGTAGGAGGGCTCGAGGGCGTCGAAGACGCCCTGCCCGAAGGCGAGGTTCTTCTTGGAGTCGGCGTAGCTCGTGGCCGAGCCGCCGTTGAGGACGCCGAAAGCCGTGCGGCCGAGGAGGGCAGCGCCGATCCTCTCGAGGGCGGCCGCGTCGAACAGCGTCTCTCCGGATTCGCCCTCGCGCGCGGAGGGAGGGAAGCCGAGGCCCAGGGCGCCGAGCCGCTCCCTCGCGTCGCGGGCGGGGACGGAATAGGCCGGTCCCGCCCGGCCCGCGCGATCGGCCAATGAGACTACGGAATGGCCGTCGACGGCCGGGACGCCGATCGCCTCTACCGGTTTCACGGAGTCGTAGAGCCCCGCGTTGTAATCCTCGAGTATGGACAGGGTGAGGCTCGCGTCTATGCCCTTCGCCTTCATATCCTCCAGAAGGGCTTCGCTCAATGCTTCCATGCCGCCCGCCTTCAAGCCATCTCGACGGCGGCGTTGGCCGCCCCGTAGAGGGAGATCGAATAGTCCTTGACTATCATCACCGGGGTCTTGACGAGGATCGCGCGGATGTGTTTCGCATAACTTCGCTCGAACATGGCCATGAAGCGGCCGCCCTCGAGGAAACGCTCCTCGTTCTTGGCGGGAATGCCCCCGGCGAGGAAGACGCCGGCGGGAAGGAAGGCCGCCGCGTTGTCGGCCGCGACGCGGGCGTAGAGCTTCACGAACATGTCCATGGACTTCGCGCACAGGAGGTCGGAAGTCGCGGCCTGAGCCACGAGGGCCGGGCGCTCGGACTCGGGAGCGTCGAGGATGCTTCGCGCCGCCAATCCCAGGAGGGTCCCCGCCGCGGCCTCCCGCTCGGCCACGTAGGCGAAGATATTGCCTATGCCCTGACCCGAGACGCCGGCCTCGGCCCCGGGGACGAAGCCGTATCTCGCCTCGAGCCAGCGTTGGAAGCTGCGGCTCTCGTCGTCGTAGACGGGAAGGGTGACGTGGCCGCCTTCGGAGGGGAAGGCCTCGAAGCGGTCGCGGACCTTGACGACGTAGCCTACGCCGAGACCCGTGCCGGCCCCGACGACGAGGCGGACGCCCGGCTGCAGGATCGGAAGGGAGCCGTCGCCGTGGGGCAGCCGCGTTATCTGCTCGGAGTTGGAGGGATCGAGGAGGAGGACTCCGTACGAAACCGCCGTAAAATCGTTGATCAGGGTCGTGGGGATGGAATAGGCGGACTCGATCGCCTTGGCTTCGATGGCCCAGGGGGCGTTCGTGAGGACGATTCGAGCATCCACGACCGGGCCCGCGCCCGAGATGCAGCAGAGCTCGGGCTTCATGCCCGGGTGCTCCCGTTCCGCCTCCGCGAGGAAGCGCCCGAGCGGCTCGATCAGGGAAGGCTCTTCCCTGGTTCTGTAATGCCTGTCCATGAGGAGGGTGAAGGTGCCGCCCTTCTTCCCGATGAGGGCGAGGTTGGCGTTGGTGCCGCCGATATCCCCCGCGAGGACGATGATGTCGTAAGACGTACGCGATGAGGCCATGCCCCACTATAAACAGCGTTACCCCGCTTTGAAAAGGCGTATCGCGACCGAGGCGAGAATAAAAAGCGGCGTCGGGCTCCCAGGCCCGACGCCGCCTCGCGATCGCGGGAAAGGCCGAATTAAATCTGCACCCGGGCCGTCAACGATGCTCCGAATGCGGCGGCGGCAGGGACGTACATGACCTGGGCATCGAAGTCGAGGACTATGATACGGAAGGAAAGGCCGCCATAGATTCGGAAAACGGGGGAGGAGGAATCGACCGAATAGCTGAAACCGTCTTTATTTAAGACCGAGGGGGTCGATAGACCGGCAGCCGCGAGGTCGCTGGACAATCCGGAGAGCCCCGTTGGGTAGTTGGTGCTCGTAGTCGCATTGACTCCGCCTGTTACGGTGGATTTACCGACGGTGAATCCCGCGCCCGCATAGGGTATCAGGAATAGGAGCTGCTTGCTCACCTGGGCGGTGAAGTCGAAGACGCTCGAGGTCCAGCCGAGAGCGAGAGTGGGGCTGGTGACATTTACCGAATATGAGCCCAAGGAAGCCGGGACGGTGAAGCTTTGGGACGGGACTCCGGACAATTGCTTCGTGAGATCGCCCTTCTGGTAATCGTAGGCCACGCCGATGCTGACGTTCGGGAGGAAGAGATTCTGCTTGACGAGGGCGTAACGGAGCTGAACGCCGATATTCGCGTAATCGACGGCGACGCCGGTCAGGCCCTGGAGGTCCGAGCCGATAGAGGACGGAATGTAGCCGCCCTTGATGCCGATATCCATGGGAATGAAGGGCAGGCCGATCTTGAACGTCGCCACGGTCGCGGGAATCGGGATGCCATAGCTCGTAAACGCTGAAGGCAAGGAGCCGGGCGCTATCGCGTTGAAAAGCGAGGTCGCGCTATCGGCTTTGATGAAGGCCGCGCCGATCGTGACGCCTAGCCCGAAATTGGGGAAACCGCCGACGTAGGCGTCGGACCAGTTGGAGCCGATGGTCGAATTGACCGCGAGACTCCCCGCCATATCGCCCGCGAAGTTGGAAAAAGCCGACTGGAAGCCTTGGAGAGAGGATTGCGAGAATCCGTCCAGGGCCGCGGTCAGGGCGATCGCCATGATAGCGATGGACCTTTTCATGAAACCTCCTCGTCGGGCAAAGCCGACACTATAAGCATACGACGTTCCGGAACGCTTTCCAATTCTTCACTTCTTTAAT
>CAYNFM010000033.1:0-34643 GCA_964396415.1 uncultured Treponemataceae bacterium | reverse complement strand
CGGCCGTCTTGGCCGAGAGCTGAAGCTGGCTGTCGTCGAGCTGGACGACGACTCCCCCCTCGGCCACCCAATCCCCCGCCTTCAAGAGGACCCTCGAGACGACCCCGCCCACCTGGCTCGCGACCTGGCTTTGGAGGACGGGTTTCACCGTTCCGGAAGCCTTATGCAGGGCCGCGAGGGGGCCGAAGGCGACGGAAGAGGAGCGGACCGCTATATCGGCTAGCCCGGGACCGGCCTGAGTCGCCGGACCCTTGGCCGAAGGACCCGGGGAGGCGGCGCCGCGCGAGCAGCCGGCGAGCGCGACGAGGAGCGCGACGATCGCCGCCCCGGCCGGTACGAGCCTCGAATGATTTTCCATGAATCGTCTCCTAATAGCCCATGAGCTCGCGCAGCTGCAGGACGGCAAGCTGGGCGTTCCGCTCCGCGCCCGTGACCGCGGAGCGGGCGTTCGCGTACTCTACCGAGGCGTCGAGCAAGTCCTGATTCTTCACCGTGCCGAAGGCGACCTCGGTCTTCCGGAGCTTGAATCTCAGTTCGGATCTCTCCGCGGCCAGCTTCGCCGTTTCCAGTCGCTGAAGCTGAGTCTGCGCGAGATCGAAGGCCTCCTCGACGTCCGTGGCGATCTTCGCGCGGAGCTGTTCTTCCTGGATCCCGTATTCCTCGTCCTGGATGGAGTTGGCCTTGAGCTGATGGGCGGCGGCCCCGGCGTCGAGGACGGGCAACGAAAGCTTGGCCCCGAGGGTCTCCTGGCCCGCCGTATCCGTTCCCTGGAATTGGTAGATGATATTGACGCCGCCGCTGACGCTGATCGCGGGGAGCGTCTGGCCCTTGATGAGATCCCGATCGATAGTCGCGAGCTTGCGGTTTATCTCGATCTGGCGGATCTCGATCCTCCGGCTCAAGGCCTCGGATACGGCCTCCTCGACGCTCGCGACGGGGACCTCAGGGTCTTTCTCCTCGGCGACGGCAAAGGACGAATCGCGCGACCCGCCGATGATCTGGGCGAGCCTCGATCTCGCGATGCGGAGGGCGTTCTCGGCGTCGCGCTCGTCGATCTCGGCGTTCTTGGCGTTGATTTCCGCGCTCTCCAGGTCTACCTCGTCCGCCAGGCCGCTGTCGAAGGTAGAGCGGATCTGGGCGACGAGGGAATCCTGCTGGTCCCTGGTTTCCCGCTTGGCCGCAAGATCGAGCTGGGAACCGAGCATGACGAAGTAGGCCTGAGACACAGCCGAGACGATGCTCGATTTGCCGGCCTCGGCCGTAAGCTCCTGGCCCTGCAGGGCCAAGAGGCTTTTCCGAGTCGCCGCCCGGGCGATTCCGCCCGGATAGCCGTTCCACACTACTTGATTGAAGCTGAGCCCGGCCGTCCCCGTCGGGCCTGGCGGGAAGTAGGACGCGAACTGGGGAAAAGCCGCCGCGAGGGGGCTCGCGGCTATGTACGGCGTCGAGCTGAGGCTGATGCTCGTCATCGGCGAGGCCAGGGATAATCCCGCCTGGGGGGACTGGGCGAAGCCTACCGCGAGGGAATTCTCCGAAAGCAAGGCGGCATCGCCGAAACCGTTGGTCGCGCTCTCGCCGAGGGAGCCCGAGAGCGCGAACGAGGCCTGGGAGAGGCTCAGGCCGTATTGCTCTCTCGCGATGTCGAGATTCCTCCGCAGGATCCTGCCGTCGGCACCGTCGGCGAGAGCCCGATCCACGCACAGGGCCAGCGTCAGGATCGGGGGACTCTCCTGAGATGAAAGAGACCCGACGGCCAGGGATGCCGCGAGCAGGAAGGACATCAGATGTTTCCGCATCATGATTAAACCTTTTGGAGTTTGAGTTCTGTCCTCAAGAACTGCGCGAAATCCACTATGACTCGCCTGACGGTCGCCCGATCCTCGTCGCTGACCCTGTCGATGAACTTCCTCAATAGCTTCAGGGACTTGAGGTCGATCGCGTCGAGGAGCTTCGTCGCGCGATCGGTGAGAGTCAGGAGGACTATCCTTCTGTCGTTCTTGTCCGAGACCCTCTCGACGAAGCCCAGGTTGACCAGCCTGTCGGCTATCCCCGTCACCGCGGCGGGGCTGAGCAGCCGCGATGCGGCGAGCTCGGACATTTTGCACATATGGCCGGAATCCTTGAGCGATTTGAGTATATAGAATTGCAGGAGAGTCAAACCCTCGGAGCCCAGCATCCCGTCCATGGTCCGGACGAAAAGCTCGTGAAGCTCGTATTGCAGGTCGAAGAGCAGGTCGCTCTCGTCGAGGTTCAGTTCCATAATTAAGGCTAATATATGGATACTAAATAGTTAAAGTCCACGATATTTCACGAGTTCTATTATTTTTAGGCTTCATATTCCGGAACCCAGGTAATACAGCCCGAGCAACGCGACGATCATGCGGGACGAATCGTCCATGCCGCCGTCTTCGACGGGGAGATCGGCGCGGCGCGCGGCTTCGCACGCGAGCCAAACCCAGGCGCCGAGGCGCATATCCACCCTTCCGGCCGCCTCGTGGAAATCGCAGGTTACGGCGAGAGGGCCGAAGAGCCGCTCCATGGCCATGCCGTGCACGAGGAGGCAGGCCGCCATCGCGTCCCGTCCGCGCTCGGCCTCGATGGCCCGCCCGAGCTCCTCGATGGCGGCGGCGGTAGCGGAGCCTTCGAGTATCGGCTGGATGCGCAGCTTGAACGAGGCGATGAGGGCGCGGCAGCGGGCCTGGCGACCCGAGCCTTCACCGGTGATGAAGCTGTAGAACTCGCCCGGCCTGCCGAGGATGTTGCCGAGGGCGAGCGAGTACTGCCGCTTGAGCGCCGCATTCCTCGCCTCGACCATGCGGGGGAAGAGCTCCTGAACGGCCTCCAGCACTTCCATCGGGGCGTCGGACTCCTCGGCCCCGGCGGACTTGGTCATCGCCTCGGCGAGAGTCGCGACGACCGAATGCTCGGCTTCGCCGGATAGCGTCGTCGCGAGCGCGGCGCGCGCCGCTTCGCCCCCGAGCTTCCCGAGCGATTCGGCGCAGGCCGCCCTGAGCTCGGGCGAGCCCACGGCGAGGAAGCGGACGAGGGCCGGAACGGCGCGCTCGTCGGCGATTTCGCCCAAAGCCCTCGCGGCCTCGATGCGGATGGGGCTCGAGGAGTCGGAGAGCCGGCTGACCAGGGGCTCGGTCGCGTCCTTCGCGCCTATGCGGCCCAGGGCGAGCGCCGCCTCCCTGCGGACTTCGGCCGAGGGATCGTCGAGCCTGTCTATCACCTCGCGGACCAGGAGCGCGCCTTCCTCGCGGTCTATCCGCCTGAGCGCGCGTGCGACGCGCGGATCGCTCGAATCCCGCGCGAGGACGCCGTGCGAGGCGAAGCTGCGGAAGACGCCGGCCGTCGCGAACTGGGATACGAGTATGCCCACCGGCCTCTCCCGCCCTTCCTTGACGCGCCGGAGGGCGAGCGCGGATACGGCGAGGATGAGGAGGCAGGCCAGCTGTCCCACGTGGAAGCCCCGCATCCTTATGGGCCCGGCATCGAGCCGAAAGCCCTCGAGGGCCTCGTCGAGGAGGCCGCCGCCGAAGGCGCCGAAAGCCGAGACGACGCCGATGATCGTATTGTACCAGCCGATGTAGACGACGCGCCGCTCGGGAGGGGCGAGGGTGAGCATGAGCTGGTTGGACCCTTCCCAGAAGGCCGGCCCGAAGAAGCCGGCCGCGAGGGAGAGGAGGGGCAGGATATAGACGTGGTTGCGCCGAGTGAGGAATACGTAGCCGAGGGTCGAGAGGCCGACGAGGAAGCCCATGAGCACGGCGGGCTTGCGTCCGTAGCGGTCCATCACGAAGCCCCATAGCGGCGCGATGGCGACCCATGTGAGCTGGGAGATCACCGTCATTATGCCGAGCCAGACGATGGGCACTCCGATCGCGTCCGGCGAAGTGACATAGGGAGCCTGGAAGGGGCCCGCGAGGTTCAAGGCGAGCTGGGCGAGGCCGATGACGAACGCATAGCCGAGAAAATTGCGGTCGCGGAGCGGGGCGAGGAAGTCGCCGGGGGTAAAGCTCGGCCGCGCCGCCCGCGGCGGTTCGGGGATGGCCGCGTGGAGGAGGATGTCGACGACCCCGCCGATGGCTCCGACGCCGAAGATCACGACGTAGGCCCAGGAACGCGAAGCCTCAGGGAAGAGATCGAGGAGGACGCTCGCGAGGAAGAACCACGCTACGGTCACGCCCTGGAAGACCGCCGAGCGCCTCAGGAAGAAGCTGCCCCTCGATGCCTCGGGGATTAGGTCGGCCATCCAGGACATCCAGCCGGAGGAGGTGAGGTTCATGGCCGCCCAGGAGACGATCATCGCCGCCGAGACGAGGAGGGCCGCGGGCGCCTTCCCCGCCCCGGCGGCGAAGACTGCGGCCGAGGCGGCTACCGCGAGCCCCGCGAAGCGGTGTATCAGATGCCCCGCCATCCAAAAGCGCTTGCGCCTGGGGAGGAGGGAATACGCGACTATGGATATGAGCTGAAGGACCCCGCTTACCTGCATGAGGCCGAGGAGAAGGCCCAGAGTCTCGGGCGCCACTCCCAGGTGATTGAGCATATATACGTTGAAGATAGGCTGGTTGTTGCAGACCGTGAGGAAGAAGGCGCCCGACCCGCCCGCGACGATGGAATAATTCATCGCGCGGGACAGCTGACGCGGGCCCAGCGATCCTCTGCCTGCCGACTTCGGAGAGCCCGGCATGGCTTTACCATGGCGGCGATTCGAGGGAATAGTCAAGTCGAGGGAATGCCGATCATGCGGGAACGCGACCCTCGTCCTTGACCCGATGAGGCGATGCGCAAAGCAGTATGCCTCCGATCGCCAGGAGACAGCCGGCATAGGCCGCCGGTCTCGGCCTCTCGCCCAAGACGAGGGCCGACAAGGCGAAGGACGAGAGCGGCATGAAACCGGAGAAGACGCCTGCCGTCGATACGGGCACTTTTGCGACTCCCGTGAACCAAAGGACATAGGCTAGAGCCGAGGCGAAGAGTCCCTGGTATACGAAGGCGAGTCCCCGGTTCGGGCTTATGGCATTCAGCTCGACCTTCTCTCCCGTAACTAGGGACAGAGTCGCGAGAAGGACTAAGGCGATGGCCATCACCGAGGCGCTGGCTCGCTTTGGTCCTATGGATGCTTCGAGCCTCTTGGACAGGACGTTGAAGGCCGATTCCGAAGCCGCCGCCCCGAGAGCGAGGAAGCATCCGACCAGATGCCGCGAGGCGAAATGGGCGATAGGCGCGACGGTTTCGACTCCGGCTCCCGATTCCAGCGCGACGATCCCGGCCGCGGCTAGGCCTATGCCTAAGGCTGCCCGCAGTCCGATCCTCTCTCGCAGGAACAAGGCCGAGAGGAGGGCTGTGATGACCGGCGTCACGCCGGTCGCGATACCCGCTTCCGAGGCGCTGGTCCTCGAAAGAGCGGCGAGCATCAGGACGCGGAAGAGGGCTACCCCGAAAAAGGCCTGAGCCGCGAAGAAAGGGAGGGCGCGCCTCATCGCTCCGCGTTCGGGGCGAGTCTCGCCCGCGGCCAAGGGGACAAGGACGAGGAGAGCGATGGCCGTTCCTGCCGCTGCGGCGAAGAATACCGGCAATCCGACGAGGAACTTGCCGGCGATGACCGAGGAGCCCGCGAGAACGAAGCCTCCTGCGAGCGAGATATAGGCCCCAAAGCGAGTATCCATCCTTACTCCTCCGCGCATTGGTTGACTTCAAGCCTGGGAGGCCCTACTGTAGCGGCGGAAGCGGCATACTTAAAGAGCCACTATCGTTGATATCTCGTGGGCCACTTCGAGGTTCCCATGCTCGGAATCGTCTTGGAACGTTCTTCCTCGCGGAGCCTGGGCAGCCAGCTCTGCGACCAGCTACGCGCGCGGATATTGTCCGGCGAGCTCGGCGCGGATTCCCGCCTGCCCTCGACTCGCGAGCTCGCCCGCGATCTCGGAATCTCCAGGACTCTCGTCCTCGAAGCCTTCGAGCAGCTCGAGGCAGAGGGGTACATAGAGGGCCTGCGCGGCGCCGGCAGCTTCGTCCGCGCCGGATCGGTCCTGAAGAACGTAGGCGGCTC
This sequence comes from uncultured Treponemataceae bacterium, assembly GCA_964396415.1. Classification (GTDB taxonomy): domain Bacteria; phylum Spirochaetota; class Spirochaetia; order Treponematales; family Rectinemataceae; genus UBA1306. The sequence goes on along the minus strand of CAYNFM010000033.1, from coordinate 28,588 downwards.
GGCAAGTACCGCCGGGAGACCGCCCGTCGCGGCCGCCGCCCTCGCTATCGCCCGAGGGCGCGAACGAAGAGTCGATTTCAGGCCCGGCGTGCCCGCGCTCGACATGTTCCCGCGGGAGGCTTGGGCTCGCTCCCTCGCCCTGGCTGTCCGCTCGCTGCCGCGCTCCTCCCTGGGATACGGAGAGGGAGCGGGCTTGGATCGTCTCCGAGAGGCGACGGCGGCCTATCTTTTCCGATCCAAGGGGGTGGTGGCCGAGCCGGAGGACGTCTTCATCACCTCCGGCTGCTCCCAATCCCTGGGCTTGATATCCAGGGCCCTGCTCAGGGGCGCCCTCCTTTGCGGTGGGGGGCGGGCAGTCCTGGAGAACCCCTGTCAACCGGCCCTGAGCGGTCTCCTCAAAAGAGAGGGCGTCGAGGTGGTCGCCGGCCGCGTAGATGCAGAAGGCTTGGACCCTGATTCCCTGCCTCTGGATCGGAGCGCCGTCGCCTTCGTCACGCCTTCCCATCAATATCCGCTAGGTTCCGTCCTCTGCGCCCCGAGGAGGGTCGCCCTCATCGAGTGGGCGCGCGAGACCGATTCGCTCATCGTCGAAGACGATTTCGACGGAGAATTCCGCTATGGAGGCGCCCCCCTCCTTCCTCTCAGGGAATTGGATCCTTCGCGAGTGGTTTACGCGGGCTCGTTCAGCAAGACATTCAGCCCTGCGCTGCGCCTCGGTTACGCGATAGTCCCGCCCTTCCTGCGGGAAACCTGGCGCGCCTATCGCGAGCTCATGGACATCCACAGCTGCGTCTTCACACAGGCCGCCATGGCCTCGATGCTGGAAACCGGGGCCCTCGATCGCCACGTCAGGAGGATGAGAAGGCTCTATTCCGAAAGGCGCTCCGCCCTCCTCCGCGGTATCGAAAGGATTTTCGGTCCCCTCGAAGAAGGCGGATCCGGGATCGAGATCATGGGGGAAGCGGCCGGCCTCCATCTGGCCATTCGCTTCGGAGTCAGGCGACTGCGCGGGAATGTTTTCGACGAGGTTACGGTGTCGCGCATCGCTTCGCAGGGGGCCGTCGTGTACCCCCTCCGGCGATACGCCTTCGAGCCCCTTGCCGACGCCGATAGGACCCTTCTGTTCGGCTACGGCAACCTCTCGGAGGAAGAGATCGAACGCGGCCTCGCGGCCATCGCGCGAGCCCTCGACCCGGGGAATGGGTAATCCGGTAAACAGGCTTATGGGTAACGCGGTATCCATCGACGGATCCTGCCGGTGTGGAAATAAGTTTACGCGGTAGCCTGGAGAAATGGAGTTTTTGTATACGGACGCGAAGCAATACCTCCTCCGTACTTACCCGCGTAGAATATTCCCTAGAATTTGACGGCCGGGGCACCTTTATCTCGAGCTATCCGCATCGCTCGAATTGGCATGATTCTAGCATCTATGCCTCATCCGGCCTTGGTGCCGGATATCATCGTCCAAGGGAGCATGTACATGAAAAAGACGATCGTCGCTGTTCTCGTCGTCCTCATGATCGCGGCCCTCGCAGTCCCCACCTTCGCGCAGCCTAAGATCAAGGTTCTCTTCATGCCCGGCGTCACCGATCCCTTCTATTACACCATGGAGAAGGGAATCAAGGCCGCTGCCGCGAAGGCTGGCGTCGACCTGACGGTCGCCGAGTATCCGAAGGCTTGGGGCCCGGAAAACCAAGTTCCCATCCTCCAGGCGATGGTCGCCAAGGACAAGTACGATCTCCTCCTCATCGCGCCGACTTCGGCCGACGCCCTCAAGGCGCCTCTCAAGGCCATCTACGACCAGGGCACCGAGATCATAACCGTCGATACCTTCATCGGCGACGGCGATTATTCGAAGGCGAGCGACTATTCCTTCCCCCTCTCCTACATCGGCTCCGATAATCAGCTCGGCGGCAAGCAGATGGCCGAGCAGCTCGCGAAGCTCGTGGGCGAGAAAGGGAAAGTTTACTGCCAGGCCACGAACCCCGATGCCTCGTCGGTCCAGGACCGCGTGAAGGGCTTCACCGCCGGCGTGGCGGAGTTCCCGAATATGATGCTGGTCGGCGTCGAGTGGTGCCTCGACGTCCAGCAGAAGGCCCAGGAGCAGACCCTCACCGCCCTGCAGATCAACAAGGACATCGTCGGCATCTTCGGCCTCAACGTGTTCTCCGCCCAGGGCGCTACCCAGGCGGTCGTCAATGCCGGCCTCTCCGGCGCCGTCAAGATGTGCCTCTGGGACGCGACCCTCTCCAATATCGACAACCTGAAGAAAGGCAACGCCGATCTCGTCCTCGCGCAGAAACCGGGCGAGATGGGCTCGCTCGCGATCGAGTGGGGCGTCAAGTACCTCAAGGACAAGAAGAACGTGAAGGTTCCGAAGAAGGTCATCCCCGGCTTCGAGTTCTTTACGCGCCAGAACGTCAGCGACGCGAATATGCAGCAATATATCTATCAGTGACCGATTCGGCGGCGGCGCCTGCAACAGGAGAACGACTATGAATGGCCAAAGCGCCGCCGCCGGGGCGGCAGGCGGATTCCTGGAGACGAGGGCGGGACGCGCCCTCGCCTCCAACTGGGCCGCCTTCTTCCTGATCGCGATGTTCGTCATCTTCAGCATGACGAGCGGCAGCTTCCTTTCCATCGCAAATTTCCAGAACGTCATCCACCTCCAGACCCTTCCCTTCCTCCTCGCCGCGGCCGAGACATTCGTCATCATCACGGGCGGCATCGATCTCTCGGTCGGGTTCGTCACGGGCCTCGCCTCCGTGTGCGCTGCCAGGCTCATCCAGCTCCTGCTCGCGTCCGGCATGCCCGGGGCCCAGGCCGTCTCCCTGTCCGTGGCGGCGGTTCTCGTCCTTTCGCTCTTGCCGGGCCTCGTGAACGGTCTCGTCATAACCAAATTCAAGGTGCCTCCCTTCATCGCCACGATGGGCATGTGGGGCATAGCGAACGGCCTCGCGTTGAAGGTCAGCAACGGCTTCCCGATGACGGGCCTGCCCGACAGGCTTCCGGAGATAGGCAACGGCTACCTTCTGTACGTCATGCCCGGGCAGTTCGTCTCGTTCTTCGCGAAGCCCGAGGGATTCGCCAACTCGAGGATACGAGAGCTCATCAGGCTCCTTCCCTATTCCCTGCCTTTCATACTCCTGGTCCTCGCCGTCTTGGCCTTCGTCCTCAGGCGAACGCGGTTCGGAAGGCACACCTACGCGATAGGCGGCAACGTCGACGCCGCCATCCGCTCCGGCATCTCGATAGACCGCCACCTCATCCTGGTCTACGTCCTCTCTTCCTTCCTCTCAGGGATGGGGGGGATCTTCAACGTCTTCCAGACGGGAATCGGGAACTATACGACTTTCAACGCGCAATACGAGTTCTTCGCCATCGCGGCCGTAGTCATCGGCGGCGCGAGCCTCGCCGGCGGCAAGGGCAGGATCTGGAGTTCCGCCGTCGGCGTCCTCGTCCTCGCCTTCCTCGAGAACGGGCTCGCGATCTCCGGCGTCCAACCCTTCTACCGATACATCGCGGTCGGCGTGCTCCTCGTCGTCGCCGTCGTCATCGACAAGATCTTCCCCGACTTGAGGTAGGTGCCTGCATGAGCAACGAAACAAAGGCGGACGCGCGGCGGGGAAGGGCGGCCTCGTTCCTGGGCGGCCACTGGATATACCTTTTCCTCGCGCTGGAAATCATCTACTTCAGCCTCCGAACGGGCAGCTTCGCGAGCCTCAACGCCTTGCAGATCCTGCTGTATTACGGGGTGCAGGTATTCCTCCTCTCCATGGCCGAGCTCTTCGTCATCGTCACGGGCGGCATCGACCTGTCGGTGGGCTACGTCCTCGGCTTCGCGTCCATCATCTCCATAAAGCTCATGGAATGGCTGGGACCGCTGGGCCTGGGCGAGCCGCTGACCGTGCTCATAGGCGTCTGCGCGACCCTCGCGGTCGGATTGATCCCCGGCCTGGTAAACGGGTGGCTCGTCGCCTACCTGAAGGTCCCGCCTTTCATAGCGACCTTCGCGATGCTCGGAGTCTGCCACGGAGTCTCCGAGCTCATCATCAACGGCGTCTACGCCATGGGCCTGCCCAAGCTCGCCGCCGACATAGGAAGCGGGCACTTCCTCTACGTCACGAAAGGGGTCCCTCCGTCCTTCTTCTCTCGCCCCGTAGTGGACCGCGGCGTCAAGGTCCTCGAGATAGTGCCCGACATCGTCGTCGTCACGGCCGTCGTCGTCGGCATCTTCGCGTTCGTATTGGCCAGGACCAGGTTCGGGCGCCATGTCTATGCGATAGGCGGCAATATCGACGCCGCCACCCGGTCCGGCATCCCCGTCAAGCGACGTCTCCTCGGCGTGTACGCCCTATCCTCCTTCCTCGCCTCCCTAGCCGGGATCGTCTACGCCTTCATGTACGTCTCCGGCAAGGCGGACGGAGGCGCGAGTCTCCTCCTCGACGCGATAGCGGCAGTCGTAATAGGCGGTGCCTCCCTGTTCGGCGGGACGGGAACGGTCCTGCGGACCATGATAGGGGCCCTGATCCTGGCCGTACTCGATTTAGGCCTCCGCATGGCGGGGACTCCGACTTTCGACAAATACATCATGGTCGGCGTGATTCTCATCTTCGCCGTCGTCATCGAGCGATACATGCCCGAGGCAAGGAAATAGGGGAGGGAAGCGATGGACTATATCCTCGAGACGAGGGGCATCACGAAGCGCTTCGGCGGCCTCACCGCGGTCGATGGCGTGAGCATCGGGCTGCGCGCGGGCGAGGCCCTCGCGGTGCTCGGCGATAACGGGGCGGGCAAATCGACCCTGATCAAGGTGATATCGGGCGTCCACAAGCCCGACGAGGGGGAGATACTGATCGGAGGCAAGCCCGCGCGGATCGAATCGCCGATGGATGCCCTGGCCCACGGCATCGAAACGATCTACCAGGATCTCGCCCTGGCCGAAAACCTCGACGTCGGCGCCAACATCTTTCTCGGGCGCGAGCGGATGAAACGGCGGCTCGGCTTCCTCAAGGTCCTCGACGACGGAGGAATGGCCGACGAAGCTCGCAAGGTCCTCGACAGGCTCGACATCCATATCCCCTCGCTGAGGAGCACGATCCGTACCCTGTCAGGCGGGCAGCGCCAGGCGGTAGCCATCTCGCGCTCGATCTACTGGGACGCGAAGGTGCTGATCATGGACGAGCCCACCGCGGCCCTCGGCGTCGCGGAGCAGAAAAAGGTGTTGAACCTCGTGCGCACCCTCAAGGACCAGGGAATAGGCATCATAATCATCAGTCACCAGATGTACGACGTATTCGAGGTCGCGGACCGGCTCGCCGTCATGCGTCGAGGGCTCCTCGTCGGCGAGCGCGTGGTCAAGGACACGACTGCGGACGAGGTCGTCGGGCTCATCGTCGGATCGGAGACGGTAGGGAAGGAACGCTAGCCGTGAAAGAGGGGAAGGACCTGGGATGGGAGGGAAAATGATGTATACTCGTCGTGAAGATGCCAGCGCCGATAATCGCCTTCCTTCGCCTCCGTGATCTCCTCTCCCTCCGCGCCCTCCGCGTCTTCCCCTTCGTTCGGAGGTTCTTCGCGTGAAGCTGTTTCAGAGGACGCTCTGGTCCTTCGCCGGAGTCATCGCGCTCCAGGCCGCCCTCGCCGGCGCCGCCCTCTCGACCATACTCGGCTCGATGCAGGCCGAGGACGCCGGCCGCGAGATGGCCGCCGAGGCGGCCAACGCCTATGAATCCTTCAACGCATGGAAACTGGCCTTCTGGAAGGACATCAACGAGCTCGCCGAGGACGCGCGGCTCTCCGCCCTGGTCGAAGCCTCCGTCGGCTCGCCCGCCTGGGATCCCGACGTCGCGCGCGAGCTCGCGCTCCGCCTCTCCTCCTCGGCAGCTGTCGCGACAGCCGTGCGCGACGAATCGACCGGCGCCTCGCGCTACGTGGTCGCGGGACCGGCCGAAGCCGCCTTCCCCGACGCTTCCTCATTCGCCTTTCGCAAAGAGAATCCCTACGTCGATATCGTCTCGACCCGCGGCGGCCTCTGGTTCGTAGGCGCGGTCCGGATAAGCGCGCGAAGCCCCGTAGGGGCTGTCTTGCGAAGTTCCGCAGGAACTTCGCCGCGAATACTTTCGCGAAGGTTCGACGTCTTCATCGTCAAGCAGATCGACACCGATCTCGTAAGCCACCTTTCCTACGACCCGATGGTGGCCATCGCCGTGTCCCTGCCGGGGAGCGGGCCGAGCGTCGCCGGTCTCCATTCGGGCTCGGGCGGTCCGGGAAGGGCGGGGAAGCAGCTGCTTTCCTTCGCCAAGGCGGTGGTCGGGTCCGCCTTGGGCGATGCCAGGGACGGCGCCTATGTCTCCTACCCCAGGGAGGATTGGCAGGGGGGATCCTATTCCGCCGTCGTTCAGCGGACGGGAACCGTGGCCACCGCCGACGGCGAGAAGCCGGTCCTGCTCTCGGCCGTGCTCTCCCTGGCGGAATACTCCGCGCGCGCCGATAGGCTTCAGCGCTCCATCCTGGCAGTCTCGCTGATCGTCGTCGCGTTCACCATCATAGTCGCGCTGGTGCTGTCCCGCAGCATCGTCTCGCCCATCAGGCTGCTTTCGCGGGCCACGCGCCGCATCGCCGAGGGCGATTACCGCGCCGAGGTTCGCGGACCGGTATCGGGAGAGATGGGCGAGCTCCTCGACGGCTTCAACGGAATGGCCAGGAAGCTCGCGTCCGACAAGCTCGAGCTCGAGCGCTACATATCGGAGATAGTCGGGCTCAAGGAGAGGGCGGACGGCATCATCGAGTCGATCCGGGAAGGGCTGGCCGTGATCGACGGAGAGGGGCGGATCGAGAGCGCGAACGCCTCGTTCCGCGGCCTCTTCGGAGAGCCCGCGGCATCGACGGGGGCCCGGATCGTCGATATCGAGCGCGGGCCTTTCGACGCCGGCATCGTCGAGGCCGCCCGAGAGGCGCTGCACGACAGGGAGAACCGGGGCGGGATAACGCGACGCGCGGCCGACGGGAGGACCTTCGAGATCAAGCTCTATCCCCTGGTGGCCGCGACGCGCCCCGAGGGGGCGCGCTGCATCCTGATCGTCGAGGACGCGAGCGAGCGCCTCGCCTACGAGGAGAGGGTCATCCAGGCCGACAAGCTCGCGAGCATCGGGATGCTTTCCGCCGGGGTCGCGCACGAGATAAACAATCCGCTCTCCTCCATCCTGGCTAACCTCGGCAATGCCATCAGCGAGGTACGCGATCCCGAGGCCGTCGCCTCCCTCAGGGTCGTCGAGAGCGAGACTCACAGGATCGCGAGGATCGTGAGGCAGCTCTTGGACTTTTCCGTCCCCAAGCGCGCCCGCGAATGGTCGGGCGACGCGCAGCCGCGATGCGACGCGAACGAGGTGGCGCGGGAGCTCGTCCTCCTCGTCGGTTATCCATTCCGGGGCGACGGCCGCATAGAGTTCCGCGAGCTGCTCGATCCCGACTGTCCCGAGGTCGGGATGCCCGAGGACGAGCTCAAGCAGGTCCTGCTCAACCTCCTCAAGAACGCCCTGCAGGCGGTGGGCCGGGAGGGGCTGATCCGGGTCGAGACGAGGGCGGAATGCGGCGGCGTCGAGCTGTCCGTCTCCGACGACGGTCCCGGCATACCCGAGGAGGTGATGGCGAGGATCTTCGATCCCTTCTTCACGACCAAGCAATCCTCGTCAGAGGACGGGGGAGCGGGCCTCGGTCTCGGGCTCTCCGTCGCCTACGGCATCGTGACGAAGAGGGGCGGTTTCATCCGAGCGGCCAACGAGCCTCGCGGCGGCGCCGTCTTCATCGTCGCGCTGCCCGCGGTGGGCGTCGCGGATCCTCGGGACGCCCTCCGACGCAGGGTCGGCAGGGAGGCGCCATGAGCGCCAGCGACAGGGCGATCCTGATAGTGGACGACGAGGAGGGCATCCGCTCGGGACTGGGTAAATTCTTCCGCCGCGAGGGTTACGAGGCCGCGACCGCGGCCACGGCCGAGGAGGCGATCGCCCTGGCCGAGAAGTCCTATTTCGCCGCGGCCATACTCGACGTGCGCCTGGGCGGGAGGGACCGGGGCTGCGAGCTCCTCTCGGAGCTGCGCTCCCGCGACCCCGACCTCTCCGTCGTAATGGTCACGGGCTACGGCAGCGTCGAATCGGCCGTGCGCGCGATGAAGGACGGAGCCTCGGACTACATGCTCAAGCCCATCGACAACGTGCGTCTCCTGGAGGCCGTGCGGCGCAGCATCGAGCTCGCCCGCCTGAGGCGCGACAACGCGTACCTCCGCCGAGAGCTGATCGCCAACGTCTATTCACACGACATCGTCACCCGAGACGCGCGCTATCTTTCCCTCATCGAGCTGGCGGACAGAGTCAAGGACAGCGAGGCTACCGTGCTCCTGTCCGGGGAGAGCGGCACCGGCAAGGAGGTCATGGCCCGGTACATCCACTTCACCGGCAGCAGGCGCGACAAGCCTTTCGTGGGAATCAACTGCGCCGCCCTCTCGGAGACCCTGCTCCTCTCCGAGCTCTTCGGGCACGAGAAGGGCTCCTTCACCGGGGCCGTGGATCGCCGCATCGGGAAATTCGAGCTCGCCCATCGCGGCACCCTCTTCCTCGACGAGATCGGCGACATGTCGCCGCAGGTGCAGTCGAAGTTCCTGCGCGTCCTCGAGGAGTCGAGCTTCGAGCGCGTGGGCGGCGCGAAGCGGATCGAGGTCGACATCCGCGTCATCGCGGCTACGAACAGGGACCTCTCGGAGCTGATTCGCCGCGGCGAGTTCAGGAGCGATCTGTACTACCGCATCAATATCGTCAACCTGAGGCTCCCCCCCCTTCGGGAGCGGCGCGGCGACATTCCCCTCCTCGTGGACTACTTCATCTCCAAGTACGCGAGGAAGTACAACAGGCCGGTCGCCGGCGCGACGCCCGAGGTTATGGAGCTCTGGTCGGGGCATTACTGGCCCGGGAACGTCCGCGAGCTCCAGAACGCGGTCAACCAGGCGGTCCTCCTCTGCAGAGGACCGACGATAGACCTCGCCACGCTCGCGATGGCCCAGGGCCAGATCGGCGTGCCGACGCAGGAATGCCCCGTCGCGGAGGGGAGGGAGGAGGAGCCCGACCTGTCCTCTTTCACGACGCTCAAGGCCCTCCGCGACGAGGTGACTGCCCGTTACGAGCGGCGGCTCATCGAGGCCGCCCTCGAGCGGAACGGCTGGAACAAGTCGAGGACAGCGGCCGAGCTCGACGTTACGCGAAAGACTCTCGCCGAGAAGATGGCCGAGTACGGGCTCGTCCCCTTGCGTCCCCCGGTGTCGTCGAGCTAGGCTTCCTTCCTTACCATGGGCATCATCGAAGTAAAAGGGCTGAAGCGCGACTTCTCCTATTACGAGAAGGCAGAGGGTCTCTCCGGATCCCTGCGTAACCTCGTGCATCGAAAGAAACTCGTCCGCGAGGCGGTCAAGGGCGTATCGTTCTCCATACGCGAGGGCGAGATGGTGGGCTTCCTCGGCCCCAACGGCGCCGGCAAGACGACCACTCTCAAGATGCTTTCGGGCATTATGCACCCGAGCTCGGGCGAGGCCCTGGTGCTCGGCCATGTGCCTTGGTTGCGCAAGAAGGACTTCAGGATGCGCATCTCCATCGTCATGGGCCAGCGGAGCCAGCTCTGGCCCGACCTGCCCGCCGTCGAATCCTTCAACCTCAACAGGGAAATCTACGAGATCGGGCGAAGGGACTACGAGCGCAGCCTCGGCGAGCTCGTCGAGCTTTTCGGGATCAAGGAGCTCCTCGGCGTCCAGGTCAGGCGCCTCTCGCTCGGCGAGCGGATGAAGATGGAAATAACCGCGGCCCTGTTGCATCGGCCCGCCGTGCTCTTCCTCGACGAGCCCACGATAGGCCTCGACCTGCTCTCGCAGCGCGCGATTCGCGAGCTCGTCCGGACCCTCAACGAGCGCCACGGAACGACGGTAATGCTCACGAGCCATTATCTTTCCGATATCGAGGAGCTTTGCGGCCGCGTCGTGCTCATCAATCGGGGGGAGATCGTCTACGACGGTCCGCTCGCCGGCGTCAACGCCACGCTCGCGGATCGCAAGGTCGTGAGGCTCCTGTTCTCCGCTCCCGTTCCGTTGTCCGAGCTCGAGGCTTACGGCGGGCTGCGCGTCCTTGGCGGCGCCTCGGGTGGCTCCCAGGACGCGCAGGCCGCCGTAAGCCTTGAGGCGACCTTCGACGTAGCCCGCTCGCAGGTAAGGGACTTTTCGCGCAGAGTCCTCGGCGAGCTGCCCGTCGCGGACCTGACGATCGAGGAAGTCCCCCTCGAGGAGGGCATCGCGCGGCTGTATCGGGGGGGAAACGACCATGGCTGAGGCCGGCGGCAAGTACCTGGGGTCCTTTTCCCTGGGTCTTCGCGGCGCCCTCGAATATCGGGCGAATTTCGTCTTCTCCCTCCTCGGCGCCGTCGCTCCGGTCGTCATACAGACCGCCCTCTGGACCTGCCTCTACGCGCCGGGATCGGGCGCCGGCTCGTCCGGAGACAGGCTTTTCGGCTTCACCTACGCGCAGATGCTGGGCTACGTCGTCGTGGCCAACATAGTGTCCCGCCTTGTCCGCACGGGTTTCGAGTACGACCTCAACGACGATATCAAGTCCGGGGGACTGGACCGCTTTCTCGTGAAGCCCATCGACTATTTCGGATTCCGGATGGCCCAATTCGCGGGAGCCAAGTCCGCGGAGACGGCATTCATGGGGCTTACGCTCGCCATCGCCCTCGTCGTCCTGTCGGCGGCGACGGGATTCTCCGCGTCGCATCTCGCGGCGCTCGGCTTCGTCGCGGCGCTTGCCTTGGCCTTCTTCCTCAACTTCCTCGTATTCTGGTGCGTCGGCCTCCTCGGCTTCTGGCTCGCCGAGATAGGCTTCCTTTTCGAGGCGGCGCGCATCGTCATCATCACGGCGAGCGGCGGCATATTCCCCCTGTCGGTATTCGGGCCGAGCGTCGGGTCGGCGCTCGCGGTCCTGCCCTTCCGCTTCACGATCCAGTTCCCCACGGACGTCCTTTGCGGCCGCGTCGCGGGCGCGGATCTGGCCTGGGGCCTGGCGGCCGCGGCGGCATGGTCCGGGCTCCTCCTCGTCCTCGCCCGCGCGATCTGGGCGGCGGGCCTCAGGCGCTTCGTCGCGCTCGGCAGCTGAAGCCATGAGGAAGGCCATGCGCGAAATCCGGAAGCATTTTCGCATCTACCTGTCCCTCGTTCGAATGAACGTCATGAGCCAGATGGAATATCGCGCCAACTTCGTCACGGGGATCCTCATGGAGCTCGGCTACCTCGCGGTCAAGATCCTCTATGTCGTCGTGGCCTTCGGCGTCGGGCGGAGCATCGCCGGGTTCACGCCGGACGAGATGCTGGTCTTCGTCGGGACCTTCGTTACGGCGACGGCCTTCTACGCGGGAATGTACATGATGAACTTCTTCCAGCTCTCGACCCTCGTGAAGGACGGTTCCTTCGATACCCTGATGACCAAACCCATCTCGCTGCAGTTCATGGCCACCCTGCGGCGCTGCGATATCGGCATTTTCCTCGTCGATTCGACGGCGGGGATCGCCATGACCCTGGTCGGGCTGTCGCGCCTATCGGGACAGCTCGACGCATGGAGGCTCCTCGGCTACGTCTTCTTCCTGCTCTGCGGCTCCGCGGTGGGCTACGCCCTCTACCTGATACCGCAGTCCCTCGTGTTCCGCGTGGTCGACGCGAGGGCGATCGCGGGAGTCAGCGATTCCTTCTGGGACTTCAACAACGTGCCGATGATCGTCTACGACAGGCTCGGGCAGGCTCTAGGCTCCTACGTCCTGCCCATGTTCGTCATTACGAGCTTCCCTTCCCTCTTCGCCCTCGGCCGGATGACCGGCGCCCAGCTCGTCTGGGGAGCCCTAGCGCCCGCCGTTTTCCTCGCCCTTGCCCGTTTCGCCTGGACGAGGGGCATCCGGAACTACTCGAGCTCCAGCGGCTAGCGCGCGCCGCCGCCAGGACGCTCACTCGGAAACGGCGTTCATAGCGATCACGTCGGAGTACCAGCGCGCGCTCAGCTTGGGAATGCGCCGCTGAGTCGCGTAGTCGACGCGCAGGAGGCCGAAGCGGGGCTCGTAGCCGTAGGACCACTCGAAGTTGTCCATCAGGCTCCATGCGAAATACCCCTCTACCTTCGCGCCGGCCTCGATAGCCTCGTGGAGTTCCAGGAGGTGGCGCCGCAGGTAGTTTACGCGGCCGCGGTCGGTCACGAAGCCGCTCGAGTCTGGCTCGTCGCGCATCGCGCAGCCGTTCTCCGAGATGTAGATCGGCGTGGACCCGACGATGGGCGCAATGCGCGACAGCGCCGAGGAAAGCCCGCTCGGATTGATGCCCCAACCGAGGTCCGTAGCGCCCATCCCCGGTTCCGAACGGAAGCACTGATCGAGCTTGAGTAGGCCTCCCCTGCAGGAATAGCGAGTCTCCTGGGTGAAGTAGTGGTTCATTCCGAGGAAATCGATCGGTCTCGAACAGAGATCGAGATCTCCGTCCAGGATCTCGGGCGCGAGGAGCCCGAGCCATTCCATGAGGGCTGCGGGATACTCGCCTCGGAAGATCGGGAGGAGGAACACCCCCTGAGCGTTGTCGATCGCCCGGTCGGAGGCCTGCCGGTCCTCTTCGGAATCGGTGGCGGGAACGATGTGGTGGAGATCGAGGACGATGCCGATCTTGCCCTTGGGAGAGCCCCTGGAACCGCCGGCCCGAAAAGCCTCAACCGCGGCGCCATGGGCCATGTTGAGGCAGTGGACGGCGCGGTATCCGGCGGCCGCATCGGCCAGGCCGGGCGCGAATGGTCCGTTGCCGTATCCCGAGGCCACGACGAAGGGCTCGTTGTGCGTAGCCCACATGGCGACTCGGTCTCCCAGCCTCTCGAAGGCGACTCGAGCGTAGTCGGCGAACCAGGAGACCGAGTCGCGGTTCTCCCACCCGCCGAGATCCTGCAGGGCCTGGGGAAAGTCCCAATGGTCGAGCGTGGCGAAGGGGGCGATGCCCGCCTCGCAGAGGGCGTCGACGAGACGGTCGTAGAAGTCCAGACCCTTCAGGTTCACCGAGCCGGTCCCGGCCGGGAGCAGCCTCGTCCAGGCGATCGAGAAGCGGTAGGCCTTGAGCCCGAGCTCCCTCATGAGGGCCACGTCCCCGGGCATCCTGTGATAGTGGTCGCAGGCGATGTCGCCGGTGTCGCCGCGGTTGACGCGGCCGGGAGCGTGGGCATAGCGGTCCCATACGCTCTCTCCTTTGCCGTCTTCGTTCCAGGCGCCCTCTATCTGATAGGCCGAGGTGGCCGCGCCCCAGAGGAAGCCCTCGGGGAATCTACGCTCGAGCATGGCCGGAGTATATCGCCTAACCTGGTTCCGTGTACAATGGGCCATGAGCCTCCATTGGGCGACGACCATATTCATCTTTTGCCACGGCGTCCTCTTCCTGCACCACGGGATAGCCGTGCTCGTCATCGAGAAAAAGACGCGCATCCACTACATCGTCGCTGCCCTTCTCGGCGATTTCGGCGCCGGGCCGGGCGCCCGCCGCTCTCCCGGCACCTACCGCCTGATCGCGTCCCTGGCCGCGAGGATACGCTACGAACGATCGCGGCTCGGGAGCGTGAGCGTCGACGAGAGAATAGCGGCGATGACCCGGATCATGCGGGAGGAAGAACTCTATCGGGACCCCGCTCTCACGCTCGAAGAGCTCGCCCAGCGACTCGGCGTGAACCCGCACCAGCTTTCCGAACTCCTCAATTCCCTCATGGGTGCGACGTTCCGGGCCTATCTCAACGGGCTGCGGATCGAGCGCGCCAAGAGCTTCCTCCTCGAAGACGGCGCGTCCACGATCCTCGATATCGCCTTCGAGTCCGGATTCAACTCCAAATCCGCCTTCAACGCGGCCTTTCGCAATGAGACGGGGCAGACTCCCAGCGAGTATCGGAAGTGTCGCTGAGCATGCGCCTGCTTCCCTCCTAGGCTGATACCTCGCGCGAGATCCGATCGATCGAGTCGAGCTCGGCTCGCGTAAGCTCGAACCTCATCGCGCCCGCGGCCTCCGAGGCCTGCGAGGGCTTCGATGCACCGGGAATGGCCAGCACCGTATCGCCCCAGAAACTCAGGACCCAATTGAGGGCGACCTGGCTGGCCGTGGCCCCGTGGACGGCCCCGACCTTCTTGAGCGCCGCGATCAGGGGAGCCGTCCGGGCGATGGTCCCCGGCCGGATGGAGCCCGACGCTCGCCGCTTCCCCGTAACGGCGGCGGCCGCGGAGGGGTCGTCGTGGAAGCGTCCGGTGAGGATCCCCTGAGCGAGGGGGGAGTAGGCGATAAGGGCGACCCCGAGGCGCCGCGCCGCCTCGAGGAGGCCGTTCCTCTCGATCGAGCGGTCGAGGAGGCTGATTCGCACCTGGTTGGAGGCGAGGGCCATGCCCCTCTTGGCCAGGATCGCGTACGCCTTCTCCATCGAGGCCGCGGAAAAATTGCTCACTCCGACGGCGCGCGCCTTCCCGGCGTCGACTAGATCGCCCATCGCCTCCATCTGCGCGGCCACGGGGGAGAGGCTGAGGGGCTGGTGGATCTGGTAGAGATCGATGGGGTAGGGCGAAAGACAGGCTATGCGATCGCCTATGGTGAGGGGAATGTTACGGGCGGTCCGGAGAAAGGGCCACCACTTCGTCGCGATACGTACCGAGGCCGGCGCGACCCCGAGGGAGGCGAGGGCGGCGGCCAGGCTGCGTTCCGAGTTGCCCCGGCCGTAGATCTCGGCGGTATCGAACCAATCGATCCCTCCGTCGAGGGCGGCCCTGACTACGGCCCTCGTCGTCTCGTCGTCCAAGGCTTTCCAGAAGCCGCCGACGAAGCCCTTGCCCTTCGAGAACTGCCAGGTGCCTAGCCCGATGGGCGACACTTCTATACCGCCGGTGCCGAGTTTGCGCTTGTTCATGGATTCAATATCTCGATACGGCGAACGGAAAACAAGCTTCGGCCGGGATCAGCGATCGCCGCTCGTCGGGAAATTGAAGGGCCTGTACGGGGGCGGCGCCTTGTCCACCTCCGACTTGAGGACCCAACCCGTCGCGCGGCGAGCGGGGAGGAAAACCTCGAGCCAGTCGCCCGACTCGTCGACGGGCATCGCCGCCCCGCCGGGATCGAGTCTCCAGAGCCTCCTCGAGAGACTCGATGCTCCCTGTCGGAGGAAGACCGAGTCGTCCCTGGCGGCGACCCATGGATAGACGGCCGGCCTGAAGTCGGCATCGCGGCTCCTGTCCTCCGAGGCGATGTAGGTCTCGAGGCCGCGCAGGACGATTCCCGCCCAGTAATCGGGATCGGCGGTCAGCGAGCGCCTCTCCTCGGGGTTCGTGACGAAGCCGAGCTCGAGCACGACCGCCGGCGTGAAGGGGCTCGTCGCATGGACGAAGCGCCGGTAGCTGAAGGCGTAATATCCCCTCATCCCGATGGTGACGCCGGCGGCGTCCTCCACGAGACTCTTCTCGGAGGCGAAGCTGTCGGCGATCGATTCAGCCAGGCGCCTGCTCGCGGGGCTGGCCCTCCAGGGCGGCGCGACCTTCCAGCCGCGCAGGGAGGGAGACTCGCCCCAGTCGGCGTGGATCGCGACGAAGGCGTCGGCCCTCAGCCCCGGCGGGACAGTCGAGGGCAGGAGCAGCACTTTCCATCCTTCGGCCTGGGCCATCTTTGCGAGCGAGCTCGCGACCGCGAGATTGATGTCCACTTCCCGGACCTTGCCGTAGACGGCTCCGGTACTGGCGCGAAGCTTCGCCAGCTCATCGGGGAGAGCCGAGGCCTCCCAGTGCCCGGCCTGGACGGCGACGACGGGCGGACCCGACAAAGGCGGAATCGGAGCTTCCTCTGGAATTGGAAGCTCCGATTCAGGTTGGACGCCGATCGTCGCGCCGAGTCTTCCCGAAGAGAGCACGAAGGCTCCCGCGGCCAACGACAGCGCGGCCGCCGTTGCAAAGAGCCATGCCGAGATCTTCCCGGGGAGAAGTATTGCTTAACCCTCCACTTGGAAATCCACGACGCAGGCCTCCTCGAGTTCGGGGTCGAGATAGTCCCGGCAGAAGGCTTGGTGATCGGGATGGGGAAGATAGGCGTCTCGGCCGGCCGCGTCGCGGAAGGTCACGATGAAGCAATGCGTATAGCCGTGGTCGAGTTTTTCCGGGCTCGAGTTGCGTCCCCATTCGAAACCGGCGACGAAGGGGAGCTTCGCGACGAATTCTCCGAATGCCCTTTCGATACCGCGAAGGGTTTCCTCGCTCGCCTCTTTCTTGAACTTGAACAGAACCACGTGCCTGTAGGCCCTTCCTTTCGCTTCCATTAAGATGCCTCCTTTCCCTTCTCTTGCCTAAGTTCTGATTCGATGCTAGCATGAGTAACCGGTTTCGTAAACCGGTTACTCAGGGGGCGAGCGAGGATGACGATAGCTGACATCGCGAAAGAAGCCGGTGTATCCAAGGCCACCGTCTCCCGCGTTCTGAATGAAAGGCCCGAAGGGGTCGGCGCCGAGACGCGATCGCGAGTAAAGTCGGTAATCGAAAAGCTGGATTTCGAGCCCTGCGGCGTCGCCCGCGGTCTCGCCACCGGTAAGTCCCGCTCCATCGGCCTCGTCATTCCCGACGTGGCCGATCCCTTCGCCCCCCTCCTCATCCGCGGGATCGAGGACGCCCTCCGCAGCCGAAGCTACGGCCTCTTTCTCTGCGATTCCGACAGGGATATCGCGAAGGAGAAGGAGCACGTCCGCATGCTCCTCGAAAAGCGTGTCGACGGCGTGATCCTCAATTCGACCATCTCGGATTCCGACTGCCAGCTCGACCTCTTGGACAGGCGTTCCGTCCCCTACGTCCTGCTCGACCGCATCATCGAGGCGAGGCCTTCCGGGGCCGGCGTCTTCGTCGACAACCGTAAAGGTGCGAGGATGGCGGCGGGGCTCCTGCTCGATGGCGGATCGCGACGGCTTCTCTTCATCAACGGTCCGAAGGGGCTTTCCGTCTCCAGGCTCCGGAAGGCCGGCGTCGCGGATGCCTGTCTCGCCCGCGGCGTCGATCCCTCCTCGATCCTGTACGGAATCGGGGACTATTCGGTCGCGTCGGGGGAGAGCGTAACCTGGGCCCATCTCGGCTCGGCGGGCGGAAAGCCGGGCTTCGACGGGGTTTTCGCCGCCAACGACATGATGGCGATAGGAGCGATGCGGGCCCTGAAGCGTCGAGGCCTCCGCGTGCCGTCCGACGTCGAGGTCGTGGGCTTCGACGACGTCGAGCCCGCCAGGCTCGTCGAGCCGGCTCTCACCACGGTCGCGCAACCCGCCTTCGACATGGGACGGGAGGGCGCCCTGATGCTCCTGCGCCTCATCGACGGGAAAAGGCCCCGCTCGAGGACGATGGTGTTGGAACCGACTCTCGTGATCCGCGAGACCACGAGGCCGAGATAAAGAGGAGGAATCATGGAAAACTTCGATTTCAGGAATCCGACGAAGATCGTATTCGGCAGGGGAGGCGAGGCGCGCGTCGGCGCCGAGACGGCCGCCTATTCGAAGAAGATACTGCTCCACTACGGCGGCGGCAGCGCCAAGGCTTCGGGCCTCTACGACCGCATCGTCGACTCGCTCAGGGCCGCGGGCGTCGCCTGGGTCGAGCTGGGCGGGGTAAAGCCCAATCCGCGCCTGAGCCTAGTACGCGAGGGCATAGGGCTCTGCAAGGAAAAGGGCCTCGGCCTCGTGCTCGCGGTGGGCGGCGGGAGCGTCATCGACTCGGCAAAGGCCATCGCGATGGGCGCCGTCATCGACGGGGACGTCTGGGACTTCTACCTGGGCAAGGGAGAGCCGAAGTCGGCCCTTCCCGTAGGGACCGTGCTGACTATTCCGGCGGCCGGCAGCGAGTCGAGCACGGGGACGGTCATCACCAACGAGGACGGCCTTCTCAAGCGCGCGGTGAATTCCGAGCTCATCTACCCGAGATTCTCCATCCTGAATCCCGAGCTGTGCTTTACCCTGCCCCGCTTCCAGGTCGCCTGCGGGGCTTCGGACATCATGGCGCATCTGATGGAGCGCTACTTCACCGTGGTCGAGCACGTCGATTTCACCGATCGCCTCCTCGAGGCGACGATGAAGACGATAGCCCTCAAGGCGCCTACGGTCCTCGACGACCCGCGGAATTACGACGCATGGTCGGAATTCATGTGGGCGGGCACCATCGCGCACAACAACCTCCTCAATACCGGGCGCATCGGCGATTGGGCGTCGCACGACATCGAGCACGAGATCAGCGGCATCTACGACGTCGCCCACGGCGCGGGGCTCGCGGCCGTGTTTCCTGCCTGGATGAAGCATACGCTCAAGCGGGACGTCGCGCGCTTCGCGCAATGGGCCGCGCGGGTCTGGAACGTCGACGTGGACTTCCGAGATCCGGAGGCTACGGCCAACGAAGGCATCCGGCGTCTCGAGGCCTTCTATCGCGCGATCGGACTCGGCACGAGGCTGTCCGAGCTCAAGGTCGGGAGCGATCGCCTGGACGAGATGGCCTCGAAATGCACGGACTCGGGCAAGCGGACGGTCGGGAATTTCGTGAAATTGGATCGCGAGGCGGTTCGCGATATACTGGAGCTCGCTCGATAGCGACGCCGCCTATCGCGAGGGCCCCTGAAATCGGTCTTGACTCGGGCCTAAGAGTCGGTAATGATGAGAAAAGAGTTGCGGAGGCTCTCGATAGTGCCCAAAAAGACCTGTCAGCCGAGGAATTCAGAATCCATATGAACCCAATCAAAGCGATTCTTGGATCGAGGGCGGGCGGGACGCTCGTCGTCCCGATCGTCACTAAAATCGTCGCGTTGTTTTCGGTCTTCCTCCTGGCGCTGAGCTTTGGCACCAACTACATCAACCTGGAGATGAACCGGGGCGAGCTCATCGGCCTGACCAACCGCCTCCTGGTCAAGGACCTCGCCGAGCTGTACAGCTTCGCCGCGACGCAGAACGAGATCTACAGCTTCAACGGCAACCTCCCGGACGCGGTCAGCGCGATAGAGAAAAGCGCTTCCAAGAACCTCACGATGGATCACTCGGCCGCCTTCGGGATCAAAAAGGACGGGAGCATCCTCTTCTGGGCCTCCAAGCAGCCCCGTCCCGACCCCTTCCCCGGCGCGGACCTCGTCGCCAGGCTGACGGCCAACCCCAAGGGCGAGGGCAAGCTCAACTTCAGCCTCGGGAGATCCGACTATTTCGGCATCTTCAAATACGACGAGAAATGGCAGGTCTTCATCGTGCGCGCCGAGGAGACGAGGGAGTTCCAGAAGGATACCGACGCGATCTTCCGGCGCATCGCGGGCATCATTCTCGCCATGACCGCCGTCATCGTCGTCGTCGGCGCGATCCTCGTCAACCGCATCCTGCGCTTCGTCGGTCGGATCACCCAGAGCATCATGAGGATGCAGGCCGACCAGAAGATGTCCCTCATCGACCTGACCGGGGCCCCGAACGACGACGTCGCTTATCTGGGAGCGTCCCTCAATTCCCTCTCCTCGACGATCGACAACCTCATGTCGATCTTCCGCCGCTTCGTCACGCGCGATATCGCGCAACGCGCCTACAAGGAACGGGAGATCCGCCTCGAGGGCATGACGAAGAACCTCACCATCCTATTCTCCGACATAAAGGGCTTCACCTACATGACGGAGACCCTCGGCACGGACATAATAGACATCCTCAACCTCCACTACCAAAGGGCGATCGGATGCATCCACGACGAGGAGGGCATCGTGGGCTCCATCATCGGCGACGCCCTTCTCGCGGTCTTCGGAACGCTGAGCGAGGTAAGCGGGAAATCCAGGTGCGCCCTCATCTCGGCCTTCAAGATCCAGGAAGTGGCGGCGAGCCTCCGCAAGGAAATGCACGCCCTCCGAGAGGAGATAGTCCGGCGGCGGGGAGCGCTGTCGGCCGCGGAGGAAGCCGTCTACAAGGCCGTGCTCCTGGAGGTCGGCGTCGGCCTCGACGGAGGCGACGTATTTTACGGGAATATCGGCTCCTACGAGCGGATGACGACTACGGTCATCGGCGACAACGTCAACTCGGCGAGCCGGCTGGAGGGTCTCACGCGCATCTATCGCGTGCCCATCGTCTGCTCGGAGTTCGTCAGGGACGAAGTGATCGCCGGCAGCTCGGAATACCGCTTCATCGAGCTCGACATGGTTCAGGTCAAGGGCAAGACCATCGGCAAGAAGATATTCTGGCCTCTCAAGACCCTCGATGTCGATTCCAAGCTGGCCTCGGAGCTGGATGCCTTCTCGGCCGGCCTCGATTACTATTATTCAGGCTCATGGTCCAAAGCCGCCGAGGCTTGGCATGAAGTGACGCTTCCGTTGGTCGATGTCTTCAAGGATCGAGTCGCGGGCCGCGAGGCTCCCGCGGATTGGAACGGCGTATGGGCAATGACGACGAAATAAAGCAGCTCATCAGGCATGAGTCCGAGTCCTTCCTCAAGCACGCCCTCGTGCAGTCGAAGGGCAGCATGGCGATGTACGACATCGACACGGAGTTCGGGAAGACCCGCCATAATAAATCCTTCGTCGTGATAGGGGCGACCGCGCTCACCATCCTCATACTCGCCGTCGCGGCCGTGTTGGTCACGAGGACGATAGAGCAGCGCGTAGCGAGGGCGCCTATCGACATCGGCGTCTTCGAAGACCTCAATCTCAAGGACATCCTCGACTCGTCCAAGCGCAACGAGGGCGACCTGACGCGGGCCAAGCTCGAACTGTCCCAGCTCGACGACGACCTCAAATCCGGGCTCGGGGCCGCCGACCGCGACTACCAAGCGGCCGTCGAATCGATCCAGGCTCAGAACTTGGGCAAGACCGCGGAAAGCCAGAGCATAGCCGAGGCCGCCGCGGCCAGGGACGCCACGAAGCAGAGGCTTTCGTCCTCCCACGCCGCCGCGGCCGCGAAGAAGCGCGGGGAAATCGCGGCCATACAGAAGCGCATAGACGAGTACGACAGCCGCTCCCTCGCCCAGGCAAAGCAGCAGCAGGCCACCCTCGCGAACGAGCGGACGGCTTTCGACATCGAGCAGAATCAGCAAGCCCAGCTCTTCCAGTCGAGGATCGCCGATCTCGAGGCCGCGAGGAAGCGCGACGTGGCCGCGCTGACCAGCCAAAAGGACGAGCTCGCCGCATCGCTTACCAGCCGCTATAACCCTAAATTGACCGACGCGCGCTCGGCGGCTCTCCTCACGGGCTGGATATCCCCGGTCATCTCTCCCCCCGCGCCTTTCCATCCTTATCTGGGTCCGGCCGGAATACTCGATTCGGCCGCCGAGGCCAAGCTCGACCAATCCTTCAGCAACCTGGAATACCTCACTTCGAAGCTTCAGGCGGTGCCTTATATCAATTCAGTACCTGCCACCCTTTCCCGCATCGAGGGCGAAACCCGGCTTCTCGTCGCCGCGTATCGGGCCGCCCTCCAAGCCGCCGGCTCGGATCTCCTGATCAGGGATCAGACCATCGCCGCCCTTACGGCGAGAGCCGAGGCCGCGGAGGCCAGCCTGGGAGAGTATCGCCAGGCGGTGGCCAAGTACGCGCGATATAGCCACGAGGACGGATTCATCATCGACGCGATCGATGATGCCAATCTTCTCCTGTGCCTGGATCCGGGCGTCTCGGCGCAAAGCGGCGCCCTCGGTTACATAGTTCGCGGCAACGAATCCATAGCCACTATCGTCTTGAGCCTCAGCGGGGACAAGGTCTACGCCCAGGTAACCAAATCCTCGGCGAAGCCCCGAGTATTCGACTCGATTATCATCGTAGCATCGCGGGAGGCCGCGAAGTGAAGGGAGTGACGACAATGAAGAGGGTAGCGCTCGCCTTCGTCCTGACGCTCTCGGCTTTTTCCATTGCCGCTTTCGACTTCTCGGGCTCGGGTTTCACCCAGGTCGGAGTGAGCCCGACCGACTCGAAGACCGTCATCCTCGTCGACAAGGCGGGCGGCCAGCTCCTGTTCGACGTCGAGGTCGATCCGAGCGCCGGAAGGCTCGCGGCCCTGCGATCTCTCGTCGCGGAAATCCATTCCTGGAAAAACGTCACCATAGCCGAGCTCAGGGCGGTCAATTCGACGGATCGCCTCCAGGTCACCCTGATCCCGAATACCTTCGCGGTCGGCGGCGTCGACCTCCAAGCGGCCGTACCCGAGGGTATCCAGCTCTTCTCCGATACCGCCACCGAATACGACTTCAAGATCCTGTCGGGCAATACCGTCCTGCGCGTGCGGAGCGTCTACACGAGCGAGGATGACTTGGATGCCGCCGCGCTCGCCGCATACAAGGATCCGTCGTCCTTCCTGGCGGCCCGCGATCCGCTTTACGTCCAGAAGCGCCTCAACGATGCATCCTCCCGTCTCGCGGCCCTGGAAGGTCAAAACGCGGGCGACAAGAAGGCCCTGGCCGACCTCGCGACGATCAAGGAGCAGGATGCCGAGCGCGATGCCCAGTGGGTTCGTACCAGGATGGCCATCCTGGCGGCCCTCAACGGCTCGAAGCCCGTCGATGCGGTTGCCGCTAGCAAGCTCGACGATCTTAAGAAGGCCAATCCTCAGCTCACGAAGGCCGATGCGGCGAAGGCGCTGAAGGATGCGGGCGTCTCCCTGAAGAGCGCCGAGATTTCCGCCATCTTCCTGGTCGATTTCGGCGAGCCCTGAGCCGATCGGGGATTCGTTCGCGGCACGCTCCCGCCTGGGGCGCAAGCAAGGATCCGGGCTGACGATAAGCCTCGACCGACGGCGGCCTATCTCCGTCTCTTTCGATTCCGGCCCGAGCGCTCGTGCTATCATACATACTCAATTCGTCTACTCCCCCAGCCTGCGAAGGGTTGAAGCCCAATTGGAAATACCTTCAATAGGCTATGGCTGATATTTCATCCGGGGCTTGATCAGTGAGCCGAGGATGCTTGTCTTAAATGCCTATGCAAGGAACGAGGCGAAATTATAATTGACCTTATGGAGGAGAGGGTGACCGAGGGAAGAAGGACGATCCTCCTTGTCGAAGACGAAGCCATTATCGCTTTGAGCGAGAGAAAGGCCCTCGAGAAATACGGATACGGCGTCATTACTGTCCTATCGGGAGAAGAAGCCATAGCGGATTGCGAGAGTAATGGCGCCATCGATTTGGCGCTCATCGATATCGATCTGGGCAGCGGCATCGATGGCGTCGAAACGGCTACGCGGATTTTACGGCGAAGGACCGTCCCGATAGTCTTTCTATCGAGCCATAGCGAGCCGGAGTACGTCGAAAGGACCGAAAGCATCGCATCCTACGGATATATAGTTAAGAATTCCAATATAACTATCCTCGACGCGGCGATCAAAATGGCTTTCAAGCTGTCCGAGGCGAATCAAAAAATAAAAGCCGCGACCGATCGAGTCGAGGCCATGCTCGAGACTCTGCCTGATCTGCTTTTCGAGGTCGGGCTCGACGGCTATTACTACAATATTTATTCTTCCCATTCCCATTCCCTTTATAGGCCCGCGAAAGAGGTCATAGGGAAATACGTACGCGATATCCTTCCGGCGACCCAGGCGGAAATCGTGATGTCGGCCATCGCGGAGGCAAACGAGGAAGGCCATTCCGTCGGCAAGCAATACGAATTGAGCACTCCTGCGGGGATCTCCTGGTTCGAAGTATCGGTGTCTCGCCTGGGCGCGGCCGCGGATATGCCTCATTTCATTCTATTGCGAAGGGATATCACCAAGCGCAAACAAATTGAAATCGAGTTAATAACATCGAATAAAATGTTCCAGGCCGTCTTGGATTCGATCCCTCAATACATTTGTTGGAAAGACAGGAATTCGGTGTTCCTTGGATGCAATAAGAACCACCTTGGCCTGTTCGATTTGCCGGATACGGAATCGATAATAGGAAAAACCGATTGGGAATTGCACCAAGGCAAGGAAGAAATCGAGAAATTCATCAAGGACGACCGGGATGTAATGGAGAACGATACCCCGAAATATCATATCATCGAGAAGGCCTATTACCCGAACGGAAAACAGAGGTGGCTGGAAACCAACAAGGTGCCGCTTCATGATGCCGAAGGTAACGTGTATGGAATCATGATCGCCTATTCCGATATTACCGAAAAGAAGGAGTTGGAAGATTCCTTGGCGAAGGAGCAATACCTGCTCGATATCCTGATGGCGAACTGTACCGATTATATCTATTTCAAGGACCTTGAAGGTCGCTACATCATGAATAGCAAGGCGCATGCCTCCTTTTTAGGCTTATCCGATCCATCGGAAATGGCGGGGAAGACCGATTTCGATTTTTATACGCGAGAATACGCGCGTCAGGCATACGATGACGAAATGTCGATAATGAAAACCGGCGCGCCATGCAGCAAGGAAGAGAAGGAAACGGTGCCGAATAGGCCGGATGCCTGGGCCTTGACGGAAAAGCAGCCTTTGAGGGACAAGGTCGGGAATATCATCGGGACCTTCGGCATCTCGAGGGACGTCACGGAGCGCAAGCGAGCCCAGGAAGCCTTAAAAGAGAGCAACGAAAGATACCGCGGGATCATCGAGAGGATCTCGGATTACATTTTCACCGTGTATTGCGAAAATGGGGACATAGTAAGGACCGTTCATAACCCGGCCTGCATCGCGATCACGGGATATACGGCCGAGGAATTCGCCCTGGATCCGTACCTTTGGTTCAAGATGATACTTCCCGAGGATCGGGACCGCGTCGCCCGGCACGCGGAACGCATCCTTTCCGATGAGCTCTCCGAGGCAATAGAGCATCGGATAAGGCGTAAGGACGGGACTCTGCGATGGATCAGGAACACCCCCGTTCAGCATCGGGACGCGGGCGGGGAAGTGGCGTCCTATGATGGGATCATAGTCGATATAACGGAGCGCAAGCTCGCGGAGGAGGAGATCCAGAAATTGCTCGGAGAGAAGGAGCTCATCCTCAAAGAGGTTCATCATAGGATAAAGAACAATATGAACACCATTACCAGCCTCTTGAACCTGCAGGCCTCGACTTTGACGGAGCCGGAGGCGATTACCGCGCTCAAGGATGCCGGAAGCAGGGTGCAGAGCATGATGGTGCTGTACGACAAGCTGTACCAGACTTCCAGCTTTACAGACGTATCGATCAAGGAATATTTCCCTCCGTTGGCGGAGCGGATAATCGGCGATTTCCCGAACAGCCATACGGTGCGGATCGAAACGGAGATAGAGGATTTCGTCTTGGGCGTGGGCGTCATGCAGCCTCTCGGAATAATAATCAACGAGCTGCTCACGAACATCATGAAATACGCCTTTATCGGGAGAGAAGACGGATTGATACGGCTGTCCGTTTCGTCGAGAGGAGCCATCGTCGAAGTGATGATCCAGGACGATGGGAATACCATACCCGAGGGAATCGACTTTACCAGCTCGCCCGGGTTCGGGCTCATGCTCGTTAAAAGCCTCACGGAGCAATTGAGAGGGAACATTCGGATCGAAAGGGGGAAGGGGACCAAAATCATCCTTGAATTCGAGAGATGAAGGCGCGTAGCCCGCGCTGGCCGCGCATCCCGGCCCTTCAGGAGGCCATGAAGCTTTTCTTTCGCCAAACGGCGAAGCGTGATATTATAGCGCCATGGAGTATGGCAGTGATCGATACAAAAGCAGCCTGATCGACGCCGCGCGGACCTCTTTGCCGATAACTATCGCGCTCTCGGATTCCTACGATGCCGAGGGCATGCTCGAATACAGTCTGGGAGTCTTCCTGCAGGCGGCGGGAAAGGCCGAATCCGCCGATGTCCTGTATTATTGCGTGAGGGAATTGGTCGCGAACGCCTTCAAGGCGAACGCCAAGCGGGCATTCTTCGCCGAACGCAAATTGTCATTGGACGATCGGGCCGATTACGAAAAAGGGATGAAGGATTTTCACAGGGAGTTCCACGAAAACTATTTCGAGTTGAGCAAACGGGCGGCGAGAATCGGGCTCAAGGTGCGCGCGGAGCTGCGCCTCGACGGGGATTCCCTCAGCTGCGCCATTTACAATAGCGCGATCCTGACCGAACGCGAGGCCGAGAGGATATCCGACCGCTTAAGGCAAGCGCGATCCTTTACGAGCCTCGAGGACGCGCAGGCCGTCATGGACTCCATCGAGGGAGCCGGCCTCGGCTTGATACTCCTGAGCCTCGTCCTGAAAAAAACCGGCTTGCCTCCTTCGGCCTTCTCGATCGTCTCGAAGGGGGAGGAAACCGTCGCGCGCCTGGTGATACCGATGAACGACCTGCGCCTGACGGGCATGGAGGAGCTGTCCGCCCGGCTGGTCAGGTACGTCGACGACCTGCCGACCATGCCGGATAACCTGGCTTCGCTCCAGTCGGCCCTGGCCGACGACGACGTCAACATGGCGAGCATCGCCAATCAGATCGCCGCCGATCCGTCCCTGACGGCCTATCTCCTCAAAGTGGCCAACTCGGCGGCGTACCAGCTGATCCGCAGGGTCTCGACCGTCCGAGAGGCGGTGACGATTATCGGCATTCGCGGATTGCGATATTTGCTCCTGCAGTATGGCGTCACGCTGATCCTCGGCAGCAAGCCGATCGGCGCCGCGGAAATCTGGCGCCGCTCCAACCAGGTGGCCTTCTATGCCCGATACCTGGCCCGACGACGCGACTCTTTCCAATCCGACGCCGACGACGTCCTCGTCGGAGGAGTCCTGCACGACATGGGCATGATAATCCAGTATGCCGTCAACTCCAAGCTGATCAGGCAGATCGAGGCGATTTGCCGAAAAAGGGATATCCAGCCGCGCCTCATGGAAGACATCTTGACGGGCCTCAATCACGCTCGGATCGGAGGTCTGTTGGCCCGCAAGTGGAATTTCCCCGACGTCCTCATCCAGGAGATCGAGTTTCATCATCGGCCTTGGGCCGCCGCGCCGGAATACCGTCGGGTAGTAAGCCTGGTGTACCTCGCGGTCTGCCTCTGCGGCGTAAGCGACAAGACGATCGAATACCATCAGATCGACGGCGCCATCCTTCGTGAAAACGGAGTCCGCAACCCGGCGGAGCTGGATGAAATGCAGGACAGGATCTCCAAGGCGTTCAGCCAGGCAGCCGCAAGCGAGGGGAAAAGCAAGAGCGTAGGCTAGATGACCAGCATTACGGTATCCAAGACGGAGCTCTCCGATGCAAAATCCGGGAAGATCCTTGTCCTTTCGGTCCAGGGCGAGGTTGATACTTCCACCTCGCGGGAGTTTAAGGACCAGGTCCTGAATCTTGTTGCCGCAGCGCCGGGCGTTCGCCAGGTGCGCCTCGACTGCGCGGGACTCGTCTACATCTCCTCCATGGGAGTGGGCTCCATCATGGAAATACAAAAGCAGCTGAACGGGACTAATATCGCTTTGTCGATCGCAAGAATGGCCAAGAACATCCGCAATGTCATCGATATCCTGGGAATCTCCTCGTTCCTGAACTTCGAATGAATGGAGCTCCGGGGCGCCGCAACGATTGCCGGGCGGGGAATCTTCATGGCTTTATTCATCGTCCACGACATTCCCGAGCGGGAGAGGTAACTTTTATTGTAATGGGCAACGTACGTTGAAATGAGGTAATTCTTTTTCTGGCAAAGAACTGAATAACGATCGGCGAATATCCTTAAACCTTCGTTGTCATTTTGCGGTAACAAGGGACTCTTGAATAAATCCTATTCCCTCGCCGGATCATGAATTCCGAAAATGCTCAGCCGTGGTACGATTGATGCATAGCCTTTCATGACCTGATAGGGACATTTCAAAGTATTTGAAAACGGGTGGCCGATGTGGCGCATGTAATAAGCAATGCGGAGGATTGAAACATGAGGCAATACCTGACATTCACTATCGCCAATCAAGTGTGCGCTGTCGCTCTGGACAACGTGGAAAGCGTCCTCGCGAATCGCGCGCTCACGCCCGTGCCGGGACATCCCGGATACGTGAACGGACTCTTGAGCCTGGAGGGCGACGCCGTCCCCGTTGTCGACGTGAAGCGCAGGCTCGGGCTCGGCAGCACCGAGCGGGAATTCGGCGCGTGCATCATCGTCCTTTCGTTCCGACGCGGAGGGCGCAAGCTCTTCGCGGGGGCCCTCGTGGAAGCGGTCTGCGAAGTCGCGCAGATTGACGAAGAAAGAATCGGAAATATCGGCGAGGCTATGATACGCGGGATCGGCAAGCGCGACGAGCGACTCGTCAGAATGCTGTCGATCGAGGAGCTCTTCCCGTCGGACGCGAAAGAAATGACCGCGTAGACCGGACTCGGGCTGCGTCATTATATGCACCGCTCCGATCATGAAAGACTGTCCTAACTCCGCTCAGAATTCTTCGAATCCCGCGTCCAAATCTTCGCCGGCGGGCCTTATCCCCGTCCTCGCCGCCAACCTCGCGGGCTTGGCCTTCATGGCCGCGCCGCGCGCGGGGCTTTGTCGGACGTGGGCTATCTCCGGGCGCCTAGGCTCGGCGGCAACAGGCTCGGGGGCTCCGGCCTCCTGGCCGCCCAGCTTGAAGAAGGACATGGTTTCGGAAAGGT
>CAYNFM010000032.1:12219-34829 GCA_964396415.1 uncultured Treponemataceae bacterium | reverse complement strand
GGATGTTGGCCTGGAGCGATCGGTCCATGCCCGCTATGCCGATCGCCGCGAGGAGGGCGCCGATCGTCGTGGGAATGAGGCAGACGATGAGGGCGATGAGGGTCGGGACATCGGTCCCGAGGCTCTGCACGGAGTCGACCCCGAGGTAGCTCGCCATGTACAGCTCGGCGTTCCGGGCCATCGGCCACAGGGCGACGACCACGATGAGGAAGATGAGGGTCAGGCCCGAGAGGACCAGGGCCAGCGCGATCTCGTTGGGGCTGCGCGCTCTGATCGCGCCCTCGACCAGGGCTATCATCTTGTCCAGGAAGGATTCCCCGCGGCCCGAAGTGATCTCGACCGTGATGTGGTCCGAGAGCACGAAGGTACCGCCGGTCACGCCCGAGCGATCTCCGCCCGCCTCTCGGATTACCGGCGCCGATTCCCCGGTGATCGCCGATTCGTCGACCGAGGCGACTCCCTCGATCACCTCGCCGTCGCCGGGGATGATCTGCCCCGCCGAGACGGACACGCGGTCGCCGGGCCTCAGCTCGTTCGAGGAGACCTCTTCGAGGGTCCCGGTCTTGGTGAGCCGATAGGCGAGGGTATCGTGCCGCGCCCGCTTCAGGGAGTCGGCCTGGGCCTTGCCCCGCGCCTCGGCGAAGGCGGTCGCGAAATTGGCGAAGAGGACGGTGAGGAAGAGCCAGGCGTCGAGGGCGATGAAGTAGCCGATAGGAACGCTGCTCGTAAGCTTCCCCGTCGCGAATTCGATGATGTATAGAAGCGTCAGGATGGTGCCGATCTCGACCACGAACATCACGGGGTTCTTCCACTGGATGTCCGGGCGCAGCATCACGAAGGATCGCTTGAAGGCGGTCCACGCCGTCGGGCCGTCGAAGAGGGTCTTGGCCTTCTTCCGGCGCAGCGACTGCGTGATCTCGATAGTCGAAGCGATGTTGTTCGTCTCCATGTTTCCTTTTTCTCCTTAGAAGCGGGGCGATCAGCCGCCGAAGGGTATCGGCCCTAAGTGCTCCGCGAGCGGGCCAAGAGCGGCGACCGGCAGGAAGAGAAGGGCTCCGATGATGAGGACGACTCCGAGCAGCAGGAAGTAGAAGGTCTTGGTGTCGTCCCTGAGGGTCCCCAGCCCTGCGGGAATGGTCTTCTTGGCGCCCAAGAAGGCGGCCATGGCGACCATCGCGATGATGGGCAGGAATCGGCTGATGGCCATCACGATCGCGGTGCCGATGTCCCAGGCCACCGCTTCGGGCGCCGGGCTCGCGGCGTTGTAGAATCCGTAGGTGACGCCCAGGCCGTCGAAGGCCGAGCCGTTGTTCGCGGAGGCCGAGGAGAACTGGTAGACGATCTGCGACAGGCCGTGGGGTCCGGCGTTGCTGACCGCCTTCATGCCCCAATCCGTGGCCGCGTAGAGCCCGGCAGGCGCGAGGATCATCAGGGGATGGATGAGGAGGGCGATGACGGCGAGCTTGACCTCCCGGGCGCCTATCTTCTTGCCCAGGTACTCGGGGGTCCTGCCGACCATCATGCCCGCTATGAATATCCCGATGACGATGAACATCAGCATGTTGATCATGCCGACGCCCTTGCCGCCGAAGATGCAGTTGAGCCACATGCCGACCATGGGCGAGATGCCCGCGAGGGGATTGAGGCTGTCCGTTTCGGCGTTAACCGCGCCGCAGGTGACGTCGGTGGTCAGGGCGGCGAAGACCGGTCCTGCCGAAGTCCCGAATCGCAGGTCCTTGCCCTCGAGATTGCCCAGGTGCTGGTCGACCGGCAGGCCCGCGACGGCCGGTATCGCCAGAGTGACTTTACCGCCCGGAGCGCCCGCGCTGGGGATGTCGTAGCTCCGGCCGGCGGCATGGCTGGTCAATCCGGGGTTGGGCTGGAGGGTATCGAAGCCTACCGCCCAGACGATGACCCCTACCATGAGGGTCAGCATGACCGAGAAGATCGCGACGGCGTGCTTCATGCGCCTGAGCATGCGCCCGAACATCAGGACGAGGGCGAAGGGGAAGATCATCATCTCGAGAGTGTTGAAGAAATTGGATAACGCGGTCGGGTTCTCGAAGGGGTGGGCGGAGTTCATGCCGTAGAAGCCGCCTCCGTTGGTCCCGAGCATCTTCATCGACTCGAAGGCCGCCACGGGACCGACTACGATGTTCTGCTGGATCGCGGCGCCCTTGTCCGTCAGCCCCATCGAGCCCGGCTCGAGCGTGGTCGCCAGGTGGGCGCTCTGGAGGGTCATAGGGCTGCCCTGCCAGATGAACACTATGGCGAATACGAAGGCGATGGGGAGGAACATGTAGACGACGACCCGCCACATGTCCAGGAAGAAGTTGCCCACGGAAGGATCGCTGCGGAAGGCTCGGATTATGGCGGTAAGGGAACAGAGTCCGATCGCCGCCGAGAGGAAGAGGTTCGAGTAGCCGAAGAATATCTGGCTGAAGTTGGAGAGGTGCTGGTCGCCCGAGTAGTGCTGCAGATCGGTATTCGTGCTGAAGGAAATTACGCTGTGGAGTATCGTACTCGGGGCCAGGATGGTCTTGTGGTCGGGATTCAGGGGCATCCACCGCTGCAGGGACAGGACCAGAAAGCCGAAGGCGAAGAGCACGGCGTTGAAGACGAGCAGCGAGACCAGATACTGTTTCCAGTTCTGCTCGCCGCTGTCCAGGCGCTGCTCGAACCATCGGAACACCGGAAGGGGTCGGTACTTGCCGTCCATGACCCACGCGATATAGCGGCTCAAGGGGATGGCGATCGCGATCGCGACGACGAGAAGCGCGAAGGGAAGGAACCACGTTTGAACGAACATTGCGTTTTCTCCTTTAGAAAAACGCGAAAAAGGCCATGGAGCCTTTTTCGCGCTTCCTTGATTGCTAGAAGCGCTCGGGCCTGATCAGCGCCGCGACCAGGTAGACGAAGAGCAGGAGCGCCACGATGGCAGTTACATAGATCATGATTAGTAGGCCTCCTTGACCCGGGTCATATCTTCTCGCATGCCCTGACGAACCACAGGCAGATCGCGAACAGCGCGAGCCCGAGCAGGAACATTCCGGGGATCCATACCAGCAGATTCATCTGCGCCTCCTTGCTTTCACCGGCCGCTTCTCGCGAAGATAATAATCAGCTAGAGCGTTAATTGGGTGTAAGGTATTCGAGCGGGGTAGTTAATAGCCGATTAAAGTGTCGATATCGAACCCGCGACAGAAGATCCCGCGGGGCTGTACGAAGGAAGGAAGTCCTGGACGGAATTAATCATTCCTTAACCGGGACGGCCTGAAGCTTAACGCCTCGAGAACATCCGCCGGGATCGCCGCGGGATTATCCTGCTATCATGCGCATTCACCGCGGGGAGAAGGGATGAGGCGGGTCCTCGTGCTCGGTAGCGAGCCGCGGGACAGGAGTCTCCTCGGCCTAAGCCTGGTAAGGGGGTACTACGATGTCCGCGTCGCGGCGCCGGGTCGCGAAGGCCTGCGCTCCATACGCTCGGTCAGACCCGACATTCTCCTTCTCGAGCTCAAGTACCCCGATTCCGAAGGCTCCGAGCTGCTTGCCGATATCAGGGTCTGGTCTTCCATTCCCGTCGTCGTTCTTTCCGCCCACGGCCCCGCGAACCATGTCGCAGCGCTTCTGGACGTCGGAGCGGACGACTATTTGACCATTCCCTTCTACGCGGAGGAACTGCTCGCGCGGATGAACGCCGTGCTGCGCCGTACGCTGCCCTCCATCAAGGACTCGTCGATCGTCTTCGGGGATCTCGAGGTGAATCTCGACGCGCGTTCCGTCTCCGTGGGAGGGCGCGAGGTCGTCTTGACTCCCACCGAGTACGCGATCCTGGCCTACTTGGCTCGGAATAGAGGGAAAGTGGTTACCCGTGCAAAGCTGCTTCAGGAGCTCTGGGGCCCGCGCTCGGCCGAAAAGCAGGGGTGTTTGCGCGTCCACGTCCTGTCGCTCAGACGAAAGATCGAGAGGGACGCGTCGCTGCCGGAAACCCTCATCACGGAGCCGGGGGTAGGATACATCCTCTCGGGTCGACGATCTCGCCGGGAGGATTCGGATGCCTACCAGCTCAGGATAGCGCCTCCGTAGGTGAGGCCCGCCCCGAAGCCGAGCAGCATCAGCAGGTCCCCTCGCTTCAGGAGGCCCTTCTCGTTCATCTCGTTGAGGGCGATGGGGATGCTCGCCGAGGAAGTATTGGCGTATTCCTCGATGTTCAGGTAGAAATGCCCCTCCGGGGTACCGAGTCTTTTCGCGGCCGCCTGGATGATCCTGGCGTTGGCTTGGTGAGGGATGATCCATGCGATCTCCTCGAGCTTCCTCCCGCAGAGCGCCAACAGGCGAGCGACGACGCTCGGGATAGTTTTCACGGCGAAATTGTAGACGTTGCGGCCGTTCATCTCGAGGAGGGGGACGATGGGAAGGGCCGGGTGGAAGGTCTTCGCGCGCTCCGATTGGACGAGGCGAAGGTCTCCCGCGCCGGTTCCGTCGGCGCCGAGGACGCTGGCGACGAAGCGGCTGCCTTCTTCGTCCGTGCGAGTCAGGATCGCGGCCCCCGCGCCGTCGCCCAAAAGGACGCAGGTCGAGCGGTCCGCCCAGTTGGTGATTCTCGAGAGGGTCTCCGCGCCGATGACGAGGGCGTGCTTCTTGCGGTTGGCCTCGAGGAGGCTGGACGCGACGTTGAGGGCGTAGATGAAGCCGGTGCAACCGGCGGTCAGGTCGAAGGCTGGGCAGCCCAGCGCCCCCAGCTTCTCCTGCACGATGCAGGCCGTGGAAGGAAAGCCGAAATAGTCCGGCGTGGCGGTCGCGATCACGATGAAATCGAGATCGCCGGGGGCGATGCCGGCTTTGGCCAGGGCGCTCCGCGCCGCCGTGGCCGCCAGGTCGCTCGTCAGCGTGCCGTCGGCCGCGATATGCCGGGAGCCTATGCCGGTATGGGAGCGGATCCACTCGTCGGTCGTATCCACCATCAGGGCCAATTCGGCGTTGGAGACGCGACGTTCCGGCACCTCGACGCCTACGGACTGAATATAGACGGACATTCTTACTCCTCTCGCGATAGCGACCGCGCCCGGCGCGATCCTTGTATAGATCGGAGAGCTCGGGTTTAGGTTGCGGCTATCGAGAGGAAAGCGTCGCTTCGTCCCGGACTTCGAACTCCAGCCCGTCCCAGGACGGACGGGCACCCACGTCGGAGCCGATTTTCGCGCAGTACTCCTCGAGCTCGGCATGGCTTGACTCGTGGTTCATATGGGTGAGCCAGGTCCGTCTGGCGCCGATCCGCCTCGCGGCCTCCATCCCCTGGTCGAGGCTGAAGTGGGTCGCGTGCGGCTCGCGGCGGAGGCCGTTGATCACGAGGTCCTCGACCCCCTCGAGGAGGGAGAGGGAGTCGTCGGGCAGGCCCGAGCAGTCGGTGATATAGGCGAAGGCCCCGATCCTCCAACCGAGTATCGGCAAGGCGCCGTGAAGGATCGGCACGGGGACGAGACGCATCCCGCCGACCTTCACCTGGCCTTCGGCGAGCCTGAGCTCGATGCGAGGCTTGCCGCCCCCGGCCTGGGTATCGCGGAATACGTATGCGAAGCGTTCCTTCGTCTCGGCGAGGGTCTCGGCGTTCCCGTAGACGGGGAGGACGTCGTCCTGCGTCAGGGGCCGCACGTCGTCGAGGCCGGCGATATGGTCGGCGTGAGCGTGGGTGAGGAGGAGGGCATCGAGGCGCGATATCCCCGCGCGCAGGGCCTGCAGGCGGAACTCGGGGCCCGAGTCCACGACGACGGAGGAACCGCCCGATTGGATCAGGATGGAGGCTCTGTATCGCCTATCGCGCGGGTCGCGCGAGGCGCAGACAGGGCAGGAGCAGCCGATGACGGGTACGCCGAAGCTGGTGCCCGAACCGAGGAAGACTATTCGCATGGGGGGAGTATCGCGTAAAGGCCGAGCGAAAGGCTATAGCGGCTTGGCCGCGTCCGGCAGCGGAGGCGGGTCGTAGTCGGGGCCGACCTCCATCCTCTCGAGGTGCACGAAGTCCTTGGGAGCGCGGGCCATTATCGCCTCGACACTCGTCTCCGCGTCGCTCTCGAATACCGCTATCCTGAATTCGCCCGATTCCTCGAAATAGGGGGCGAGAACCGCGACGTGATAATGGCGGGAAAGGCCGGCGAGGGCCCCGCCCGCCTTGCGCGAAAGGCTTGCCAGGTAGATGGAGCCGGGATGGCGCACCGCGAGGACGTAGAGCAGGGCCTTGAGTCCCCTCGTCTCGTAGCCGAGGTCGGGCTGGTAGGCGGGGTAGTCGAGGTAGGCCGAGCTCCCGTTCACCGCCGACCTCGAGCCGGAGGCTCCGGTATCCGGCGCGCCGCCGGGGGCCGCGAGGGCGAAGGGAGATATCCGTACGTCCGCCTCGGCGAGGCCGTGGTCCCGCGAAGGATAGCGCGCGTCGAGGAGTGCCTTGGCGATGTTCCTGGTCCAGTCGAGGCCGAAGAAGGGGTCGAGGTCGGTCTCGTAGCGGGCGGCCGCGGGCGTGGCCCGCGTCTCGAGGCGCCTCGAGGCCAGGAGCTCCGGGTCGAGGAGGCGGCCGGTCAAGGGGCGGTAGAAGCCGTCTGCGACCCATGCGGCGAAGCCCGAGCAGTTGAGACCCGTCGGAGAGGCCTGAGGCATGCCCGTGGCGATGTAGACGGGCTCGCCCCGAGCGTCGAGGGCCCCGTCGTCGCCGTAGCGGAGGGAGGGCAGGCGGCGCCTCGTCTCGGAGACAAAGGCGCGGACTGCCCGGTAGAGCCCCGGGCTCGGCGCGAAGAGACTCCAATCGATCAGATCCTCCGTCCATGAGGCTATTTCGGCCATCGTGGAGGCGAAGGCGCGCTCGAAGGGGACCGGCAAAGGCACGTTATGATCGAGCACTCCTCCGTAGGCGACCAGGTCGAGCTTGCAGCGATCTCCGTCGGGATATATGCGCACGAAGGTTCCGGGATCGCTGCGCAGGAATACCTTCGCCTGGATCGGTACGCCGTCGGGAGAGGAGCGCTTGAGTATCCAGCTTCCGCGGGCATACAGAGGCGTCGCGCCTTTCGATTCCAGGGTCGTGACCATGGCATAGAAATAGCCCCCCGATCGCGCGACCGAGAGCCTGAAGGAGCCGTAATCGTTGCTCGCGATCGCGGGGCCGCGGCCCCGGAGCTCCTGCTCGGGGGCGGAAAAGAAGCTCGACCAATAGGTCGACCGAATATCGGCGCTCTCGGGGAAGCCGTCGAAGGGGGAGGGCTCCTCGGGCTGCGCGCCGACGTAGGCACAGGCGAGGAGGAGAGCGGCGGCGATCGAGCGTCTTTTCATCCTGCTTCATTCTCGGCGGACGGGACTCGGCACTTCAGTCCCATGGGCGCCGCGCCGATACTCGAAAACGACAACTAGCGTCGCACACTGGAGTCTCTTCATGAGTCCCTTCCGCTTTTCGCTGCATCCCATCCTTCTCGTCCTCATCGGGGCCGCATCGGGGGCCCTGGCGCTCGGCGCATCGACGCTCGGCCCTCGGGTCGAAGGCCTTTCGGCTCGAGAAATCGCGAAGCCGGCCGCCTACTCGGTGCCGGCATCCTACTCGAGGCCGACGACCTATGGATCGGCGGAGCCTCGCCCGAGCGGAGGTCGCTGCCGTTGGTTCCCGGCCCTGTATCGGCCCGAGGAAGCGCCGGATGCCGGGTCGAGGCGCCTCGATCTGCCTGCCTTCCCCGCCGGCGAGACCGGGAAGGCAGGCGACGCCGCCTTGATTCCCGCGCTCGCCAACAATCTGATCCTGGCTTTCTACGGCAAGCCCGATTCCCGGCGCATGGGCATCCTGGGAGAATACCCCAAGGAGGACCTCGCCAAGATCCTCGAGGCCTACGCGAAGCTCTACGAAGATCAAAACGGGCGGGAGGGCGTCGTTCCGGCCTTCTATTTAATATACGGAACCTGCTGGCCGGGCGGCGAGATCGGCTATCTGAAGGATTCCGTCGTTCAGGACTATATAGAATTCGCCCGCCAGCGGGGCTGGCTCGTATTCGTCGATCATCAGATCGGGAGGTACCCCGTCGCCGACGCCATGAAAAGGCTCCTCCCGTGGCTCAAATATCCTAACGTGCATATCGCGCTCGACCCTGAGTGGAGGACCGA
Source organism: uncultured Treponemataceae bacterium (assembly GCA_964396415.1). GTDB lineage: Bacteria > Spirochaetota > Spirochaetia > Treponematales > Rectinemataceae > UBA1306. Next base: position 26,696 of record CAYNFM010000032.1, on the reverse strand, counting down.
ATCCCCCATGAAGGTCATCGGCGCCGTGAGCGCCGACGAGATCAACGCCGCCGAGCAGGCGATGAGCGACTATATGCAGGCCGAGGACATACCGGGCGAGAAGATGCTCATCGTCCACCAATTCCAGGGAAGGATGATAGCGGACCGGGAGAAGGTGAGGGCAGATTACGACGGCGTCCTCCTCATTCACACGGCCGACGGATTCGGCCCGCCGGCCCTCAAGCGCTGGAGCTATTCGTCCAACGCCAAGGCCGCCAATATGCCTATCAAGGGCTTCAAGCTCTTTTTCAAGACGGACATAGAAGGCGCCGGCTATGACGATCCCCTCCTTCTCCCCGCTGAGGTTCTCGCCCTGGACCCGTCCCCGCGTCTCATCATATACCAGTAAAATCGGCCGAATAGTAGTCACCGAACCGGGTCGGAGTTATTTTAAGGATGTCCATTTCCGCAGGAACAAGTACCGAGGAGGGGAAAATGCCGAAGTGCCGAAAGACCGCCTACGCGATCGCGCTTTCCGTTGCGATAGGGGCGTCGACCGCTTTCGCGTACGATCCGCCGGCCGGAGCCTCCCTCTTTCCCATCCTCGGCTCGGCCCAAGCCCTCGGCTACGGCTCCTCGGTTACGGCACTCGACGCTCCCTGGGCAGACAGGGAGAATCCGGCCGCCTCGGCGGCCCAGCAACGCGTCGTCCTGGACGCCGGCTTCACGGCCCTGAGCGATTTCGGAGCGGCTGTCGACGGCCAGTCGCAAGGCTTCGGAGGCGCCGGGTCCCTCGGTCTTTCCATCCCGGAGCCCTATGCGGTCTGGAGCGCCTCGGGAGAATTCGTCACCACGCCTCCCTCGATGACTTCCCTTCCCTTCGGTACGGTCGGAAGCCTCCGCGGAGGCATAGCCAAGGACCTCTATCCCGACTTCTTCGTCGGCAGCGCCCTCGACCTTACCTTTGGCGACAATGGCTGGGGCGCGGGCCTGGACCTCGGGGTCATGCAGCTACTCGGCGATCGCGGCGTCCTCAAGGATCTGCGCTGGGGCGCCGTCCTTTCGGGCATCGGCAAGTCCTATAGCGACGCCATCGATCCCATCGCGCTATCGGGCGGATTGCGGGCCGACCTCGTGCGTACTAAGGACTGGAAGATAGGCCTCGGCGCCGACTTCTCGCTGCCGAGCTTCCAGGACCTGGGCTTCGGATTCTCCACGAGCGTCTCTTATCGCGGCATCGTCACCTTCCGCGCGAATTGGGATCAGGACCTGCTCGAGCTCGGCAGAGGTACGAACAGGAGCCTCCTGCCCGCCTTCGGGCTCATGGCCGATATACCTCTCAAGCGGGCGAGCGCTCCCGACTCTCCTCTCGCCAAAGAGGGCTGGGACCAGGCCGAGCTTCAGCCGGCCGTCGCCGCCGCGCCCTTGTATGGAGGCGTCTGGGCGCTTTCCGGGGGCGTGACCATGCCCCTCGGCATCATCGACAATTCGCCTCCCAAGATCGTCGCGTCCTTCCCGGCCTCGAAGTGGGGTCCGGCCTACATATCGCCGAACAACGACGGGATTCAAGACACGCTCGACATTCCCGTCAAGATTACCGATCGGCGTTACGTCGTCGGTTGGACCCTCAGCATCGCCGACGACAAGGGAAACGTGGTCCGCAAGATCTTCAACAAGGAATCCAGGCCCGAGACGGAGGGCCTCAAGGGCTTCATGGATCGCCTGACCTACGTGAAGAAGGGCGTTCCCATACCGGACAAGCTCGTCTGGAACGGCGTGACCGATGCCGGAAAAGTCGCGCCCGATGGCGCCTATTCGGCCACCATCGAGGCCGTCAACGACAACGGCTATCGCGGGAGCGTCGGGCCCTTCCCCATTGTCGTGAAAGTCGCCGCGCCCACGGTCCAGATCGCCGTTCCCGAAAATCCCGCAATCTTCAGCCCGGACGGCAACAGCAGCAAGGAGACCCTCCTTATTAAGCTCTCGGGCTCGGTCGAGGACCTTTGGACGGCCCGAGTGACGGATACCTTGGGGAAGACGATCAGAACCCTCAAGTTCGAGAACTCGGCCCCTGCGGATTGGATATGGGACGGCAAGGGCGATGAAGGCAAGGTCGTTCCCGACGGCGTTTATTCGTTCTCGATCTCGGCCACCGACAGGGCCGGCAATTCCGTCTCGAAGCGATTCGACAACATCATCGTCGATACCCAGCAGCCGCCGATCGGCCTCGTAATAGACCTGGCGGCCTTCAGTCCCAGCGTCAACAGTCTTAAAAAGGTCGTAAGCCTCTTCCCCAGCGTCCCGATCAAGACGGGTATAGTGGGCTGGAAGCTCTCGGTCCTCGACAAGACCAAGCGCGAGGTTTGGTCCCAGACGGGTCAGGACGGCGCCTCCCTCAAGGACCGCGTGCCCTTCGACGGCCGCGACCAAGCTTCGCTCAAAGTCCTGCCCGAGGGCCAGTATCAGGCTCTCCTGTCCGTTACCTATCTCAACGGCTACAGTCCCCAGGCGAGCTCGCCTAATTTCACGCTCGATATAACTCCGCCTTCGGGAACCGTACGGGCCGACAGGCCGGCCTTCAATCCGGCCGGCTCTCTCGGCCAGAACAGCGTCCATTTCCTCGAGAAAGGCGTAAAGAACGCCAATTGGACAGGAGAGGTCAGCGGGCCCGACGGTAGAGTCCTGCGTAGATTCTCCTTCTCGCCCCTGCCTGATCCCGACGTCGAGTGGGACGGTACCGACGATGCGGGCAAGCCGGTCCAAGACGGGGTCTACTCATATGTCCTCAGGGCCCTCGACGGCGCCGGCAATCCCTTCGCCTCGACGCCGGTCTCGGTCTCGATCGATACCGCCAAGAAGGCTGTGCGCCTTATCGCCGACCTCAAGGCCTTCAGCCCCCTGCCGGGCAGCGCGAAGGATAGATTGACGCTGACGGCGCAAGTGCTCTCCAACGACAAGGTCCGGTCCTACGAGCTCTCGATCGTCGCCCTCGATGCGACGGGAGCGCCGGTCGGCCCGGCCGTCCGTTCATGGAAGGACGACCGGGGCGTGCCCGCGACTTTCGTTTGGGACGGCCGCGCCGACGCGGGGAGCAGGGTCCCGGACGGCCGCTACTCGGCGACTCTCGCCGTTTCCTACCTCAACGGCGACGCCGCCGACGCCGCCACGCCAGGAATTCTCCTCCGTACGGTCGCCCCCTCGATCGCGGTGAGCGCCGCGCCGCTGCTCTTCTCGCCCAACGAGGCGAGCAGGATCCGCGTCGTGCGCTTCTCCCAGAAGTCGGTCCCCGGCGACGACTGGACGGGCTTCCTCACCGGGCCGGACGGCAAGCAGGTCAGGACCTGGAGCTGGAAGGGCGAGGCCTCCGACTTCGTCTGGGACGGCACCGACGATGCGGGCAATACTGTTCCCGACGGCTCCTATCGGTACGATGTCGTCTCCGTAGACGCCGCGGGCAACAAGGGCTCGGGCTCCGTTCCCTCGGTCGTCGTCGACCAGCGCCCGGTGCAGGTCTTCGTCACAGCCGACGACATGGGCATATCGCCCAACGGAGACGGCATCAAAGACACGGAGACCTTCCACCTCATAGTCAAGCTCCGCGAGGGCATCGATACCTGGCATTTCGCCGTGGTGGACAAGGACGGGATCGAGAAGAGCGTCTTCGGGGGAAAGGGCAACGATGTGCCCAACACGATCGTCTGGGACGGTCACGATACCTCGGGGGCCGTGGTCGACGGCTATTACACAGGGTTCTTCTCGGTCGATTACCTGAAGGGCGATCACGCCGAGGCCCGGACGGCCAAGATCCTCGTAGACACGGCGCCTCCGAAAGCCCAGGTGAGCCTGACTCCCCAGCCATTCAGCCCGGATAACGACAGCAACAACAACGACCTGACCATAGGCCTCGACGTCTCCAGCCCCGCCGACATTGCCCAATGGAGCCTGCAGATCCACGAGGTCGCGGTGGTGGAAGGAGCCGCCCCGGGCTCCACGCCGGGCGACCGCATCTTCAAATCCTGGAGTGGAACCGGCAGTCCCGCGAAAACCATCGTGTGGGACGGCCGTTCCGACGAAGGCGAGCTGGTCGAGTCCGCGACGGATTATCCCTTCGTCTTCACGGTCACCGATGTCTTGGGAAATTCCGATAAGGTGCAAGGCGCGATTTCCGTCGACGTCCTCGTCATCCGCGACGGCGACAAGCTCAAGATAAGGGTGCCCTCCATCGTCTTCAGGGCCAACGGAGCCGACTTCGACGGTCTCGACGCCGATACGGTCGCGAACAACAACAAGGTCATACAGCGCATCGCTCAAATACTGAACAAATTCAAGGATTACGCGATCCTCATCGAGGGTCACGCGAACAGCGTCGGCAAGATCGAAGGCTCCGGCGCGGCTGCCGTAGCGAGCGAGGAGACCAAGGAGCTCATCCCCCTCTCGACGGGCCGCGCCGAGCTCGTAAAGAAGCTCCTGACCGGCGACGGCGTCGACCCGAAACGCCTCAGCACCGCGGGTATGGGCTCGAGCGAGCCCGTAGTCGACTTCAAGGACGCGCAGAACCGCTGGAAGAACAGGCGCGTCGAGTTCATCCTGATAAGGAATCAGCCTCCCGCGGCGGCGCCGACCGCGGCGCAGTAGATTTCCCGGAGGAAAGCGTTACGCGAAACCGGCCGGAGCCCATCAGCTTCGGCCTTCCTCCCCGAGGCCGAGGCGCTCGGCTATCCGGCCGTCCTTCAGGAGCCTGGCTATCTCTCCCAGGACCCTCAGGTGCTCCTCGGGGCTTTGCGATACGGGCGCGCAGAGGAGGACGATGAGGCGCGCGGGTGTCTCGAGGGAAAGCAGGGGTAGTCCCTCCGGTCTCGCGCCGAAGAAAAGGAGGGGTTCCTCGGCTTCCTCCACGTGGGCGTGAAGGAGGAGGACGCCGGGCTCGAGCTCGATGGGCTGTCTCTGCGCTATGCCGGTGAAAAGAGTCGAAAGGCGCCCCAAGGTCCTGCGGTCATCGTCGAAATGCATGCGTAAAAGCTCCCGAATCGCGTCGTTGATCGAAGTCTCGCTCATCTTCCGCATGACCCTGCCCTCGGCGAAGGCCCGCTCGAGGATATCGCTCGCTCGGTTCGAGCGCAGCGCGGAGTCGGTCTCGGGTCCTTCCGCGCCGACCGGCAGGTAGAAGAGGAGGAGGCCGATGTCCGGTCTCTCCTCTCCCAGGCGGTGGGGTAGCTTCTCGACGGCAGGATGCCACGCGGCTTCGCCGGGCCTCGCGCTGAAGAGCACGAAGACCTGGCTTCCCTGGCCCCTGGGAGCCAATGTCGCGCCGACGGATTTCCAGGATTCAAGCTCGACGATCTGCGACCGGGGGCGGGAGCGATGCGCGGCCATCGCGGTGCTCACCGCGGGTCCGTCGGGCTTCTGGGTATAGATCGTCAGCCTCGAGCCCGTCTGCGAAACGAAGTTGTCGAGATAGGCCATGCCGCGCCCAAAACCGGGATGGCGCTCTATCAGGGGCGGAAGGACGAGGCTGACCTGAGAGACCTTGCCCGGCGGGCTCGTTATCCTCGCGACCACCACGAGTTCCGGAGCATCACGGACGACTTGATCGATCGAGCTGCCGAAGAAGGCCTGCGAAAGCTTCGGAGCCCTGTTCCAACCGAGGATGACCGCCTCGGCCCGATCCTCCAACGCGGCCTGCATGATGCCTTCCGAGACGCGCATGCTGACTCGCGTCGCGGGGATTACCGGGACGCCGGCGGATACGCCTTGAACGACGGCCTGGGCGAGGCCGTCTTCGGCGTCGGCTATCCCGAGCCCCATGTCGGCCGACTCGGGAACGATCGCGACCGGGTATACGGGTTCTGAACTTCGCCTGTTCCGCATGAGGAAGGCGAAGGCGACCAAGTCGTGAATGGAGGAAGGATTGGATATCGCGACGAGGACGCGCTCCGGGGCTCGGCCCGTCGTCCCTTGCCGCTCCCCCCGCACGGCCGCGAGCCGCTTGCCCGACCGTCTCGCCTCCAGCGTGCCGACGAGGCCGCTCGCCAGTATGAGGAATATCGCCCCATCGAGCACCGGCTGGCCGAAGAGGCCGAGCTTGAAGCCTATGATCGCCGTCGCGATCATAGCCGGCGAGCGATTGACCGAAAGGCCGAAGAGCATGCGACGCTCGTCCTTCCCGTAGCCGAGGACGCGTCCCGCGCCGTTCGCGGCGAGCCACTTCGAGACGACGGCGAGGACGGTCATCGCGATAAGGGGGCCGATGGCGCTGAGGCTTCCCCATGCGGCTCCCGGCTTGGCGAGCAGGCCGGCGTAGATCATGAGAAAGGGCACGAAGAGCGAGTCGCCGGCGAAGCGCAGGCGGTTCATCGCGATGCCCGACGCGGGGATGAAGCGATTGAGGAGAAGTCCCGCGACGAAGGCGCCGACGAAGGGCTCGAGGCCGGCGAGGCGCGAAGCGAAGGCGCAGACGAAGGCCACGGCGAGCACGAAGACGAACTCCATGGTCCCGTCGCCCTTCGCCTTGCGGAAGAAAAGCTCCGCCGCCTTCGGAACGAGAAGGACGGTAAGCAAGGCCCAGGCGAGGGCGGCTCCTGCCGCCCTCGCCCAACCGAGCCAATCGCCGCCTCCCTGCGAAACGCGCGCCACGACGGCGAGGATGCCTATGGCGGTCGCGTCCGTCGGGAGCACGGCGCTCGCCGCCGCGATCGCCGGGCGCTGTCTCGCGACGCCAAACCTCGCGAATAGGGCGTGGGGAACGAGAGCATAGAAGGAGAATAGGCAGCCTAGGATAAGAGCCGAGGGCATCCCCATGGCGAAGATGGAGAGGCCCGTCGCCAGGCCCAGGGCGAAGGGCAGGCCGAACGTGAAGGCATAGAAGATCGGTGTCGATTTCGGCTCGCGCCTTTGCCTTGCGAGATCCAGCTCGGCGCCGGCGGAGAAGAAGACGAACATGATTCCCATCGAGCCCAGGAACTCGATTGCCGAATTCTCGGCGATCAGATCGAGGGCATAAGGCCCGACGAGGATGCCGACAAGGGCCAGGCCTGCGATCCCAGGCAGCTTTACCCGTTCCGCCAGGAACGTCGCCGCGAGGATTACCGCGAGCATCACCGCGAAGGCGCCCGCGGGATCGGTCAGGGGAAGGGTGATATGCACGCTTTCAATTTAGGGCGGATATCGCGAGCCCGCAAGTCGAATACCGATTTCTTCCGGCCGAGGCGGCCGCCCGCCCCTCCCTTCAGAACTCCCCTACCATCAACACTTCGCTCTCGAGCTCGACGCCGAGCTTTTCGAGGGCCTCGCGCTGCGCCAGCTCGATGAGCGCGCGCATGTCGGCGGCCGCGGCATGCCCGGAGTTGACGAAGATATTGGCGTGCCACGGCGACACCAGGGCATCGCCTACGCGCCTGCCGCGAAGCCCGAGGCCGTCGAGGAGCTTGCCCGTAGGCACTCCGAGGCGTCGGTCGTTCTTGAAGACGGAGCCGGCCGAGGGCAGGCGAAAATGGCCCTTGGCTTCGCGATCGGCCAGCCTCTCGCGCATGATTCGCGCGACGCGCGCCGCCGTCGCATCCTTCATCCTCGTCAATCGGAACGCGGCCTCGAGGACGAGCTCGTCCGCTCGGACGCCGCCCCGCTGGTAGGGCGAGCGCTTGTAAGACCACTCGGCCGCGGCGATCGGATGTCGCGACGCGCAGCCTCCGGCGCGCGCGGAAAGCGCCCACGCGAGGACCTGCGATACCTCGCGCTCGTAGCAGCGCGCGTTCATGAAGACCGCGCCACCGACCGAGCCGGGCATGCCCGCGAAGTCCTCGAGGCCGGCCAAGCCCTTGGCCAAGGCATCGAGACAGAGCTCGTCCGTCGAGAGGCCGGCGCCCGCGATGAGGATCGCGATCGCCGGATCGTCCGCGGCCTCGATCCGTACCGACCGCAACCGCGAGGTATCCAGGACGATACCGCGAATTCCCTTGCCGCCGACGAGTATGTTCGCCCCTCCACCCAGTATGAAGAGGGGGATGCCCTCGGCCCAAGCGGCGCTTTCCAGGGCGACGGCCGAGGAAGCGTCCTCGGGGCGGACGAAGAGCTCGGCGGGGCCGCCGATCCGAAAGCTGGTGTGGAGGGCCATGGGCTCGTCCCATCTGATCTCGGCCCTTATATTGATTTTTTGCATGAAGTCTCTTAGTGTGGGCATGTATCGATCTTACTCGCCGCACCTGGAGGCAGTCCATGCCCGCGCTTCGTCTGTACAACACCCTCGGCCGCGAGCTCCAGGAGTTCAAACCCTTGCGGCCGGGCAAGGTCGGCTTCTACGGCTGCGGCCCCACGGTATACAACTACGCGCATATCGGCAACCTCCGCGCCTACGTCTTCGACGATATTCTCGTCCGCGCACTCCGCTTCCTCGGCTACGAGGTGAAGCACGTAATGAACATAACGGATGTCGGCCATCTTTCCGGCGACGATGCCGACGAGTCGGGCGAGGACAAGATGGTCAAGAGCGCCAAGGAGAGGGGCAAGAGCGTCCTTGAAATCGCGGCCTTCTATACCGAGGCCTTCTTCACGGATGCCGCGCGTCTTAATATCGTGGTGCCCGATGTAGTCTGCAGGGCCACGGAGCACATCGACGATATGATCGCCCTCATCCGCAGGATCGAGGAAAGAGGCTTTACCTACCTTGCCGGCGGCAACCTCTATTTCGACGTGAGCAAATTCCCGAGCTATGGCCAGCTGGCCCTTCTCAAGCTCGAAGACCTGAAGGCGGGAGCCCGAATCGAAGTGGATCGCAATAAGCGCAATCCGGCCGACTTCGCCCTTTGGTTCACGAAATCCAAGTTCGAGCACCAGGCCATGGTCTGGGAGAGCCCCTGGGGCCGAGGTTATCCGGGCTGGCACATCGAATGCTCGGCCATGAGCATGAAGTACCTCGGCGATCAGTTCGACATCCACGCGGGCGGCATAGATCACATCCCCGTCCATCATACTAACGAGATAGCCCAGTCCGAGGGCGCTACCGGTAAAAAATGGGTTAATTATTGGCTTCACAATGAATTCCTAGTCACTTCCGGCTCCAAGATGGCCAAATCGAAAAACGGCTTTCTTACGCTCCAGAGCCTCGTGGACGCCGGTTACGAAGCGCTCGACTATAGGTACTTCCTCCTGGGCGCCCATTATCGCTCCCAACTCCAATTCTCCTTCGAGGCTCTCGATTCGGCCAAGGCCTCGAGGAGATCCTTGGTCGAGCGGGTCATCGCCCTCAAGGAAAAGTCCGGCGCCGCCCCGGCCATCGACCCTTTAGGCGGGAAGGCCGGCGCCTATCTCGCGGCCTTTACCGGCCATCTCTGCCAGGACCTCGCCACGCCGCGCGCCCTCGCGGAGCTCTGGGGCCTTTTGCGAGACAACGAAGTACCCGCTGGCGAAGCGCTATCGGTTGCCGGTAAAATGGACGGGGTCCTGGGATTGGGCCTGTCCGAGTCCAGGCGCGCGGAGGCTGTCGCGGTCAATAGCGAGCTCGCCGGTCAGATCGACCGGCTCGTCGCCGAGCGCGGCGCGGCGAAGAAGGTGAAAGACTGGGCCCGCGCCGACGCGATCAGGTCCGAACTCAAAAGCAAGGGCATCCTCCTGGAGGACGGACCCGACGGCACGACCTGGAGACTCGGATGAGTCTCCGGTGGGCACGGTCGTAACCCGGAGGATACGGCATTGTTTTCAAGTATCGGGCCGCCCGGGCCCGAAGACCTTCGCCGTCTCTACGACGCGGCCGCGCCCCTCCTCCTCCGAATCGCGGCGCGTATCGCTGGCAGCTCCGAGGCTGGGGAGGATATAGTTCATGATGCCTTCGTGCGCCTTGTCGAGAAGCGCATATCCTTCCCGACGATGGACGATGCCAAGTTCTGGCTCATCCGGGTAACCAAGAACGGCGCTCTCAACTACGCGAAGCGCAAGGGTCGCGAGACCAGGGCATATGAGCGCTGGTGGCGGGGCGAGAAGGAAAGCGTCGGGGGCGCCGACGAGGTGGTATTGAGGACCGAGTCCTCCGAGGAACTCAAGCGGGGGCTCGAGTCCCTGCCCGAGGGGCTCAAGGCGGTGCTCGTCCTCAAGGAGTACGGCGGTTTGAGTTATAAGGAGATTGGGCGCGCGCTGGGGATCAGCGAGGGCAACGTGAAGGTCCGAGCCTTCCGGGCGCGCGAGGCTTTGTTCAATAAGCTCCGGGAGGGTTCCAAGGATGTGTCCTGACCGCGATCTCATCTCTGCCTTCGTGGACGGCGAGGTGCCAATCCCATGGCGCGAGCGGATCGAAGAGCATTTGGCTTCATGCGGGGAATGCGCCTCTCTCGCTTCCGGCTATGCCGCCCTCGGCGACAGGCTCAGGGCCGAACCCCTCGCCGACGAAGCCGCCGCCCTCGCTCGGGGACGCGCTCGGCTCGATGCCCTGCTCGATCGTCTGCCGGCCGACGGCGATCCGGAAACGTCCGCTAGCGATGGGAAAGTCCTCGTCGCCTCTAGAAAGGCCTGGCGCAGCTCGGTCAGCCTACCGCTGCCTTTGGCCGCGGCCGCCGCCATGCTCGTCATTCTCCTCGCAGGGGCCACAGCCCTTCTTGCGCTTAGGCCGGGCAAGGGCGGCGCGGCGATACAGGCAGTCGCCTCGGGCGAGATCGCTCCTCCGGCCTCGCAGCCGCGGGCCCAAGCCGCGAGCATGGACCAACTCCTGCGCTATCTCGACGCCCAGGGCGGCCAGGTGACCTTGACCATCAAGTTGCCCGACGAGACGACCTTCGGCAGCGCCGGGAAGCCCGTCATAATGCGTTCCGGCCAAATCGTGAAGGGGATGCCGGTCGGAGGAAGCTCGCCTTGAGACAGGCCTTGGTCTTTTTGGTATCGGCCGGACTCGCGGCCCATTCCTTCCCCATCAGCGCTCAAGACATTCCCGACGCATTAAAGGACAAGGCTCTCATTGTTCGCGTCACCGCGATCGTGCCCGCCGTAGTTCCCGACTCCGCTACGACGACGACAAGCCTTGGATCGGGAACCCTGCCCGGATCCGCACCCGAGACGGCGCCAGGGACCGCATCTGGACCGACGTCCGCGTCGACGCCCGGAACCGTTCCCGGACCTGCGCCAGGGGCGATTTCCGGGACCACGCCTGGAACGGGGGCTAGTACCAATACCGGGACCGATAAGGGGCAACCCTGGGAAGCCGAAAGCTCCAAATACACGGTGCCCGGGACACCGGCTCCCTTCAAGCTCGTCGGCTCCAATGTCGCCATCATCGTCCAAATCACCCCGTTCGATCGGGATGACGGCAAAGGGGTCACCCTCATAGCTCAAGGACAAGTCTGGGTCAGACCGCCGCAAGGCGGGCTTTCTTATCATACGACTATCGAATCCCTCTCGGTCGACTATGGAGAGACCGTGCTTTTCTTCCCCCTAGGCCTCGACGCAAATGGTAAGTCTTCGATACGACTCGAAATATCGGTGGTGCGCGCGAGCGACGCGAATCCAGAGTCGGGTGGAACGACCGACAAGTCGGGGAAGTAAGCCGAAAGTCATTGAGGCGACGCCCCCTTTTCCGGTATCATGCCGCATCCTTCCACCCGGCAAAGCCCGATAGGAGGCCCCGATGTCCCTCATTCAGCAGAAAGATCCCGAGCTTTTCGAAGCGATGCGGCTCGAATCCGCGAGGCAAAGCGACAATCTGGAGCTTATCGCCAGCGAGAACTATTGCTCGCGCGCCGTGATGGAGGCCGCAGGCTCCGTCCTCACGAACAAATACGCCGAGGGTTACCCGGGTAAACGCTATTATGGCGGTTGTCAATTCGTCGACATGGCCGAAAACCTGGCCCGCGAGAGGGCGAAGGCCCTTTTCGGCTCCGATCACGCGAACGCCCAGCCCCACTCGGGAAGCCAGGCCAACATGGGTGTCTATTTTGCCGTCATCAAGCCGGGCGATACCATCCTGGGGATGAATCTTTCGCACGGCGGGCATCTCACCCATGGATCGCCGGTTTCCTTTTCAGGGCGCCTCTACAATATCGTTTCCTACGGCGTGAACAGAGATACCGAGACGATAGATTACGAGGAGCTGGCCCGAGTGGCGCGCGAGGCCAAGCCCAAGATCATAGTCGCGGGCGCATCGGCATATTCGCGCATAATCGACTTCAAGCGCTTCAGGGAGGTTGCCGACGAGGTGGGAGCCTTCCTCATGGTCGACATGGCGCATATCGCGGGGCTCGTGGCGACCGGATTGCATCCGAGTCCCATCAAGCTCGCCCATTTCACGACTACCACTACCCATAAGACTCTTCGCGGACCTCGCGGAGGCATGATTTTTGTCGGAGCCGACGGGGAAAACAGCATCGGAGTCATGACTCCCAAAGGCGACAGGCCCAAGCTTTGGTCCGAGCTTATCGACGGCTCGGTAATGCCGGGAATTCAAGGCGGGCCGCTTATGCACGTTATCGCGGCAAAGGCCGTGGCTCTCAAGGAAGCCCAGGCGCCCGAATTCAAGACCTATATGCAGAACGTAGTAAAGAACGCCAAGGCCATGGCGGCCGCCCTTACGGCCGGAGGCGCGCGTATCGTGTCCGGCGGCACCGACAACCACCTGATGCTCGTCGACTTGACCGATCTCGGGATAAGCGGGAAGGAAGGCGAAAAATGGCTCGACGAGGCCAACATCACTGTAAACAAGAACGGCATCCCCTTCGACCAGAAGAGTCCCTTCGTTACTTCGGGCATTCGCGTCGGTACTCCGGCCCTGACGACGCGGGGCATGGGTGCGGCGGAGATGGAAAGGATCGCCGGCTTTATCATGGATATCCTGAAGGCTAGGGGAGAGCCCAAGGTCATCGCCGGGGTCAAAGAGGGGGTTTTGAAGCTGAGCGCAGCTTTCCCATTGCCGTAATTTACTCGATAGGAAAGACATATATGGAATGATCGCACTACGGAGACCATGGAGCTGGTGAGTAAGGATGGAATTTGCAAGGCAAAAGGGAGGTTTCGATGAATATTCCCCTCTCAATAGTCTATTTCTTTATGAATTTCTCCACGGCGAACCGGCTCTTTCGCGATATCTTGTAACTTAGCGATTTCGTAACTGAACCTTTAATTGACAGCGCGTAGAGGCCGATTCTATACTTAGTCTAAGTCGGCCACCGAGGAACTGCCAGGAAACACGATGGATAGTCCGCTCCAGCTCTCGTTCGTCAACTTCAAAAAGGACTCATATATCATCGTGGAGGGGAAGCAGAACGCTGACCGCTTCTTCATTATACGATCGGGCAAGGTGCGCATCGCGAAGGAAGTCGAAGTGGTCGAGGAAGAGGGTGGTAACGTCCTCGGCCCCGGCGACTCTTTCGGCGTCGTCTCCACCATGTCCAACCACAGCCATATCGAGACTGCGCAGGCGGTGACCGACTGTACGCTCATATCCGTTCATAGGGATCAATATGGGCCTCTTATAGAGAAGAATACTCCGGTCGCGATGAAGATCATCATGGCCTTCTCGAAACGCATGCGCTACCTCGACGAGGCTCTCACCAGACTGACGCTTAAGAATACTGCGGAGGCCGACCCCTCCCATCTCTTCCGCGTCGCCGAGTATTATGCCAAGCAGAGCCAATACAACCAGGCTTTTTACGCGTATTATCAATATCTCAAGCATTGCCCGCACGGCGCCCATGTGGAGGTGGCGAAGGAGCGGCTGACCAAGATAAAGCCGTACTCCAAGGCGGTCTACCTCGATGGGTCCACCGAGGAGTTCAATCGCTTCTATCCCAAGGATACGATGGTCTTTACGGAAGGCATGCCGGGCTCGGAACTATATATAATTCAAAAGGGCTCGGTAAAGATAACGAAGATCGTCGATAACAGCGAAGTCCTCCTGGCAGTACTCAAAGTAGGCGACATCTTCGGCGAGATGGCCCTTCTCGAGAACAAACCGCGTTCCGCCAACGCGGTCGCCTTCGAGGATGCCTATCTTCTCGCGGTCAACAAGGCCAATTTCGAGCGGATGGTGCAGTCTCAGGCCCAGATAGTCACGCGGCTTACGACTCTTCTGGCGGAACGCATCTGGTTCATATACAAGCAGCTCGCCAACACTCTGCTTTCGGATCCCTTGGGTCGTCTCTACGACGCTCTCCTCATTCAGCTCGAGAAGAACCGGGTACCGCTCAAGCCCAATTCATCCTACGGCTTCGACTTCGGGCCCAAGGAACTCATCGGGATGGTGGGCCTTCCCATGAACGAGGGTACCCTCGTGTTGCATAAACTCCTCGAGAACAACAAGATCCGACTCGTGGAAAACAAGATAATGGCCATGGACGTCGCCGAGATCGAGAAGCAAACTACCTACTACCGCCATATGCAGAAGATCGAGAAGGCGAGAAAGGATGCTCAGCTCGCCCGTTAGCCGAAGGCCTAGCGCAAGCGTCAGCCGAAGGCCCAGGGCAACGTTTGCCACAGGCCGGCCTTGGTGATCGACCCGGCTATTTTCGAGATTTCCTTTCGCGAGTCCG